>NZ_JAIFJY010000014.1:0-208309 GCF_051835185.1 Klebsiella sp. K5-306
TTTCGTCGCTGTTGATGTAGCAGTTCTGGCTGTTGTGCACCCAGGCATCGCCGGTCAGCACGTTGCCCAGCTCATCTTTCGGGCTGACGTCCCACAGGGCTGACCAGGAGCCGACGTCGCTCCAGTCGGCATCCAGCCCCACCACCACCGCATCGGCGGTCTTTTCCATCACCGCATAGTCAACGGATTCGTCGGGACAGGTGCTGAACACCTCATGGGGGATGCTGATAAAGTCGCTGCCGCTGTCGGCGGCGCGGACCGCAGCCGTGCAGACTTCGAGAATATCCGGGCGGAATTTTGCCAGTTCGGAGAGATACTTTTTCGCCCGGAACATGAACATGCCGCTGTTCCAGTAATATTCTCCGGAGGCCAGATAGGCCTGCGCACGCTCCAGGTCCGGCTTCTCGACAAAGCGGGCGACCTGATAAGGCGTGTGCTCCCCTTCCCCCAGCGCATTGCCGCGCTGGATATAGCCGTAGCCGGTTTCGGGGGTGTTCGGAACGATACCGAAGGTGACCAGATGGTCAGCCTGCGCATACTGCTCCGCGACGCGAATGGCGTCGTGGAAGACCTGCTGATTATTGATGATATGGTCCGCTGCCAGGACAAGCATCAGCGGGTCATCGCCATTCTGCGTGGCCTGCAGCGCCGCAAGGGCGATGGCCGGAGCCGTGTTGCGGCCCACCGGCTCAAGGATGATATTTTTCGACAGTTTACCAAGCTGTCTCAGCTGTTCGGCCACCAGGAAGCGGTGCTCTTCATTGCAGATAACCATAGGCTCATGGGTATCCAGGCCGGAGAGGCGCGAGATGGTTTCCTGCAACATGGAGTTCTGCCCGTACAGTCGGAGAAACTGTTTTGGATAGAGTTCGCGGGACATCGGCCACAGGCGGCTACCGGTGCCACCCGCCATAATCACAGGAAGTAACATGATAAAATCCTTAAATAAATAATCATTTTGTTTACTATCAATCAACGGCACACGTTTGGCTTCAGGCTGGATTTTGCGCACGCTACCGCCCTTGGCTTTCGCTACCAAATTGCGTCGGGCCTTATTGTTGTACCCACTCTCTTA
Source organism: Klebsiella sp. K5-306 (assembly GCF_051835185.1). Taxonomy (NCBI): domain Bacteria; kingdom Pseudomonadati; phylum Pseudomonadota; class Gammaproteobacteria; order Enterobacterales; family Enterobacteriaceae; genus Klebsiella; species Klebsiella sp. K5-306. The sequence continues at coordinate 1,076 of NZ_JAIFJY010000014.1, forward strand.
CGGCGTTAATGCAGTAGCTGCGTTAGCGCCAGGTGAGTCGTTCCCCAGACAGGCTAAGCACTTCGGCGCTTAACGATCTGCCTGAGAGCTTAATCATTCTAAAAACAGAGATATGTTGGCGAACATATCTCTGTTTTCATCCGTAATCGCACCATCACACGCGCAAAAAACGCAGAGTACTTTCGCCGTTTCCGTAAGGGCTATCCATCAGGACTTTCTCATTTAGTAAGGATAGAACACTGCCGCTGTCGGCAGACGCATTGGCGGAAAGAGATGCTTTGCAGGCGTAGAGAGAAGCGAGAGAAATACGCTGAATGGCGATGTTAACGGCAGCGCTGCGGGAGAAAGCCAGAACACTCTGGATACCAGTGGAGGCTGAGCAGAACGGATTGACTCTCTTTTTTAGCATTACGCTCACGATATGTTCCAGAAGATGGGATGGGTGGTTCATATCTCGACAACACATACACCATACAAACGAATTATCTGCGAAGTATACGCGTTGGCCTAAAAGAATAAAAATGAAAAAGCTCAATGAAAAATAAATTCAACAGATGAACTTCAGGCCTGGCTTTTTTCCACCCTCACTCAGATGCTTAAGAAATAAAAATAAAATCAACAACTTAAAAACCAATTCGAATTTTAGCTTGGTTTTTCCGAATGATCATGCATGAAACGTAAGCAAATTCATAAATCACGACAATATGAATTCAACTTATTTCATCTCGAAAAAAAGATCACATTGTGAACAGAGAAATCATTACCAGACATAAAGACCACAGAGTTATTATTTGCCAGCTAAGCTAACTGCATGATAATAATTATTATTTACGCCATTCTCTGGCGGGGAAGGCTCTTATGAAATGCTTCTCTCAAGCTTTTGCTGGCGACAACTTAACCGCTAACGGTAAAGCAGGTGATCCCTACAGCAAGCCAGTGTAAAATCGGCAATTATATATAGCGGGGCAAAGTGAACCCGGAGGATAAATATGAAGTTTTTAGTGACTGGAGCCGCAGGATTCATCGGTTTTCATGCGTGCAAACGCCTTCTGCAGGCGGGTCATGAGGTTGTCGGACTCGACAACATGAACGATTACTATGATGTCAATCTGAAGCAGGCCCGGCTGGATTTGCTGCAATCCCCCCTGTTCAGTTTCCATAAAATCGATCTGGCGGATCGTGAAGGTATTGCCCAACTTTTTGCTCATGAGAAATTTAACCGGGTAATCCACCTTGCTGCCCAGGCCGGCGTTCGCTACTCGCTGGAAAATCCGTTCGCTTATGCTGATTCCAATCTGATTGGTTATCTGAACATTCTTGAAGGCTGCCGACATAATCACGTTGAGCATTTGCTGTATGCTTCATCGAGCTCGGTTTATGGTTTAAACCGCAAGATGCCATTCTCAACCGACGATTCGGTTGACCATCCGGTTTCTCTGTACGCCGCGACGAAGAAAGCAAATGAGCTGATGGCGCACACCTACTCTCACCTTTATGGTATTCCGACCACCGGATTGCGATTCTTTACGGTCTATGGCCCGTGGGGCCGTCCGGACATGGCGCTGTTCAAGTTCACAAAAGCCATGCTGGAAGGAAAGAGTATTGATGTCTACAACTACGGCAAGATGAAGCGCGACTTCACCTACATCGATGATATCGTCGAGGCGATTGTACGGATGCAGGATATTATCCCGCAGCCCAATCCTGAATGGACCGTTGAGACAGGTTCCCCGGCTGACAGCTCTGCGCCCTATCGTGTGTATAACATCGGGAACAGCTCACCGGTTGAGCTGATGGATTACATCACTGCGCTGGAAGAAGCGCTGGGTATGGTCGCGGAAAAGAATATGATGCCTATTCAGCCAGGCGATGTGCTTGAGACCAGCGCGGATACAAAGCCGCTGTATGATATGGTGGGGTTCAGACCGCAAACAACGGTCAGTCAGGGGGTGAAGAACTTCGTTGACTGGTATAAGGCATATTATAAGGTGTAATGCCCCCGGGCAATGCGCATGCCATTAAGCCGCAGCGGCACCCCGCTGCGGCTTTTCTGTTTGGTAGACCATGTTGAGCAATCTTACGATTCTGTCGGTAACAGAGCATGCTGGGTAAAGTGGCGCGGAACAGCCCATACCGTACATTAACGAGACCTGAATCTGGTAAAAAAAAATATCACCAGAAGCCGAATACAGCCCTTCCCTTACGCTATCTGAAGAGCATTAGCTTAGACAGATTATCATCCCCAGAGGGTCTGGCTGGCATTTAAGTCTGTTACAGATCGTTTATTCATAGCAGAAGCGATAAAAAAGATTTATTCACTTTCCTGTAAAAAAGCCACAACCTCCATATAGGAATTTTCTTAATTCCAGGATATGTTAAGCATCTCAGGGCGGACTTTGTCAAAAGTATTAGTTCGCAAGCAAATGGATTTATCACATTCCTTTCATTCTGGTACGAATTATGGCAAACATAATTTTCTTAGCAGTTGCTGCCATCCTGTTGATTGTTTCTGTATATTTTCTGATTTCTTATATTAAGGACCAGAAAAAAACCAAGCTGACTTTTAACAAGCGAAAGTGGTGAAAAGAAAACTTAATATAATTATAATACTGGCATAGGAAATAATAATATAAAATACTGCTAGCCGTGGAGATACGTTCCGTCTCTACAGCTGGCGCTGGAAGCTATTTTATAAAAGTTACTAGAATCGGAAACAACATCCCAGACATCAGGATTTTATGCCCACGGCTAACTCATGCCTACTATACCTCCCCCCCTGAACGATCCCGAAGCGTCGGTTTAAACTGGAATCTAAATCTCATCGCATTCCAGGGCAGGATGCTGTACATCGGCAGGAACTTATAAACAACAAAAGCCTGCAAGCAGGCTCTGTTTTACCTTCCGGCGCTTATCTCCAGCGTCTACATCTCAGTGACGGTAGCTCTTCACAAGGTGAATTTAACATATCCGACCTCAATGATTGCGACAAGATGAACAATTGAAGAATTTAAGCGGGGTCACGTTTTTTAAGGGGATATGGTTTGGGTGAAGGAACGGTGAGACTGGCAAGAGAAATGCGTAATCATTTAGAGGGGGAGGAAAGCGGTGGCCGGCAGCTGCTGCTCCCGGCCAGAAGACAGATTAGTCACTGCCAAATAAATCGCGGGTATATACCTTATCAGCAACATCCGACAGCTCTTCAGCCATACGGTTAGAGACAATCACATCAGCTTCTTGTTTGAACGCCTCAAAATCGCGAACTACGCGGGAATTGAAGAATTCATCTTCCTGCATAACCGGTTCATAGATAATAACCGGAATACCTTTAGCCTTAATACGCTTCATGATGCCCTGAATTGAGGAAGCGCGGAAGTTATCAGAACCACTCTTCATGATCAGGCGATAGATCCCAACGACCTTAGGCTTACGCGCCAGGATGGAGTCAGCAACGAAATCTTTACGCGTGCGGTTAGCGTCAACGATGGCGCCAATAATGTTATTCGGTACAGATTCGTAGTTCGCAAGCAGCTGCTTGGTATCTTTCGGCAGGCAGTAACCACCGTAGCCAAAGGACGGGTTGTTATAGTGGTTACCAATACGCGGGTCGAGGCACACACCTTCGATAATCTGCTTACTGTTCAGGCCCTGGCTCTCAGCGTAGCTATCCAGTTCATTGAAATAAGCCACGCGCAGCGCCAGATAGGTATTGGCAAATAATTTGATTGCTTCAGCTTCGGTAGAATCAGTAAACAGCGTCGGGATATCCTGCTTGATCGCCCCTTCTTTCAGGAGGTTAGCAAAACGTTCCGCGCGTTCCGAACGCTCGCCAATAACGATACGCGACGGGTGCAGGTTGTCATAGAGCGCACGGCCTTCACGAAGGAACTCTGGAGAGAAAATAACATTATCAATGCCCAGGCGCTCTTTAATATCACGAGTGAAACCAACGGGGATGGTTGATTTAATGATCATGACCGCATCAGGGTTAATCTCGGTAACATCGCGAATAACGGCTTCAACGGTCGACGTATTGAAGTAGTTTGTTTTCGGATCATAGTCAGTCGGCGTGGCGATAATGACATAATCTGCATTGCGATAAGCATCATGCTTGTCAGTTGTTGCGCGAAAATTCAACGGTTTTTCCGCCAGGTATTCCTGAATCTCCTTATCGACAATCGGAGAAATCTTTTGGTTAATCATATCAACTTTGGATTGAATGATATCCAGCGCCACCACTTCGTGGTTTTGCGCAATCAGGATGCCATTCGATAAACCGACATAACCGGTACCGGAAATAGTAATTTTCATTCGATCACACTTTAATCAGTTAACTGGACGGCGGCAAATTAGCCACCCTGGTAATCAACACTTGTGGCGGTTTTACTCTCAGAAAGATGGGAAGTCAAGAAAGAGCCATAAGGTTATGCATAATTCCACACATCAATCCTATGGCTCTAAACAGAATAATTTCTATTTAAGTAAAGCTAATATTTCTTCTGTTTTAGCCTTCATTAATTCATCATCAGCTTTTGACTCGACGTTGAGGCGCACTACCGGCTCGGTGTTCGAGCTGCGCAGGTTAAAACGCCACTCCGGATATTCAATACTGATGCCGTCTGTGGTGTCCACGTTGACGGCATCCGGTTCATAGCGCTCACGGATGCGCGCTATTGCCGCCGCCGCATTCTCCAGCTTGCGGTTTATTTCCCCCGACGCCGGGAACGCCGCCTGCCGGTCCGCCACCAGCGCCTTCAGCGGGCTGTTCTTCAGACACAGCAGCTCCGCCACCAGCAGCCACGGGATCATCCCGCTGTCGCAGTAGGCGAAATCGCGGAAATAGTGGTGTGCGCTCATCTCCCCGCCGTAAATCGCATCTTCCTGACGCATCCGCTCTTTAATGAACGCGTGCCCGGTCTTCGACATCACCGGCGTGCCGCCGCTGCGGGTCACCATATCCACCGTATTCCACGTCAGCCGCGGGTCGTGAATAATCCGGGCACCCGGCTGCTTCTGCAGGAACGCTTCCGCCAGCAGGCCAACAATATAATAGCCTTCGATAAATTCTGCATCGTTATCAAACATAAAGCAGCGGTCGAAGTCACCGTCAAAGGCGATACCCATGTCCGCGCCGTGCTCGCGCACCGCATCCGCGGTGTCCTGCCGGCACTCCGGCAGCAGCGGGTTCGGGATACCGTTCGGGAAGTGGCCGTCCGGCTGGTGATGCACCTTGATAAAGGTCACCGGCACGCCTGCCGCCACAAAACGTTTCTCCACTTCATCAATCACGTGACCGGCTGCGCCGTTGCCGGAGTTCACCACCAGCTTCAGCGGACGGGTGAAGCTGGCCAGGTTCACGTAGCCCATAAGGTGATCCACGTACTCCTGCAGCACCGATATCTGTCGCAGGGTGCCGCGACGGGACGCATCCACCGGCGCAAACTGGTTCTCTTCCGCCAGGCGCTGGATATCGCGCAGCCCGGTGTCGCCGCTGATGGGCTTCGCGTTTTCACGCACCAGCTTCATGCCGTTGTAGTTCATCGGGTTATGGCTGGCCGTCACCTCTATCCCGCCGTCCACGCCCAGGTGGAAGGTGGCGAAGTAAATCTCTTCGGTCCCGCTCAGACCAATATCCAGCACGTCCGTTCCCGCATCCATCAGGCCTCTGGCCAGCGCCAGCTTCAGCGACTCGCTGGTCAGACGCACATCGCCACCCACCACGATCGTTTTCGGCTTCAGAAATTCACCGTAGGCGCGTCCGATACGGTAGGCGATATCTTCGTTTAATTCTTCGCCCAGTTCGCCGCGGATATCGTAAGCTTTAAAACAATTTAATTTTGCCATCTATTTAATCCTTAAATACAAATTAGCAACGACCATACTGGTCTTTAATACGGATAATATCGTCTTCGCCCAGGTAGGAGCCGGACTGGATCTCCAGCACTTCCAGCGGGATACGTCCCGGGTTCTCGAGGCAGTGCTCGGCACCAATGGGAATAAAGGTCGACTGATTTTCAGTCAGCAGGAACTGCTTGCCGTTGACCGTTATCTGCCCCGTCCCGGCGAGGATCACCCAGTGCTCGGCGCGGTGGTGGTGCATCTGCATGGAGAACGCCCCGCCCGGCTTGACGGTGATACGGTTAACGTTGAACCGCGGCGTCTGGACCACCACATCGCTGCGGCCCCACGGACGGTAGATTTCGCGGTGTCGTTTGTATTCGCTGCGCTGGTTGGCCTTCAGGTACTCCACGACCTTTTTCACGTCCTGGGCGCGGTTTTTATTCATCACCAGCACCGCATCCTTGGTGCTGACGATCACCAGGTCCTCAACGCCGATAGCCGCCACCAGCTTTTCGTCGCTGTTGATGTAGCAGTTCTGGCTGTTGTGCACCCAGGCATCGCCGGTCAGCACGTTGCCCAGCTCATCTTTCGGGCTGACGTCCCACAGGGCTGACCAGGAGCCGACGTCGCTCCAGTCGGCATCCAGCCCCACCACCACCGCATCGGCGGTCTTTTCCATCACCGCATAGTCAACGGATTCGTCGGGACAGGTGCTGAACACCTCATGCGGGATGCTGATAAAGTCGCTGCCGCTGTCGGCGGCGCGGACCGCAGCCGTGCAGACTTCGAGAATATCCGGGCGGAATTTTGCCAGTTCGGAGAGATACTTTTTCGCCCGGAACATGAACATGCCGCTGTTCCAGTAATATTCTCCGGAGGCCAGATAGGCCTGCGCACGCTCCAGGTCCGGCTTCTCGACAAAGCGGGCGACCTGATAAGGCGTGTGCTCCCCTTCCCCCAGCGCATTGCCGCGCTGGATATAGCCGTAGCCGGTTTCGGGGGTGTTCGGAACGATACCGAAGGTGACCAGATGGTCAGCCTGCGCATACTGCTCCGCGACGCGAATGGCGTCGTGGAAGACCTGCTGATTATTGATGATATGGTCCGCTGCCAGGACAAGCATCAGCGGGTCATCGCCATTCTGCGTGGCCTGCAGCGCCGCGAGGGCGATGGCCGGTGCCGTGTTGCGGCCCACCGGCTCGAGGATGATATTTTTTGACAGTTTACCGAGCTGCCTCAGCTGTTCAGCCACCAGAAAGCGGTGCTCTTCATTGCAGATAACCATAGGCTCATGGGTATCCAGACCGGAGAGACGCGAGATGGTTTCCTGCAACATGGAGTTCTGCCCGTACAGTCGGAGAAACTGTTTTGGATAGAGTTCACGGGACATCGGCCACAGGCGGCTACCGGTGCCACCCGCCATAATCACAGGAAGTAACATGATAAAATCCTTAATAAAATGAAATATTAAATATGACGTTATGGAAGTAATGACTTCTTCTTTTGCAAATTTTGACAAAATTGCAAAAGAAGAAAGATTAAAAACATTTCGGATGGAATATAAATCTTATATTTTCTAATAAAAACTGAAATTAGATTCCGTGTTACCCCATTAAAAAACAACCTGGCTCTTGCCAGGCTGTTTTATCACGAATTAATCAAGCCATTCAGTATGGAATACGCCTTCTTTATCAGTACGCTTATATGTATGCGCGCCGAAATAATCACGCTGAGCCTGAATCAGGTTAGCAGGCAGAACAGCGGAACGATAGCTATCGTAGTAAGCAATAGCCGCAGAGAAGGTTGGAACCGGAATACCATTCTGCACTGCGTAAGCAACCACATCACGCAGCGCTTGTTGATAATCATCGGCGATCTGCTTGAAGTAAGGCGCCAGCAGCAGGTTGGCAATACCCGCATTCTGCTCATAGGCATCAGTGATCTTTTGCAGGAACTGAGCACGGATGATGCAGCCTGCACGGAAGATTTTAGCAATCTCGCCGTAGTTCAGATCCCAGTGGTATTCATCAGACGCAGCACGGAGCTGGGAGAAACCTTGAGCGTAAGAGACGATTTTGCCCAGATAGAGAGCGCGACGAACTTTCTCAATGAACTCAGCTTTATCACCAGCAGTCTTCGCTTGCGGCCCGGTAAGAACTTTAGAAGCAGCAACACGCTGGTCTTTCAGGGAGGAGATATAGCGAGCAAAGACTGACTCAGTGATAAGCGATAGCGGTTCGCCCAGATCCAGAGAACTCTGACTGGTCCATTTACCGGTACCTTTGTTTGCTGCTTCATCAAGGATCACGTCAACCAGGTATTTACCCTCTTCATCCTTTTTGGTGAAGATGTCTTTGGTGATGTCAATCAGATAGCTGCTCAGCTCACCTTCATTCCACTCAGTGAAAGTTTGCGCAAGCTCTTCATTAGAAAGCGCCAGGCCACCTTTCAGTAAAGCGTAGGCTTCAGCGATCAGCTGCATATCACCGTATTCAATACCGTTGTGAACCATTTTGACATAATGACCAGCACCATCCGCACCGATATAGGTTACGCACGGCTCACCGTCTTCTGCAACTGCAGCAATCTGCTTGAGAATTGGAGCAACCAGCTCATAAGCTTCTTTCTGACCACCAGGCATGATAGAAGGACCTTTAAGCGCGCCCTCTTCACCGCCGGACACACCGGTGCCAATGAAGTTAAAGCCTTCTGCAGAAAGTTCGCGATTGCGACGAATAGTATCCTGGAAGAAGGTGTTACCACCATCAATGATGATGTCACCCTTATCCAGGTAAGGCTTCAGAGAGTCGATGGCACTGTCAGTGCCTGCACCCGCCTTCACCATTAACAGGATACGGCGCGGAGTCTCGAGTGATTCAACAAACTCTTGCACAGTATAATGAGGGACCAGTTTCTTGCCTGGATTCTCGGCAATCACTTCTTCGGTCTTTTCACGGGAGCGGTTGAAAACGGAGACGGTATAACCACGGCTCTCGATGTTGAGCGCAAGGTTACGCCCCATCACTGCCATACCGACAACCCCGATCTGTTGCTTGGACATTACATACTCCTGTCAGGTGTGGTCACTGCGACTGTTCGCAGCTTAAATGTGATGAATATGTTAGCGCAAAATGATTGAAGAGCATAGGTTGAAATTGTGTTACTCATTAATAGGGATAACATAATGAACAATTGTAAGGTTTCAACAATTATATATCGTAACGTTTGACTTTATACAATGAATCCAATTCTTTTTAAGAAGTATTTAGCGACTTTATAAATAAAAACGTTATACTTAGCTATAAATACTAACGAATCAGTGTTTCCTTTAAGAACTTTGGCAAGTGACTCATTAGTGGATTGGCTTAAAGTGATATTAGATTGCTTTAATATTGAAAAAATATGTACAATATTCTGTCTAATTCTTACATTAAGATATTTTTCACATAACCCGGTTGAATTATTTTTTAGTTCCACCAAAGTATTTATACTCTCAAGATAACCTATGATATTTTTCTCTGAACGAGAAGTTTGCATTATAGAGCCTGCTCGCACTCGTCGCTTGAAATACTTCTTATTAGTTATAACTGTTAAGGAAGCCTTAAGAAATAAACGGGGAGTAAATTCCTCATCCTCGTGAATAATTCTTTTAAAGAATAAATTATTATCGCTTTGAAGGCTTTTTTTGAAAATGTAAAGCCAAGCATTAGGAAAAAAAGTTCCATTTTGAGATAGTTTTACAAAAGCATTACAACCAGTATCATATACGCCTTCGATTGTACGTTTATACACAGGCAGTTTATCTTTTTGAATGTTTGCATCTGATGTACTTTCATCAGAAAATGATTCAGCAGAAAATGCAAATACATCGATGCATGGATTTTCTTTATAGATTTTAATGAAATCGCTTATTAGATCCGGCATTAATAAATCATCTGAATCGAAATAATAGATAAACTCGCCGGATGCCAACATTGTGCCTTCATTACGTGCTTGTCCCAACCCCTGATTAATTGTATGAATAATTTTTACAAAAGGGATTTGGCCATAATTAGCGTCAATGATATCGCCAGAACCATCAGTAGAGCCGTCATCAACGATAATAACTTCAAAGGGTTTAACCTTTTGATTTATAACAGAGTCAATTGCTTGTAAAACATAATCCTTTACATTGTATACGGGGATGATGACCGAAACAGTGGGAATATTGATGCTGTTCATACTTTAACTAACTCGCAATTAGGAACGGTATGCGTCCAAGCATCGTAATATGTAGAGTTTTTCCCATAGGAATTATCGAGAAGTTTAGTTGGCATATCAAGAAGGCAACATAAAATATGGCCATGCATCCTTGAAGTAACGACAATCTTATGAGAAAGGAAGTATTCATTGACACGTTTTACAAGCTGATCAGTATAATTCCCCCAGAGCTGGGACGTAGGGATAATGTATCTTCCAGCGATATTATTTATGCGTTCAGCTTTGACAAGAGCTCTCATTATAAAACGATCCTTATTCGAGCAAATATCTTCCCAATCCTCATACATAGAAGATTCAGGAGCATCACTAAGGCCTGATAGATCGGTTTTCTCAATATCTTTGCGTAACATCCATAGCGTATCGCGAGCAACTTGAGTCTTATTTTGCCTAGGGAAAATTTGCCATAATGAGTGAGCCATGTCTGGACACATAATAACATTATCGCAAAACTTCTCTTTAAGCAATTTTTCGCTGTTAAGATCACGACAAAAGATAGTCAAATTTTTATGTTTACGTATTATTTTTGCTGAATCGTTCAAAGCTTGCTGATCTTTAAAATGTACCGTCTGAGGCAGGTAAACGATTTTATTATTTGGAAACGCCTTGACTACTTCTTCACGTAAAATTTGATGTTTTGGATATAAATCCCCAAAATTTCCACCTCCATGCAGAAGTATAATAACATCTTCTGGTAGGCTCCTTAAAGACTGGACGTATTTTAAACTACCTTTATCAGTACGTCTAGCCAATACTTGATATTTCTTTTCTCGAAAAAACTGTTCAGTACCTTTATAAATTAACAAATCTCCGACATTGAGATGTAATGGGATATCTAAATAAATAACACGACTCCCTGATGGAACAACTTTCTCTATAACGTCTAATTTCTTCTTCAAAGCAATCATAGGATGCATATTATTTACGCTCTAATAAATTTTCTAATTTTAGGGTTTTTAACAATATAACACTTCATTTCGGAAACAAATTGATTATTGCTGAAAATCAATGTCATACTAAATGTCACTATACCAACGATAATTTGTATAACTAATGTTATTAGCGGAGAACCGGATAAACTAAATAATCCTGCCAACCATGCAGTTAGCATAGTAGGCAACGTCATTTTTAAGGGAAGAAGTATACTCATGATGTATTCACGATAACTACTTCCTAAAACCGGCTTAATAAGTATAAAATAACTTAAGCAGGTGTTTATCACTTGCACCAATAAAAAACCTAACGCGGCACCAGTTCCCCCTCCAAATTTTGCGCCTAACCAAATCATAGGAATAAAAAGAAAGAATTTAAATACGTTAAATTTAAAACTAACATCAACTCGAGCTTTTGCCATCAGCAAAGCACCAATAGGATTTCCAATAGAGCGTAAAAGCCCAACGACACATAAAACTTGTAAAATGGGTGTAATGAATATCCATTTTTCACCGAATAGAGTAAGGACAAAATTATTGGAAACAACTAACAATCCCAACAATGCCGGAAAGTTAATCAAACCGACAAATGACAAAAGTTTATAAAAATTAGTTTTTAATTTTTCATTATCATTTTGTATTTTTGAAAATGCTGGAAAAAGAACTCTTGTCAGTATTGGATTAAGGCGAGACGGTGGAACTACAGCTACATTGCTAGCAAGATTATATCCCCCTGCAATTATAGCTCCCAGAGAACGCGATAGAACGATAGTAGCAATATTTGAATTAAGTTGATTAATCAACGCATCTGCTGTTAAAAAAGCACCAAATTTTAGATTAGATGATATCCCTTGTAATTTAAAGCTGAAGGATGGCTTGTATATTTTTCTACCAACAATAGAAAACATAAGAGTACGAGATAATGACATACAGAGGTATCCCCATATCGCCGTTATCGCGAATGGGTATACATAAGCTGAAGTTAAAGTCACAGTAAAACCAATGATCAAAGACAAAGTTTCTATGATCCCCACTTTCGTAAAATCAAGCTCCTTTTGCATAAGCGCTCTAAACTGCTGTCCATGCGGAATGATTAAAAATGCAAAAGCAAGTGTTTGAATCAATTCTTTGACATCAGGTTGATTAAATAGCAAAGAGATCTGTCTACTAAATAAGAAAACGACAGCAAATACAAAAATACCTAATGAGACGTTTATCCAATATAAGGTTGTTAACTCTGAATTCGATATTTCTTTTTTCTGTATTATTGAATTAGATATTCCGAAATCAGAAATTGTATCTGCAACCATAATAATCAGCAATGATATAGTGAGTATACCAAATTGGTGTGGCGCAAGAATATGGGCTAACAAAGTTATTTGGAGAAATGATATAGCGATACTTGCAATTGTCGTAATAGCAGACCATTTTGCGCCTCTAACAGTCTTCTCTTTTAAGCTCATAAATATTTAACTCAATGATAGGAATCGTTTTAAGAAGTGAAAGAAATTTACCCCAAGTACTGAAAGAAAAATGAGAAAGTATGTAGTCTGAAGTAATTTTAAAAAAAATATTTAGCAAGTTTATTATTTTTATAATCTTGAATTCATTCAATTTTAACCCAGCCTACTTGTGGACTTTTATAGATATATTGAGTTATCCCTTCATCAGTGGAAATTTCAGTGGTCATGCCCCGCTGATAAACATCATTTGAAGGCTGCGACCATGAAACCAATTTTTCAATGTAACAATTTCTTGTGGTAAATAAAGGTCTACCTATATAACTAAAACTGCCAATCGAAACGTTTTCAAAATAAACGCGTGAATTACTCTTTAAATTGACCTCTCTAATATTACCACCTCTGATACTTAAAGGAGTGATATCAACACCAGATACCAGACCTTTGAAAGTACAGTCTGAGAAAATGACTGGGTTAGATAGATTTAAATGATCATAGTTTGCAGTAGGCGAATCGCTGATCTCGGCTGATTTGGCAAATGTGCAGTTTGCAAAAAAAATATTGGTCATCTTTTCCCCTAATAATACAGAGGAAATATTGCAACCATTCAATAAAATATTTTCAGCATCTTTCGCTAAAGATAAATTTTTAATGTTGCCACCAATAATTCTTATATTTGATTTAGCCAAAAAAGATTTTTTAACTTTAAAATTACTAAAACTAGAATCTCTAACTCCTTTACCAGAGAAAAATTGATATACAGCAAAATTTTCAAATGCTGAATTACGACCGAAATTAGATACAACATGACTGGTGTTAAATTGACCATCTCTCATCGAGGATTGATCAAGATTTATTACTACAGAACTAAAAACCTGACTCGTGGCAACTTTATCGGAAACATTGTCATATATCATCTGATTAATTGTTGAGTTTCCAATTTGAATAGAGACATTTACATACTTTAAACCTGAGATTAAGGGCTTCGTGCCATCATCGTCTGTCTGAATTAAGGTTCTCTCGGCGTGGATAGTATTAATAACTGAACGTATGCACTTAATTTCTAAACATTTATGGTAGGCCCTTTCGCTCTGTATCCTTCCAATAAATAAACAATTCGAAGTATCACCACCCGGCTCTATCCGTAGTTGAAAATTCTTAACATTTCCACAACGTTCAGCCGAAATACTTTGGATTGTTGAGTCCCAAGTCGCAGAAATATGAATTCCAGTACCGTTAAAATTAATTGCTCTAATGCTATCTATAGTCAAAAAGTTACCCTTAATGAATACACCATTAAGGGTAGCATCACGGTTTTCGGAGATAATTAATAATACTCCAACTATAGAGGTATATATCGCTCGGCCATTTTTGACATTACTGCCTGGTACACCAATATATACAACATAACCGTTTTCGTCTTTAAATGAATTAGGATTTACTATTAATCGTCCTGTCCAGTCAACAATAATCTGTTTAATATTTGTAAAATCTAGTGCACGAGTAATCCTCCATGGCCCACCTCTCAAATCAACAGCTTTATTATTTTGTTCCGCAAATTTAATTACCCTCAAAATAATTTCTGTGTGATCTATATCAGCATTATTTGACACTGCGCCAAAATCAATCGGCGATACAGAAACACGGTTAGCTAGATAAGTTTTACTATTTGTTAAATCTTTTTCATTTGAGAGAGTTGCGCCGTTATCTATTTTAGCCCTCGATGTGCCAGGCATCAAAAAAGATAAAGTACCTAGCGGGGCTATAAAGTTAAAAAGTTGTCGTCTTGATATGCCCATTTTCCCCTCTCGATATTAATCGATAAAATCATTTTCTTTACCAGCTTAACTACTCTTCTTAAAAGCATAATACAACCCTAAATACAACCAAGGATAAATCATATAAAGCTGAGCACCGAAAATAAAAGGCACACAAAAAAGCAGAAGGAAATATATTCCTATTTTGTCCAACTTAAAATATTTTTTTATTGCAAAAATAAATATCAATAAACCGATTACACCATTTTCTACTAATAAATTAAAAAAGCCTCCCAATCCAGTTAGATCCCATCCTGTCACGACAGGAAAAGAGCCACGATAATTCACATTATTACGGACTAAGGAATATGCACCTAATCCCACACCTAAAAATGGATTATCCTGTAAAATTCTTGGACCAATATCCGTGGCAGCAATCCTACCCATTACTAATGATGAATCATTTTCTCTGCCCTTAATTTCTTCATCAATGTTCTGTATATCTTGATAATAATTGTTAGCAATCTTATAAGTGGCACCAACCCCAATTAAAACTACTATTAAAATCGTCATAAAAAAACGAAATATATTCTTGGGATTCAAAAAGCCACTTAAAAATCTATTATTTTGGAAAAGTATAAAAAATAAAAAAACAAAGAAAGCAACAAAGCCAGCTTTAGACTGCGTTAATAACAGTGCAATAAGAAAGAAAGTTGTAATTATTTTTCTTTTATAAAATGTTAGTTCGAGAAAAATCAAAGTTGCTATGTAAAGCCCATATGGGCCACCTTCGACGTAAAACCCTCTCAATCTAAAAGTACTACCATACGATACCAGTGAAGTTTTCAAGACAATATCAATGGCATAAAGAAGGAGTATAATGATCGTGAGAAATACATTATAAGTGAGAAACTTTTTAACAATATAATCAAAGTCTAATCTTTTATTTTTTATCAAATTGAACGGTATTAACGCTACTATTAAGCATAATATAAGTTCTACGTAACGCACCAGAGAAATACTATACTTGCTTTTCAAGGTAGAAAAGTACTCATAATGAATTGAACTAATCATACCTTTGAATATTGATAGCAAAAGAAGAATAGTAAATGCAAGTAAAAACCATAGCATTTTTTTCTCAACACGCCTTATAAAGAATGGAAAAAAAATTATTGCCAGAAGCTCCCAAAACTTCACAGGGCCGATCGTAATGTCTGTTAATTGACAAGAAAGTGCGATAATGAATATAAGTAATTTTACGGATGTATAGTTTCTAGTGTTAATGGTTTCGTATTCAATAGCTTTTATTGCCTCATTCATAATACTATCTCTATATAAAGCATAAATTATTTATTTCTGGAATCTTCAAATAACTTGTATTTTTCAGAGATATAAGCTGAGATTTCGTTTTGGAATCTTGGCACAGAAAATTTTTCAGCATTCAATCTACATTCCATATATGAGATTCTATCTTGATTAAGTTCAAATTTGTTTACAGCATCAATAATAGATGAGATTTCTTGTCTCTCAAAAAGTATCCCTGTTACATTACTTTTGACCGTTTCAAGTGCCCCACCTTTACCAAAGGCAATAACTGGAGTTCCACAGGCTTGAGCCTCTACAGGGGTAATGCCAAAATCTTCTTCAGCAGCGAAAACAAAAGCTTTCGCTTGCCTCATATGTTCTTGCATTACTGAATTAGGCTGATATCCTAAAATTTCAATATTTTTTGTAGCTTTAGACTTGATTTTATCCATTTCAGAACCATCACCAATAACAACTAGCTTTTTATCAGGCATATGGCTAAAGGCTTCGACAATAAGATCCATTCGCTTATAGGGAACCATTCTGGAGGCTGTAAAATAATAATCATCTTTGCATTCACATAATGAAAAGCGCTCCACATCAACAGGTGGATATATCACATCAGCTTCCCGTCCATAAACTTTTTTTATTCTTCGCGCAATAAATTTGGAGTTTGCAATAAAATGATCAACTCCATTGGAAGTACGATGATCCCATATCCTAATTTTGTGCAATAGCCATTTTGCTAATAATCCTTTAACTCCAGAATCCATTCCAGCCTCTTTCAAATACTGATGTTGTAAATCCCAAGCATATCGTATAGGAGAATGAACATAGCTAATATGGAGTTGATCAGGCCCCGTCAAAACTCCTTTGGATACAGCATGACTGCTGGACAAAACTATGTCATGTTTGGAAACATCAAGTTGTTCAATTGCTAATGGCATTAACGGTAGATATTTTTGATATTTTTTCTTAGCAAAAGGCATATTCTGTATAAATGTTGTGGTTGCCCTTTTACCATTAAATAATTGTCGATCGCTTTCTGATAAATAATCAACTACTGAATATAAGCTAGCGTTAGGATATAATTCTATAAACTCTTTTATTACTTTCTCTGAGCCCGCATAAGTCACAAGCCAATCCGCGACAATTCCAACATTTAAATCCTTGCTCATGAATAACCTCAATACATTGATAATGAAGGGTCGCTTCATATCATTTTAACCAGAAATATACATCATAAGTATAATAAAACATACATCAATTACGACATGTGAGTCTAATATTGCCATTATATGTTTTACAACTAGTAAAGAATACTATGATTAAGTATATGTTTTTTAAATCATTTAATACGTCGGAGATGATTATCAACTTTTCGTGCAACTTCTTCCCACGTAAACTTTCTTGCCTGCATTAATCCTTTATTTACAAGTTGCTGCCGACAATTATTATCTAAAATAATCTGATTTATAGCATCCGCAATTTCATTTATATTTTCTGGGTCAACCAATAACGCAGCATCACCTGCCACCTCACCCAAAGAAGTTGTCCTTGACGTTACCACTGGGATACCACTTGCCATGGCTTCTATCACTGGTAATCCAAACCCTTCATAAAAAGAAACAAATACTAAAGCTGCTGCTCCTCTGTATAAAAGCGGTAGTTCATCATCCTTTAAATACCCAGTGAAATGGACGGATTCCGTCAAGCCATGATGTTCTATAAAATCTGAAATAGTTTCATTTGGAGATCCAGTAAACACCAGTTTATATTCATTATATAACCCGGACTTCTTGAACGCTAAAATAGTATTATATTCATTTTTATGTGTTTTCCGATTACTCACGCACAGCAAGTATTTAAACCCGAAATTTTTCTTCTCACCTTCCGGTGTAAAGCATTCAGCAACACCGTTACCAACGTTGATTATTTTTGATGGATCTTGCCCTGACCACTGTACTATTCTTGATTTAGAGAATTCTGAAACAGTAAAAATGAATTTCGATTTTGAACAACCGCGCTTAATGATGAAATTATAAAAAGCTTTTTTAAAAAAACTTGAGTTATCTTGGCGATCTAAATGGTTTAAATCATGTATAGTAAATACGTATGGTTCTAATGAAAAAAGAGGTGGTAAAAATCCTGGGAAGAAAACAACACTGTTTTTTTTCTTTATTAACCTAAGCGCTGTTTTTATAGGATCAAAAGGTGAATAAGGCTTGCCAGAAAAACCAGGCGTCTCATAACGATTAATTCTATTGATTTCCTTTGCAAAAGTCCCTATTCCACCAGTCCCTTCCCATCTCATATCCATTAATATTCTACGCATTTATCCTCCATCTTTAAAAATATACTTATTGTTCTTTTAATACCTTACTATAAAGGCTTAAATATTCATCAGTTATTTTGCTTTTATCAAATGGATTTGACACTTCATGAATGGTACCTTTAAATAATAAATTAATACTTTCTGCATTAAAATCTCTGATATCTTTAACCCATGGGAATTTTTCGGATATCTCTTTAATTCCGCCTGTTAAATTGGCGAACACTGGAATCCCACTAACAGCGGCTTCTGCAACAACACGACCGAAAGGTTCGTTCCATTTTGTAGGAAGGAGAAGCACATCCACTTCAGAAAAAAGTTCATCAATAGGTATAAATCCTTTTAACACAATGCCACAATTAATTGCATCCTTCCTCAAAACATCAGAATTACTAGTGGATGCAAAATCGCCTGCTGCAACAAAGTTAAAATTATTTTTATACTTGACTGCATACTCAATAAAGACATCAAATCCTTTTTCGGTTGTTAATCTGCCCAAAAAGCCAATAGTTAGCTTATTGCAAGCTTTTTTTCTAATATTTACTTTTTCTATTGGATTATATATATGTGTATGCGTTGCTTTACCCGCAAAACCATTTTCCTTATGTAAATCACTAATGTATTTACTGATGCCAACCATTGCATCTATTTTTTGGCTCTTCTTCTTTTTATACCATGAGTATGACTTAACGAAGCTATTATTTATGTCCATATTCGCTCCATTTTTAAAAAGTGTAGAGTTAGGATGGAATAAGTAATAATCACGCGTTGTATGGATCAATGGAGATTTAATATCTTCAGCTATATCCCAGATACCAACTGAAAAGCCAGCAAGGTTATTTGTATGTATAATATCTGGGTTGTCATTTGAGATTTCTTTTTGAACCATTTCAACGATAGGATTTTTTAAATAATCTCTTACATGCCAAATCGCTTTTTTTATCTTAGTATGATTTGTTTTATCAAACGGCCAATAAATGTTACGGAGAGGGAAGGATACCACCTCTACTCCGTTATGATTGAAACGTTCTATTTCCTTTTTATTATTTAAAGTTATTACCTTAACTGTAATGCCTCTGGCGACTAAACCTTCTGCAAGTAACTGCACAGAAACTTCCGCCCCACCAAACTTATAAGGATAATATAACGAGTTGACGATAATTATTTTCATGGTAGCACTCCTTAAAACATTAATATGCGCCATCTTTTTTTATAACCACACCAATTGTTTTAAAGAGAATTGCAATATCGTTCCACATTGACCAATTCTTTACATACCAAGCATCCAGATAGACCCTTGTTTCATAATCAACGTCACTTCTACCACTAACTTGCCACAATCCTGTCATGCCCGGTTTGCTTAATAAATAATAATCGACCTCTTCATTATATCTTTCCAATTCAGCTGTAATTATAGGACGAGGCCCAACTAAACTCATTTCTCCTTTGAGAACATTAAATAATTGAGGTAATTCATCTAAACTTGTTTTTCGCAAAAAATGACCTATTTTTGTAATACGAGGATCATTCTTCAATTTAAATGTTTCATCCCATTCTGCTTTTGCATCAGGATTATTAGCCAACAATTCTTCTAAAACCTCTTTAGAGTTTGTGACCATAGAGCGAAACTTCAGACATTTAAATGGCTTACCATCTTTACCAATTCTTTCATGTCCATAAATTGCCGCCCCTCCGTCTTGCTTAACTTTTTTACTAATATACAGCAGAAGTGGTGATATTATTATTATAATTAGCGTTGCACCAATAACATCAAAAAGCCGTTTGATTATTCGTGAAGACCATTTAGCTAAGTTTTGCTGTACTCGGAAAATCATTACTTCGTGGCTAAAAATGAATGACATATCAGTGCTATCTAATGGCATTCCTCGTAAGGTTGGTATTACTGAAACATATCGATACCCTTTAATCATGAAGTTGCGTAACCACGCATTTCTGATATCACTTTGTGCTGATTCAACAGCAACTATAAACTGCGTTTTTTTATCAATTGTACTTAGCCAATTTTGATCATTAATAATAACTGGCACACCATCAATATTACTCTCCAGTGTGTCATGCGCTTCTGTAGAGATAAACCCTACAATTTCAAGCCCAAGATTACCTTCACTATTTATTGCTTTGTACGCTTCTTTTGCATTAGAACCACTACCTATAATCCATGTTGGCCTTCGCCATAATCCAAAGAAATTTAAAATATGCTTAGTAATCATACGTGAAACTGGTACTAGTATAATTATTAACAACCAAGTCAGTATCCACAAATAACGTGATATTGACCAAGTTGTAAATGCTACAACTGCAATTTCAATCACAGCAAATATTACTAAAGTTCTTAATATTTCCTTAAGCTCAAACCAAAATGTTTTTCGATAAAAATAATGTCGTAACCTAATTGAATACCAACCAACGCAACAGATAGCGAGTAGCCAATGTAAAACTGTCCACTCTTCAATTTGTGCAGAGCTATATAAATCAACGCTCTGATTTGTTGTCAAAATAGCTAATGCTATATAAAGCGATATTGTAAAACTTAACAAATCTGAAAAGGCAAGAGCGGCGCTGACGATAAAGTTTCTCGCAAGAAGTGTCATACCTTCCTCTCTGTTCGAAGAATCATACTTTAAACCTATAATGTTTAAGCCAATAAATATTTTATTGGCTTAATTTTCTATGATTTAGTCTTTTTTGTCAGAATATGAATAGCCATAATGGTTATATCCATATCCATAATAACTACTGGCTTTCTTCACAACACCATTCAAAATACATCCTTTGACATGTATTCCACTTTGCTCAAATCGTTTCATACTAACTTCTATTTCTTTTGCTGTATTTAATTCGAAACGAGCGACTAAAAGTGTTGTCCCGACATAACCTCCAATAATTGCAGCATCAGTAACCGCTAAAATTGGTGGTGTATCAACAATAACCAAATCATAATTTTTCGCGGCCCAACTCAGCAACTCCTGAAAACGATGATGCATTAATAATTCTGCGGGGTTTGGCGGCACTATTCCTCTAGATATATAGTCGAATCCAATGGCTGGTATTTTTTTGACTACCTGGGTGATTTGTGACATACCAGATAAATACTCAGACAAACCATTTTCATTATTCGTCGAAAATAATTTATGGGTATAACCTGTCCTCATATCTGCATCAATAAATAATACAGTTTTATCAGCCTGAGAAATAATCTTCGCAAGATTAGAACTTACGAAAGTTTTACCTGCGTTGGGACTTGCACCTGATATCATCAGAATATTATTCTGTGCTTCAAGCATTGCAAAATGCAAACTTGTTCTTAATCCTCTAATAGCCTCAATTGCTAAATCAGCAGGATTTTCAATAGCAAGAAGTCCCTGAATTTTTTCCTGCTTTTTCCCGCGCCAATCTTTTTTCTGGCTTATGTTTTTCGTGAATGTTTCAGAGACAGGTATACTAGCATATACATTTATGCCTAACTCCTCGAGCTGTTCTGGTGATTCAATCCCACGCCGTAAAAACACCCTAAACATCACAATAATCGCAGAAATAAATATCCCTACAATGATACCGATTAGGACCACCAAAGCTTTCTTCGGCTTAATTGGATCTGGTTGGCTTACTGCACTATCTATAATCCGTACATTACCTATTGCGCTCGATTTCGAGATACTTAGTTCTTGCTGTCGGTTGAGTAGTTGCATATATACAGCTCGACCTGAATCTACATCTCTACTTAAACGTAAAACCTCCTGCTGAGTTTCAGGCATTGAGGTAACTCTTTTATTAAGTTTTACCTTTTCATCCTGTAAAACTTTTCGTTTTTCCATCAATGCTTTATAAGTTGGATGCTCTTTAGTATATAACTGCGATACCTCAGATTCCCTGAATGTTAATTCGTTTAACTGGTTATCAACATTTACAATCTGATCAAGTACAGATTTTGCTTCTAAGGATAGATCAACTGAATCATTTTGTCTTCTATAAGCATTTAACTTATCCTCTGCTATGTCTAAATCATTACGTACTTGAGGTAGTTGCTGATTAAGAAAATCTAAACTCTTTGCATCTTGGGCTGCTTGCCTGGATATATTCTGCGCTAAGTAATTATTACTAATGCTATCAATGATAGCAGTAATTTTATCTGGATTCTCGCCAACAAATGATACTGTTAGCATGCCAGTATTTTTGCCCTCTTCAAGTACCTCCAATGATTCTTGTAGATCTGTGATCGCTTGCAAGCGACTTACATAAGATACAATAAACTTGGTACCCGGTTGGGCCTTGAAATCATCAATTTTAAGAGATAATCCTTTTCCTTCAACCAGTTCACCTTTTTTACCTTTTATTTCATAGCCATCACCAATAACCGTGTAATTATCTTTATCATTAATTACGACTTCTATCTTAGGTATTTTTTTGCTATCAGAAAACAAATATAATCTTGAAATTGAGAGGGAACCTTCACTTTCTCCGGTTAATCTTGCCCAGCCACGACCAAAAACAGGAAAGTAATCCTGTTTGATCCTGGCCTGCAAGTTTAAATCGTCTACGGTTTTTCCCAATATCATCCTTGACTGGAGAAGAGTGATTTCTGGTTGTGATTGTGGTTGAGTATTAGGCAGAACTTGACTAAGACTGTTTAGAATGGCATTGCCTTGCCTTTGCTCTACCTGTATTAATGCATCAGCTTGATAAACTGGAGTGGCAAATAGGGCATAGATAAGTGCAACAAGAGTAAATAAAGATGTAATTGCAATAATCAACTTTCGATGATCAATCAACTCACCTATAAGCCGACCAATATCAATTTCATCATTATCTTTTTCTGTTTTTTTATACGAAGTTAGTGACATGACTTATTCCTAATAATTATACAACTAGTTTCTTAGCCCATAATTGCCCAGCTTGTTCAATCAATTGATATACCAAAGCGAATGCTTCTTCGCTTTTACGGTATGGGTCTGGTATTTCCTTCTGATCAATCCAATGACCGAATAACATAGTCTTACCTCTTGCCTCTGGAGCAATCTTACCTATTTGTTCAATATGCGATTTTTCCATAACGAGGATAAGATCATATTTCCTTGCTAATGAAGATGTAAATTGCTGACCTTTATGGCCTTCAAGGGATAAATCATGCATTCTAGCTATTTCAATAGCACTCGCATCAGCCTCATGACCTACTAACGCGCCAGTGCCTGCTGAATCAATTTTTTTCGAAGGTAAATACTTCCTTAATAATCGTTCCCCTATCGGAGAACGACAAATATTCCCAGTGCAAACAACAAGAATTGAATTGAACATAATTTTATGGCCATGTCTTAATATAGCGGACGGTTTCTGTCATATCATGTACACCAGTGATCGTTGGGACCAACTGGGATATAACTCTGTTCCAACGAACCAGAGGTGCAGTTGTTACATAAACAATATCATAGGGTTCTAATTGAAACTCGGTACCTAAAACCATAGCTGAAGCATCTTGTGCATTTAGCTGATATATATTCGCGATTTTACCTTTCTTATCACCTTGTAATTGGCGAATCACAAAAATTCCAGTAGCATCACTCATTGATTGTGAAATACCTTCAGAGTTCCCTATGGCTTCTGCGAGTGTCATTCCGCTTCGGTCCATTTTAAGCGTGCTTTGTTTTCCTACCTCACCCATCACAAATACTTTGAGTTCGTCATTTCGTGGGATAAACAAAATATCGCCTGGGAATAATAAATGGTTTTGAGTTAAATCTCCTTTTTGCATTAATGCATAGAGTGAGATTTTTTTATCTTTCCCATTATGGGTAAGTACAACGTTACGCCAATCTGCATCAGGGGCAAGTCCACCAGCAGCATTGATAGCATCCATTACCGTTAATGGAATGTTTGTAATTGCTTGTTTCCCAGAATTTGTAACCTCACCTGTTACATATACTTTCTGAGACCGGAAGGCTGCTATACTTACATCAACTTGTGGGCTTTCGATATATGTTGTAAGTCTATTCGCTATATCCTGTCGCACTTGGCTCAATGTTTTTCCAGCTACTAATACTTTTCCAATATAAGGATAGAAAATCGTCCCATCAGAATTTACCCAGTTCCCCGTATCACTCGCGCTACGATATTGGCCTGCAGGAGTAGTTAATTCAGGGTGATCCCAGACCGTTACCATCAAGACGTCGCCAACACCAATTCGGTACTCATAACTTTTCAATAAATTATCTAACTGCGGATTTGGTCGCGCCATTACAGTTTCGGGACGAAGTTGATCCACTAAACCCGGTGTTAATGGATAAACATTCACCAGTTTATCCAAATCGTAGTCGCTATCCGGTAACTCAACGACGTTCTTACGCAGACTATTTAACCCCTGTCCCGGCATAATGGTACAGCCTGATAAAAAGCCTATTGCTAATGCCAATGCCGAAAATCGAACAATTTTTTTCTTCATAATGTCACATCATCAGTAAACCAAAAGTTTCTAATCCCCAAACAACAGTCTATTTCCAGAAGCTGTGTTAAGGCTATAAATTAAAGGGAATTTCAATCCCGGCGCTTGCGCCTACATCATCGCTATCATTATGGTTCGCATCGGTATACCAGAGAGAAGTGTTCAGTCGTACCGATTTGTACACGTCGCCACTCCAGCCCAGCTGCACACCTTTTAATGTATCCGAACGAGGAAACGCCTTGTTGATTGACTGATTTTCTGGGTTAACCTTCGCATACGCTAAACGCGCGCTCCAGCGCTGATTATCCTCTGTCACCAGTTCAACTTTACCCGCAAAGAGTTGGCCATCCCCTCCCATAGCATCACCGAGTGAGTAACCTTGCTGGTAGTAGCCATCTTTATAGATATGGTGCGTATAGCTATAGTTGGTGCGGCTCATGTTCGATCGGGTATCGTGAGCTTCCAGATACCAGTTGATGGCATCTTTACCCCAACCGTGGTGGCCTTCGACTCCACCAAGGAACATATTCGCTGAAGGTAAAAAGCCGGATTCATCTTCGCCAATCATTTGACCGTATAAGCTGACCGGCAGGCCCAGCGTAGGTTCCAGTTTCAACTTAAAGTCAAAACCAGCAAGCTGGTTGCCCGGTTCATTGGGATCGTTTGCTTCGGTATTATCTTTACCCGTCAGGCCGTCCCAAAAATTACTAAACGACTCGGGTCTGCCCTCCCCTCCCCACTGCATAATGCGCGATGCGCCAAGCTCAAGTGACTGGAAGGGGGAAAAAGTCAGACGACCACCGATAATCTTGGTATGCGGTACGGCGGTATATTGATTCATCTGGCTGGCGGAGATCTGATACTGCCATGGGCCGATCCAGCGCAGCCACCAGGTTTCTGGCGCGGCCTGTTCAGCACGCTGCATCAAAAAGCCGGTCATCGGACGGGCAGCATCACCGCGAATCAGGCTGCCTTCGTAACCTGGCCCCCACCACTGCGGCATCTGTCCAAAGGAAAGCCACTGGTTCCAGAACTTAACCGCCCCGTAGGCGCCGTTAGCATTAAAACGTGAACCATTGCTGATGCGTTCGTCGCCCTCAACGTTTCCCTGCAGGTGAACATCCCACCACTCGCCGCTGTTATTGAAGGCTAACGATAAAGAGCTGTCAGCAGGCTGATTCTGACCAAATCCCTGCGGGGTGCCGGGCTTATCCGTTGAGGTATAGCCGCTGACCCGAAAATCAGCTTTCAAAGAGTCGAGGCGCTGGTTGATTCGTGCCAGAACCACCTGTTCGGATGAATAAGAGGGTTTTGCTTTCTTTAGTGCCCGATTAATCTCTTCCTGACTTAACGGCCAGGTCGACAGGCTGAGATGAATAACGCCGCGGTCGGAGAGCCACGCCAGATCGTTGCGCAGTTCGTTGTCGTTCATTACCAAGCCGGAGGCATAGGCAAGTGAGCTGGCAGAAGTAAGCAGCCCTAGTGCGAGTGCGATTCGCGCGATTTTTATCATTGTACAAGATCCATTTTAAGCCCCGTTTCCGCAAGCTGGCGCGACAAGGGGAACACTGATAGATGCAGCGCCCTCTGACGCCAACCTTTGGTATGTTCGGTCTGCAGATTTTGACCGGAGAAAACGAAAGCATGTGTTATGGATCACATACCAACAGACGTTTTCATCATACGGCTCTATCTGCAGTACTCAATGTATGCGAAATTGTTATTGAAGGCCATTCCATCGCGCATCATACCCGCAGTTTCCTCTTGCCAGCCCTGCAGAACCTTCTCTGAGGTGGCGACAAACACGCAATTATATACAGGTTATGAAGATAATCACCTGGATGAAGGCCACTTTAGGAATTTCGGTCGCATGAAATGAGATGTGATATGCAGAAAATGCCAGCCCGCAGGTACGCTACCGCCCTTGGCTTAACAGCTACCAATGCACTGTACTTCTTTCCATATAATTTCAACCGCCGGATTCAGGTGAATCGGCGATTAATCCATCAAAGCAATCAATTTCGCGGCCATAAGTTTACGAGATTCTGCCCTCAATTGGGAGTCTAATCTCGAATTATTAGCGACGTCGCGAACGGCATGAACCATAACGACGATAACGTTATTGTTTGACACTAAACGTCTAAAACGGCGATCGGCACCAGACAGCAACTTAATCTCAACGTTATGATTTCATTAACTTTTTATCACAAAAACAGTGTTGGTTTAGTTTCGAATTAATTATGGTTAGTCAACTACAAAATTTAATAGTAAAAAGAATTATGCCAGTGTGTTGTTATCATTAATAAATTCGATATTTAGCCAGAGAACTTATTTAGGAAACATCCTGGCTGATTATCATTGTGCTAATTATTGCGCAGAATGCCGTATCACCAATTTATTTCATGAATATGAAATAGTGCTTATGAAGGCTTTTCACCCCATCATTTCACACTGATTATATTGTGAACACATCAAGCGCCTGTCTGAATTCATGACCTTTCCCGATCGCCTCTGCGTCAGTAAAAGCGCTTGTGCAGATCGGCCCGGGTAAAAGGTTTCTCCAGCGGACCAAGCTTCACTGCGATCTCACCCAGAAGAGATTGCGTTGGCGCCTTAGCGCCGGTATTCAACAGCAGAGCCGGGATGATGACCACGCTTGCCAGCCCTCCCCATGATAACTGCGCTGTATGAGTGCCGCGGGTGCGCGACTGCAGCAGCAGAAACAATGCGCTGCCTGCGGTTCCCAGCAGTAAGCCGGCAATCACTTCAGACGTTGAATGAGCGTGGATCACCAGGCGGGAATAGCCGACCAAACCGGCTAATGCATAACCAAATACGACAGAAGCAATACGAAGAGCTGGTGTAGCACGCGCGCACAGCAGCCATAAGAAAATTGGCCAGAAAGCTGAAGATAATGCGGTATGCCCGCTAAAGCCGGTGAAGTCCAGCTCGCGAATCCCAATACCCCAACCCATAAATGCCAGTTTTGATGCGCAGACAATGGCGCCAGTGATGCCGAACAGCAGCGCCCAGTGCCAGGCGACCTGCTTTGAATCTTTGCGCAGAAAAAGAACGATAAACAACACGGCCGCACTGGGTAACAGTACGGTGCTATCGCCAAAAAAAGTGACAACCTGCCAGTTCATTTACCTTTCATCCTTTGACGATCTCTCCAGTCCGTAACGTCATTTCCGCGACATTTATGTGGGCATACACAATCAGTCACTTCACATTTATATGCATGCATGACCGTTGTTTAATGCGCAAACATGATCTCAGTCAAGTTTTATTTTTGTCTGACAACTTGACTCAGGGCTATTTACATAAGAAAAATCTTAGTAAGTAATTATCAGCAAAGATGAAATTTTGCTAGTCACACCATTTCACCATGCGGCATGTTATTCGACTACCAGAAGTCTCCGAACCTTTACCGCACTTTTCAACGATACAATATAACAAAGCAAAATCTAACCCTTTGTTTTTCTACACAAGCCTTAAAGCGTGACGTATTGTATTAAAAAGAGTAAACGTTCCCGAATCCCAGAGTTCATCATCAGATCATGCGAACCGCTTACCCTCGTACGCTTAGGTTGCTGATGGCAAAATTACGCTAACAGCTTCTTAATGCTCTCGCGGAATTTTGCGCCTTCTTTATGGTTACGCAGACCATAATTAACAAAGGCCTGCATATAGCCCATTTTTTTCCCGCAGTCGTAGCTCTCGCCAGTCATCAACATCGCATCAACCGACTGCTTTTTCGCCAGTTCAGCAATGGCGTCGGTTAACTGAATACGGCCCCATGCGCCGGGTTCAGTACGCTCCAGCTCCGGCCAAATATCAGCAGAAAGCACATAGCGCCCTACTGCCATCAGGTCTGAATCCAGCGTTTGCGGTTCATCAGGTTTTTCGATGAACTCGACGATGCGCGCCACCTGACCCGCCGTTTCCAGCGCGTCTTTGGTCTGAATGACCGAGTACTCGGAAAGATCGCCTTCCATACGTTTTGCCAGAACCTGACTACGACCCGTTTCATTGAAACGCGCGACCATAGCGGCAAGGTTATAGCGCAGCGGATCGGCGCTGGCATCATCAAGGATGATATCCGGCAGCACCACCACAAACGGGTTATCGCCAATCAGCGGGCGCGCGCAAAGAATGGAGTGACCTAAACCCAGCTGCTGACCCTGGCGCACGTTCATAATCGTTACGCCTGGCGGGCAAATAGCCTGTACCTCGGCCAGAAGCTGACGTTTGACGCGCTGCTCCAGCAGCGCTTCCAGTTCATAGGAGGTGTCGAAATGGTTTTCTACCGCATTCTTGGATGAATGGGTAACCAGCACAATTTCCTTGATGCCAGCAGCTACAATTTCATCAACAATGTACTGCACCATAGGCTTGTCGACGATCGGCAGCATCTCTTTCGGAATGGCCTTGGTGGCGGGCAACATGTGCATCCCTAGTCCTGCTACCGGTATAACTGCTTTCAAACTCACCATTTTCATATCCACCCGTATGGTTATTAATCTTTAGTTCCTGTCAGATTGTATGTATCACTGGCATTTATCCATGATGATACACGCTTGATACCTGCCATACTGTCCGTCAAATTCTGAAATTACACGCTGAATTTAAGAATACACGTAAAATCTACAGACCAATAGGTCGATTTAAGAAAATTCTCAAACGCAACTTTACAGACATTATTACTCATACTTACAAAGACTTATGTCAGCTATCTATTAGCTATTAACCATAAGACGGCGTAATGACATTCATCGCTGGTCCATCATTTCCCATTTGATACCTTGTTATCTTTCAACAAGAGTTGACACAGAACAAGTGACTGCAAAAAATCATAAAATTAGCCAAAATAATCGCTTATATTGAATATAAAATTATTTCGCACACAAAAACGGCTAAATTTCAGCGAAACAGGCCATATCCTTGACTTCAACCTCAGTGGCGGCCATCCCCATATAGATCCAGCCTATGCTGCAGGCGATTAATAGTCTTCACTATGGCTTTTTTTGTTCTGCATCACATATAACCCTCACAATATCGTCCAGCAAAAATTGATCTGCCGCAAGCCACGACATTAAGTAGTATAAAAATCTAAATTCCAGGAAAGCGCTGTTATATACATCAAATCTATTGATAGAGTTTTCCATTGCCCGTGTGCTCAATCCAGGTTTTCTGCGCCGATATTCTGCGCGGCCGCTTCGCTTACATCCATAAAACCTGGCTTTTCATCCGGCAGATGCTGGCGGTTGTTATTGATGAAAATTCGCACCAGAGCAAATAAGTAGAACCCTATAAGCTTATGGTTAAATAAGGTTATATTCTGAACAACTGATTATATTAATAGCAGGACTCATCGGCGCGCGGATTTTGACCGCGGGCAAATCGCCGCAGAAAATATTGCATTTTAACTATAGCTTATCCATGATCTGTACATGGCACTCTTAGGTTGTAAAGGTTTTAACTAAATATGGAATGGATTGCCGACCCCTCGATCTGGGCCGGGCTCATAACGCTTGTCGTTATTGAGCTGGTACTTGGTATTGATAATCTGGTCTTTATCGCCATTCTCGCGGAAAAACTTCCTCCCGCTCAGCGAGACCGCGCGCGCGTCACCGGCCTGCTGCTGGCAATGGTAATGCGTCTGCTGCTGCTGGCGTCAATCTCCTGGCTGGTGACGCTCACCAAACCGCTGATTACCTGGCACGATCTGAGCTTTAGCGCTCGCGATCTGATCATGCTGTTTGGCGGTTTATTCCTGCTTTTCAAAGCCACCGTTGAGCTTAATGAACGGCTGGAGGGGAAGGACAGCAATAATCCCACTCAGCGCAAAGGCGCGAAATTCTGGGGAGTGGTCGCGCAAATCGTGGTGCTGGACGCCATCTTCTCCCTCGACTCGGTTATTACCGCGGTCGGCATGGTTGACCATCTGGCGGTGATGATGGCGGCGGTAATTATTGCCATTAGCCTGATGCTGATGGCCAGTAAAGCCCTGACCCGCTTCGTTAACAGTCATCCAACCATCGTCATTCTCTGTCTGAGCTTCCTGTTGATGATTGGTTTTAGCCTGATTGCCGAAGGCTTCGGCTTTCCTATTCCGAAAGGCTACCTGTACGCAGCGATTGGCTTCTCGGTCATGATCGAGTCCTTTAATCAGCTGGCGATTTTTAACCGCCATCGTTTTCTTTCGGCCAACCTGACGCTGCGTCAGAGAACCACTGAAGCGGTGATGAGCCTGTTGAGCGGCCGCAAGGACAATAGCGAGCTGGATAGCGATACTGCCTCGCTGGTTGCCGACCGTGACGATAACCCGCTGTTTAATCCTCAGGAACGGCGGATGATTGAGCGGGTTCTCAATCTCAATCAGCGCACCGTCAGCAGCATAATGACCTCGCGCCATGATATTGAACATATTGACCTCAGCGCTCCGGAAGAAGAGATTCGCGCCTTACTCGACAAAAATCAGCATACCCGCCTGGTGGTAACCGGCGGCAATGATGACGAAGATATGCTCGGCGTCGTGCACGTGATCGATCTTCTGCAACAATCGCTGCGTAATGAACCGCTCGATCTGCAGGCCCTGATCCGTCAGCCGCTGGTGTTCCCGGAAACGCTGCCGCTGCTTCCTGCGCTGGAGCAGTTCCGTAAAGCCCGAACCCATTTTGCCTTTGTGGTCGATGAGTTCGGTTCCGTAGAGGGGATAGTAACGCTCAGCGACGTGATGGAGACCATCGCCGGTAATCTGCCTAATGAGGTGGAAGAGATAGACGCTCGCCATGATATTCACAAAAACAGTGACGATAGCTGGACGGTTAATGGACATATGCCGCTGGAAGATTTGGTCCAGTACGTGCCCCTGCCGCTGGATGACAAGCGGGAATACCATACCGTCGCCGGTCTGCTGATGGAGTATCTGCAGCATGTTCCGCAGGAAGGTGAAGAGGTGAATATTGACGGTTACGTTCTGCGCACGCTGCAGGTAGAGAGCCATCGCGTGCAAAAAGTGTTGATTGTGCCGCCGGCGCAGGAAGAAGATGAACTGGACTATGAAGTGTAGCGCCTTCATATGTGAAGTTTAAAAAGCCGGGCGAAAGGTAACGTAACAAAACGGTGGCTGATAGTGCCCTGAAATTAATGCCGGGTAGCGGCTGACGCTTAACCCGGCCGACAAAGGGCCATCAGCTTTCGCAGGCTGGCGCACCGGAGTGTAGCCCGGCAATTTCATAATGCAGATGATGCTTTAATAAGGCGCCCCAGTTTATGCCGGGCGGCTGCTGGCGCCTTACCCGCCCGATAAAGAGTGATACCTTTCCCGAACTTGACGCGAATCCTCAATACCCCGTGACCGCTGCCAGACTCAGAGTTTGTCGAGCAGCTTTTTCACATCCTTACCATCCTGGGTATCTTTATTGCGTTCGACCCATTCATTAAGCCGCTTTTTAGCTTCATCCTGCAGCTGCTTACGCAGTATCTGATCCACCTGCAGGCTGTAGCTCAGCGTCTGCCAGTTGCCATAAATACGCAGAGGGATCGCGGTCTGTTTGAGACGGTCAATGAGCTTGCTCTCACCCTTCCAGCCGCCCAGAACCCGAACGTTGAAGCGCATATCGCACTCTTCTTTCAGCAGGTTAAGCTCGCCCTGACCGGTCAATGCCATGAGTTCAGACTGCCCTTGCAGACCCTTTAAGGTAACCAGTCCGTTATTCAGCTGCAGCTCGGTACTGACGTCGTCGAGTCGGGTCGCGTTATCGTAATTTTCCTGGGCTTGAACGTTAGTACTGCGCTCGACGGCCTGCTGCACCAGCTGCTGGAAGTTAAGTCCTTCCGTGCGCGTATCCTTCATCTGAATTTGCGCCTGCCCCTGCCAGCTGCGGCGGAATTCATCAGCATCAATCTTGTCGCCGGAAAATTCGCCGGTCAGCGAAAGCTTGCCGGTGAGGTTAATCGAGTAATCAAACGCTTGCAGAATCGTGCCTATCTCAACGTTGTCGAGCTGAGGCTTAAACGAGGCATGCGGCGTCTCGCCGCGCGCGTCCAGCGAGCCGGGAAGCGAAAGCTGTCCGCCGTCCAGGTTCCCCTGCATTTGGTTAATGGTCAACAGCCCCTGCTGGTTGCTGATATCGCTTTTAACCTGAGTAAAATTCATGCCCCGCCACTGCAGCTGGTCCGCCGCCAGGGTCATCCGCGCGTTAAAACCGCGCAGTGAGCTGTAATCCCGCTGAAAATCGTTATCGGCAATCACCGGGCGGAGCTGCCGGGTCTGGCTTTGGCCTTGCTGGTTGACGCCATTATTGCTGGCTGCAGCGCCACGCGAAAGCAGGTTATCAAGATTCAGCGTGCCCGCATGAAGGTTAAGCGTCCAGTCAGGCCGATCGCCCAGCACAACGCTGCCGCTGCCGGTAATCGTGCTGCCGTTTGCCGTTACGTTCAGGTTATCGAAGCTGAGCTTTTTGGCATCTTCCAGCCAGCTCGCCTGCAGGCTGGCCTGGCCGCTCATCCCTTCCGGCGGGAGTTCTGCCCCGCGAAGCTGCCAGTTGAGCTGTGAAAAATCAGCCTTCAAAGAGTGAGGATAGTCGCCGCCCTGCACCCGGGCGGAGAAGGAGAGCGCCAAATCCCGCTGGTCGCGGTTCACCCGACCAGAAAAATCGACCGTCGCGCGATGGCTGTCATCCTGCTCCATCTGCAGACGGATATCGCGCACCGTAACCTGTTCGCCATCTTCATGCTGGAAGAAGAGCACGCTGTCGGCAATCTGCAGTTTTTCGACATCATACGACCAGCCGCGATCCTCCGGCACCTGAGGCAGCGTGTTGTCGTGCGGGACAACCGGCGCGCTCTGGCTACGTACGGCTTCGGTTTTTGAGGTCAGTTGGATCACCGCGCCTTTCAGCATCACCTGCTTGACCTGCAGCTGATGAGAAAGCAGCGGCAGCAGCCCGACGTCGAGGCGCATATTATCCGCGCGGATAACCGGCTCCTCCGCGCCCGGCGCGGTCAGCTTCATACGGCCTGAAAGAATGCTGAGCTGCGGCCAGACGTGCCAGCGCAGCGGACCATCGAGTTCGAGCTGATAGCCGCTGCGATCCGCTACCTCTTTCACCATATAGGCGCGAAAATCGTTGGGGTTGACCAGCAATACCAGCGCGGTAAGACCGGCGACAACAACCGCCAGTAAGATCATCAGCGTGGTCAGAATTCGTCTCATGGCATCCTCAGCAAACCGCTAAAATTATCAATCCTTGTCGATTCGACTCGCTACCGCGCCCTGCTGATCGCGATATTTCGCGTCTTCGCGGCGGTTATAAGGACGTAGAGCCGGCCCGGATAAAGGCTCAAAGCTTAACGCCCCGATAAGCATCCCTGGACGCAGCGCCAGCGGCAGCTTACCTGAATTATAGAACTCAAGAACGATACAGCCGGACCAGCCCGGATCGATACGGTGTGCGGTCACGTGCACCATCAAGCCCAGACGCGCCAGCGAAGAGCGCCCGTCAAGCCAGCCGACCAGATCCGGTGGCAGAGTGACTGATTCATAGGTTACCGCCAGCGCCAGTTCGCCCGGATGCAAAAAGAACGCTTCGCCATCCGGCAGAACAATCTCTTCACTCATCACCCGGTCCAGGGCCGCGCTGACTTCCGCCTTGGGGCCGCTCAGGTCAATAAATCCCGCCGTGTGGCCGCGGAAAGTGCGAAACTTATTTCCCAGCCGAACATCGACCGTCGCGCCGTTAATACGCTCAATGGGCGGGCGCGGATTAATGGCCAGCCGGCCCTCATCCAACCAGGCTTCTATATCTCGATCGCACAGACGCATGAACGTTCTCCTTTAAGGCATTGCGCCCCTACGCCTTCCGGGGGTAAGGGCAAATTGGCTTCTCTTTGCACGTTACACAATTCGTTGGTGTTATTCAAAGAACTGACTGATTTTGGCCTTCAGTATATCGATGGCGATACGGTTCTTACCGCCGCGAGGCACAATAATATCGGCATACTGTTTGGAAGGATCGATAAATTGCAGGAACATCGGGCGCACCGTTTTCTGGTACTGCGCCATCACCGAATCCATTGACCGCCCGCGCTCGTTAACGTCGCGCTTGATGCGGCGCATCAGGCAGATATCCAGCGGGGTATCGACGAATATGGAGAAACTGAGTTCGTTGCGCAGGCGGGCATCGGTCAGCAGCAGAATCCCTTCCAGAATGATGACTTTCTTCGGTTCAATGTGAATGGTTTCCGGCATACGGGTATGCTCAACGTAGCTATACACCGGCAGCTCTATCGGCTGGCCGTTTCTTAACATCTGTAAATGCTGAAACAGCAGACTATGATCCATGGAGCTCGGATGGTCATAGTTGGTTTTTACCCGCTCTTCCATCGACAGATGACCTTGATCCTTGTAATAGCTGTCTTCCGGAATAACGCCGATATGTTCATCGCCGACCTGTTCACGTAATTCACGATAAAGCGTACTGGCGATAAGGCTTTTGCCCGAAGCCGATGCGCCGGCGATGCCTATAATGACGCACTGATGAGACGTATCAGTCATAAATTTTTGCGACCTGATTAACCTGGGAATGTAGGAAGGGTGGCGGTTGACCGCCAAACGCCGCAATTATAGGGATTTCAGCGCGTCGATACCAGTGCTAAGCGCCGCTCGGGTCTATTCCGGCTCCGGCGACCAGCCTTCCGTATACCATATATGGAGTAAAGCGTAAGAGCGCCAGGGGTGCCAGCGGCTGGCATAGCGCGCAATACGGGTCGGCGTCATACCAGGGAAACGCTGTTTAATCAGATAATCATCCGGCAGAAAGATATCCGGCGCCTGCCAGCCGCGCAGCGCGAAATAGTTGGCCGTCCAGCGGCCTATGCCGGGCAGCGTCTGCAGCTGCTTCATGCCGGCGTCGATATTATCCGGCGCCACCAGCGGAAGATCGCCGCTGATGGCCGCCCGCGCCAGGTGTACCAGCGCCTCCGCGCGCCGCAGGGGCATGCCCAGCGCCTTTAGCGCCAGCGGGTCGGCCTGCGCCAGCCGCTGCGCGCCGGGAAACAGGTAAAAACCCGGCGCGTCGGCCAGCGGTTCTCCGAAGGCGGCCACCACTTTCCCGGTGAGCTTTGCCGCCATCGCCACGCTGACCAGTTGACCCAGCACCGCGCGTACCGCTTGCTCAAACGGGTCGAGAGAGCCCGGCAAACGCAGCCCCGGCCTCGGCCGCGCGAGCGCCCCCAGCGTCAGGGCAACCTGCTGCGGGTCACAGGATAAGTCCAACAATCTCCCCACCCGCATCAGGCACTCGTCCGCCACCGGCTGCAGTCCGGCGGAAAGCGTCACCCGCATGCCCTGCGCGGCCTCATCCGGCATCACCGTAATCAGCCCGGCGCAGCCATTAAAGGCAAAGCTGCGGCGATAGCCATCGTCGCCGAAGGTTTCAATCCCCTGCACCGCACGAGCGCCAAGAAAGCTGAACATCCAATGCCAGTCGTAGGGGGGATTCCAGGGTAGCAGCGTCATCATTTCTCCTTTTTAGCGTTTCAATCATAGCGGCTCCGCGCCGGACGCGCCTTGCTTTTAAATTCCAGTTGTCGCAGTGCCGTCGATCCGCTAAAGTCGCCCCCCTTCTTCACCGGCATGGGGATTTTGCAGGCTATGTATATTGGTTTTGACTACGGTACCGCTAACTGTTCGGTCGCGGTGATGCGCGAAAATACACCGCAGCTGCTGACGCTGGAAAACGGCAGTTCACTGCTGCCGTCCATGCTTTGCGCGCCGACCCGCGAAGCGGTCAGCGAGTGGCTCTACCGCCATCATGACGTCCCGCCCAACGGTGATGAAAACCAGGCGCTGCTGCGCCGCGCGATAAGCTTCAATCGTGAGGAAGATATCGATGTACTCAGCAACAGCGTGCAGTTTGGCCTCGCTTCGCTGCATCAGTACGTTGACGATCCGGAAGAAGTTTACTTCGTGAAGTCGCCGAAATCGTTCCTCGGCGCCAGCGGGCTCAAGCCGCAGCAGGTTGCGCTGTTTGAAGATTTAGTCTGCGCCATGATGCTGCACATCAAACTCCAGGCGCAAACGCAGCTGCCGGACGCCATCGACCAGGCGGTTATCGGACGGCCGATTAACTTCCAGGGGCTGGGCGGCGATGACGCCAACGCCCAGGCGCAGGGAATTCTTGAGCGAGCGGCAAAGCGCGCGGGCTTTCGCGACGTCGTATTTCAGTTTGAGCCGGTCGCCGCCGGTCTGGATTTCGAAGCGACGCTGAGCGAAGAAAAACGCGTGCTGGTCGTCGATATCGGCGGCGGGACCACCGACTGTTCACTGCTGTTGATGGGGCCGCAGTGGCGGGAAAAAGCCGATCGCCAGCAAAGCCTGCTCGGCCATAGCGGCTGCCGCGTCGGCGGTAACGACCTGGATATCGCCCTGGCCTTTAAATGCCTGATGCCGCTGCTGGGGATGGGCGGCGATACGGAAAAAGGTATCGCGCTGCCGATTCTGCCGTGGTGGAATGCGGTGGCGATTAACGACGTTCCGGCGCAGACCGATTTTTACAGCGCCGCCAATGGTCGTCTGCTTAACGATTTGCTGCGCAGCGCCCGCGATAGCGAGAAGGTCGCGCTGCTGCTGAAGGTGTGGCGTCAGCGTCTTAGCTACCGTCTGGTGCGTAGCGCGGAAGAGAGTAAAATCGCCCTTTCCGCGCAGCCGACCGTGACAACCGATCTGCCGTTTATCAGCGA
Organism: Klebsiella sp. K5-306; assembly: GCF_051835185.1. Classification (NCBI taxonomy): domain Bacteria; kingdom Pseudomonadati; phylum Pseudomonadota; class Gammaproteobacteria; order Enterobacterales; family Enterobacteriaceae; genus Klebsiella; species Klebsiella sp. K5-306. The sequence continues at coordinate 38,161 of NZ_JAIFJY010000014.1, forward strand.
TGAGCTGGCCACGGCTATCAGCCAGCAGGGGCTGGAAGCCGCGCTGGATCAGCCGTTAACCCGCATTATGGAGCAGGTTCAGCTGGCGCTGGATAACAGCAATGAGCAGCCGGATGTGATTTACCTGACCGGCGGCAGCGCTCGCTCGCCGTTGATTAAAAAAGCGCTGGCAGCCCATCTGCCGGGTATTCCGGTTGCCGGCGGCGATGATTTTGGCTCGGTCACCGCCGGTCTGGCCCGCTGGGCGCAGGTGGTATTTCGTTAACCATCCGTTCCCGGACTACGGGACGCAGTGAGTTTGTCGCCCGGCTTAGCGCAGCGCGAGCCGGGTTCACTCCCCCCGATTGCCGCCCCCTCTCAGCGCCCTTCGCGCCGCGAAACGTAATCCCGCCTCTTTTCACCGGTATAAATCTGCCGCGGGCGATAAATATTCAGCGGCGCTTCGTGCATTTCGTTCCAGTGCGCCACCCAGCCGAGCGTTCTGCCAACGGCGGTGATCACCACAAACATGGATGAAGGCAGCCCCATCGCTTTGAGGATCACCGCTGTATAGAAATCAACGCTCGGCGACAGGCCATTTTCCACGAAGTACGGGTCGGTCAGCGCTACCTCTTCGAGGGCCATCGCTACCTGCAATGGCATATCGCACATCCCCAGTTCCTCCAGCACCCGGTGACAGGTTTCGCGCAAAATAGCGGCTCGCGGGTCGAGGTTACGGTAGCGAGAGTTACCGAATCCGAGACGACGTAACGCCTGCGGGTCGCGTTTCGCTTTGCTCAGGAACGCAGGGATTTGATCAACGGTTTTAATCTCCTCCAGCATCCGCATACTGGCTTCATTAGCCCCGCCGTGGGTCGGCCCCCACAGCGAAGCGAGCCCTGCGGCGATACAGGCAAACAGGTTCGCCCCGGAAGAGCCCGCCGCCCGAACGGTGGTGGTTGATGCGCACTGGCCGTGATCGGCGTGCAGCACCAGGATCTGGTTCATCGCCTGTTCAATCACCGGATTCAGCTGGTACGGTTCCGCCGGGATGGCAAACAGCATATGCAGGAAATTGCCCACATAAGAGAGATCGTTGCGTGGATACTGCGCCGGTTGCTCAATAGAGAACTTGTAGCTCATCGCCGCCAGCGTCGGCATTTTCGACAGCAGACGGGTGGCGGCCAGAGCCCGGTGCTCCGGGTTTTCAACGTCCAGCACATCGTGATAAAACGCCGCCAGCGTGCCGACCAGGGCGCACATTAAGGCCATCGGATGCGAGTCGCGGCGGAAGCTGCCGCACATCCGCGCAATCTGCTCGTGCACCAGGCTATGGCGGGTAATCGTATTTTTGAACACCTGATAGCTGGCTTCATCAGGCGCATCGCCCTGCAGCAGAATCCAGGCCACTTCAAGAAAGTCACACTGGCGAGCCAGCTGATCGACCGGATAGCCGCGGTGCAGCAGAACGCTGTTCTCGGTATCGATCCAGGAGATAGCCGACGTGCAGCCGGCGGTATTAGCAAAGCCGGGGTCGAAACTGCACAGGCCTGAAGACGCCAGCGGACGGATATCCATGCCGAGGTGGCCCAGCGTTCCCGCCACCGTACCCAAAGGAATAGACTGCTGTTCATCCAAAGAAAGCGTTAGCGATTTCGTCGTCATCCTGTAAGGTCCCCTTCCACAACGAGTCAATGATTAACCTGGTCATTTCTCCAGGCGGAATAACCAACATAACCACAGTCGACCGCTGATTCTTTGATATAAATAACCAAAACATTGATAAACGACGGCTATTATTCATACTTAAGGAACGTCAGGGCGATTTTTCAACCGCATAAAATACGCATCTCTTGAAATTAGCTGCATCTAAATTCTGACATTCCGCCTGTGAATAATATTTTTACTTCATCAATGAGCAATATATAACCATATTTGTCTAATTTTTTGCGCCTGCAGGATTCGCGTCTCTAGACTTTGCGACCCTGATTGCCGGAATGCGTTATTTATCACGGGTGCCCCGGCGGGCGTTGACGCCCCCGTGCGATCGCTGCCCCCTCGGCCCTGGCGACAGGTAGGGTTTATTACCATCATTTCTCCCGACATTCGTTAAAGCTTAATATAAGCACCTGCTTTTATATGCGCTGATTAAATAATCTATTGCTAATGGTATATAACTCCATGCACCTTCACGGCAGCATCATAAATCCCTATGCGCTGTTTGAATTTTCCACTTGCTTATTATGACCCGCCCTCATACGTTAACATTGATTGCGAATCTTCTTACGGCAGGTCTGGCCAGTTACCCGGCTTGCAGATAACGCTGGAATAATATCTGCGGCACCAGCAGAATGCTGCGTTGTCCAGCCCTGTAATTTTATTTCCCGGATTCCGGAGAGTTGTCTGTGCCAGCCGCAGAGCCCCGGCGCGTTTATACCGTACGGATTGATTAGTCCATGCCGCAAGGGGGCGTAATTGAATCGTTTGTGCGCTTTTTTTGATGTTCTTCGCAGGCACCGTGGACCGCATTTCTGGGCATGGTGCAGCATCCTTATGGCCCTGCAGATGTGTACGCCGGCGCGCGCGGAAGTCCGTCAGCTGGGTATCGATATTCCCGTTGACTGGTACGCCGACGCCAGCGGCCAGATGTCCCTCGACGCCTTTCTTGCGCTACCGCAAGAGGCGCTAAAAACGGCGTCGCTGATCCCGTCGTTTGGGTATTCAAAAAAAACTTTCTGGCTGCGCACGTCACTCCCGGCGGCTTATTTTTCCGGCGAGCAGCGCTGGCTGCAGCTTGGCCCACCGTTTATCGATCGTTTAACCGTCTATTATCGCCCCTACGGCAGCGATAGCCCGTGGAAACAAAAAGAGTTTGGCGACCATGCCCCAGCCCGCGATAGCGACCTCGACTACCGCGAAAGCGTGCTGATTTTAGCGCCCCCGCCCACGAAGGCAGGCTACGAGATGGTCTTCCGTCTGCAGAGCAGCAGCACCCTGATCCTGCTGGCGACGCTCTCATCGCCGCAGGAATTCGTCCGTTCGGCCACCCTCGATACCGCTTTCTGGAGTTTCTATTTCGGTCTGGCGGTCATTGCCAGCGGCATCGCCCTGTGGCTTGCCGTTGCGCTGCGCCGACGTCTGCTGTGGGGGATCTGCCTGTTTTCGCTGAACTATCCGCTCGTCGCGGCCCTGCATGGCTACCCGGAATGGTTATTCGGCGACGCCCTTCTGCCGGTTCAGGATTACATGATTAGCTGCCTGTCGCTGGTAAGCTATGCCACCGCGCTGTGGCTGCATAGCGAGGTCTTCGATCTGAAGAAGAACATGCCGCGGCTGCATCAACTGCTGCTGGCGGCGATCGGCTTAAACATTGCGCTGCAAATCAGCATTCCGCTGGGATTTTACGGCCGGGCAATGCAAATTGAAGCGGGGATATTTTTTATCGCCTCCCCGGTGCTGTTGATCACCTCATGGATGCTGTGGCGGCGTAAAGCGGTTGATATGAATACGCTGCTGCTCGGGCTGCTGCCGCCGGTTTACGTGGTGTCAGCCGGGCTGGCCCTGCTCTCGGTACACGGCGTGATTCCGTTTCATACCAGGGTTTATTCCACCTGGCAGTATGCGCTGATCATCCATATCGTCACGGTCCTGATCATCGCTGTACTGCGGGTGCGGGCGGAAAACCGTACCCTGATGCGCAAGCAGCAGCTGGCGAGAGAGTTACAAATTGAACGCGAGGCCAGTTTCCACCAGCGCCAGTTTATGGGGATGGTGGCGCATGAGTTCAGAACGCCGCTGGCCATCCTCGAGGCGGCGCTGGAAAATCTGCGCCTGTGCCCCACTGTGTCCACGCAGAGCGCGCGCCTCGATCGTATGCAGCGAGCGACCACCCGCCTGGTGCAGCTCACCGATAATTGCCTCGCCGATGCCCGGCTTTCCTCCAGAGACCTGCACGCCGACCGGCAGAATGCGGAGCTGCTGCCGGTTATCTATATCGCCGCCACGGTAGTGGATCTGTCGCTGAATCATTATTTACATGTCATCTGCGAAGGGCAAACTGTCGGGCCGCAATCGCCTTCGCCGGTGCTGTTTATTGATAGCGGGCTTCTGTGTATTGCGATCGCTAATCTGCTCGATAATTCAGTCAAATATTCGGCATCAGGTGAAATAAGAATCGAGATTTATCGCCTGCAAAAAGGGTTTGAAATACGCATTGGCGATCGCGGCCCCGGCATCGCGCCTGAACAGGTTGAGCATATTTTTGAGCGCTATCGACGCGGCGAAACCCATACGACCACGCCAGCCGGCACCGGCCTGGGTCTGTACGTCGCCCGACAAATCATACAGGCCCACGGGGGGGAGCTGTGCCTGGCGAAGAATACCGCTGACGGGTGCGAATTTGCGCTCACACTGCCGCTGGATGGACAGCAGAAGGACAAATCATGACATTACGCGTCGCTATCGTTGAAGATAGCGCTGATTTACTCGACGAACTGCTGGCCTTTTTACGCCATCGCGGCTTCGATGCATGGGGCGTGCGCAGCGCTGAAGCCTTCTGGCGGCAGCTGCATCGCGATCCGGTTGATATCGTGCTCATCGACATCGGTTTACCGGGAGAAGACGGATTTAGCGTGCTGGATTATCTGCATGAAATTGGCCATTTCGGACTGGTCGTCATCACCGCCAGAGGCCATGAGCAGGATCGCCTGCAGGCGCTGAACGCCGGCGCCGACCTGTATCTCATCAAGCCGGTCAACTTTTCCGACCTCGCGGAAAGCATTCACGCGCTTGGCGCCCGTCTCCGCCAGCAATCCGCGCCCCAGCCCACCGCGCCGACGATATCAGCGGAACGGTCAGCCTCTTCCACCTGGATATTACAAAGCGAACAGTTGATTGCGCCATCGGGGCTGATCCTGCCGCTAACGCAGCAGGAGTACCGTCTGCTGGAACTGTTAATGCGCAACCGCAATGAAGTGTGCAGCAAAGTTGACCTGCACGCCTCTCTGTTCACCGATGAAGGCGAACCGGAACTGCACCGGATCGATGTCGTCGTCAGCCGCTTGCGCCACAAGGCCCGCCTTCAGGGCATGGCCCTGCCGATTCGCGCTATTTTTGGCAAAGGTCTGGCGTTTCTTTCCTGATATTTGCCGACCCGGCCTCAGCAGGCATTGCATCTTTGCGGCGGCGTCATGGCGGATAGTTTTTCATTCCTCCGCCTCTTGATCACTTTTTTTCAGTTTTTGAGAGGAATGAGAGAAATGAGACTGACAGCATATTAAGAATTTTCTTACATTGACATGGCATCGGGAGCGTACCGATTCAAAGCGTCCTCAGGCTAACCGGCTGTGGTCAAATTCAGCACAGCCTGAACGCTGGCCGCCCGCTGTACGCTGTCCGTTCGCCTGTGCCGGCACGGTTTAAAGAAGAGAATAAAAATATTCTCGTGCCTGGGATGTACATTTTTAACACCTGAAAATTTAATTAAAGGATATCCATCATGGCCATGCAAACATGGTTAGCCTTATTACTGTGCATATTTTGCCTCTGCGTTTCGGTATATAGTCTTATTTCTTATATCCGCGACAGGAGAAAACAGAAATTTCCGTTTTCAGCTAAGCACTCTTCGCGCAGAAAATAACTCAGGCGACACCAATAATAAATTATCTGCACAGTAACAATCACCGCATACGCCCGGAGGATTGATCGCAACATGGCGTTATGTTGATTTACAGGGAACTAGCGCCATGAAAAAAATAAACATCGCAATCAATACCAGCAACACTTTTCTGCGGCAATCGCTGGCTTCCATGGTCAATGAGCTGACCCGCCGCGACGGTCATCTGCACGTCAGCTTTTCGTATAAGAAAAATGATTTCTTTGATAAGGATATTATTATCGCCGAGGTTCTCCCCGGTGAAATCTACCTGTGTAATACCAGTCTAAAAAATCGCAAATCAGATAGCTCAGTTATTATACTGCACAGCTACGACCAGCTCCCGGAGCAGGAACTGATTGTTAACTGCCTGAAAGGGGTTATTTTCGTGTCGATAAAATTAGTTAATATTGACAGGATGTTGGCCATCCTTGCCCAGGAGCTAAGAAAGTGCGAAGGTCTGGTTCTGGCCCGGCGGGCCGACTCGGCGATAGTCTGCAGCAACTGCCCGCACAAAATGCTGTCAAAATCGCAGGTTGCCGTCGCCTCCGGAATTATTCATGGCTTTGATATCAGTAAAATCTCCGCCCTGCACAAAGTCACGCCCAAAACCATCACCTGGCACAAAAGTAAAATCATGGAAAAATATCGCCTCAATAACCATTATGACTTTTTCCAGTTTATTAATTTGTTAAAAGAGCGCTGGTAAACCCGCGAATATGCCGGAACTGAGTAACACTATGCGCGATAAAATTAGGAATTTGACGGCTTGTAAGGGTCGGGAATCCGAAAAAATATCAGTGAGATGAAAAATATCTACTCTGGTGTTACGCGCAGCAGTAACATGATCCGGTTCCTTGATATGAAAATACCGTAGCGTGTTTTTAGCCAAAAGAATAACGTCTTTATCGAGGAATCTGTTACTTCGTCACATTGCCCCTTGCGTGCCTGTTAGGGGCCTCTTTTTTATGACGAAGCGCGCCCCCGTCAGAGAGGGCGCACGACGATCAGGCCTCGACCTGCTGAGCCGCGGCTTCTTCTTCCGCGACCTCTTCCTGCAACAGACCTTCATTTTTTGACAGCATCGCCGTCGCGATCCCATTCCCCAGCACGTTAATCGCGGAACGCCCCATATCGAGAAAATGGTCAATACCCATCAGCAGCAAAATACCCGCCACCGGGATATTGAAGCTTGGGATGGTCGCGGCCAGCACCACCAGCGCCGAGCGCGGCACCCCGGCAATTCCCTTTGATGCCAGCATCAGGGTCAGCATCATCACGGTGATCTCGCTAAAGCTCAGATGAATATTGTAGGCCTGAGCGATAAACATCGCGGCAAACGAGCAGTACACCATCGAGCCGACGAGGTTAAAGGAGTAGCCGATGGGCAGCACGAACGACGCGATATTACGCGAGCAGCCGAACTCCACGAGGCGCTCAAGGGTCTTCGGATAGGCAGCTTCTGAGCTGCTGGTGGTAAACGCCACCAGTACCGGATCTTTCAGCATATTAAGCAGGCGAAAAACCTCTTTTTTCAGCACCATATATCCCACCGCCAGCAGCACCATGCTGGTCAGCAGCACTGCAACGTAGTAACCGCCGATGAACGAAGCATAGTTAAGCAGGATCCCCAGCCCCTGCGAGGCGATAACCGAAGAGATGGCGGCAAAAATCGCCAGCGGTGCCACGTACATCACGTACCCGGTGACCTTCAGCATAATATGGGAAACCACGTTCAGGGCCGCCACCAGCGGAGCGTTGAATTTTTCCCCCAGCGACGCTCCGGCAATGCCGAAGAACATTGAGAACACCACGATTTGCAGAATTTCGTTGTTGGCCATCGCTTCGGTAATGCTGGTCGGAATAGTATGCGTCAGAAAGCCTTTCAGGCTCATCCCGCTCACCGCCAGGCCGGTATCGACCGACTCTTTCGGAATTGCCAGATTCAACCCGGCGCCGGGGTGCTCAAGGGTAACAATCACCAGCCCAACCAGAATGGAGAGAATCGAAGAGGTAACAAACCACACCATGGCTTTACCGCCGACCCGCCCAATGGTAGCCGTTTCGCCAAGCCGCATAATGCCGACGGTGAGCGTACTGAAGACTAATGGCGCAATCACCATTTTAATCAGGCGCAGGAACACGTCGGTCAGCAGCGTAATATTTTCAGACCATGCGGTTATGGTCGTTTGCGCGGCGTATGCGTGAATGGCCGCGCCGGAGAGGATCCCCAACAGCATAAAGATAACGATGAACAGCGTGAGTTTGTTTGCACTTGCCACAAAAATTAACCCCTGATTTATTTAACGTGTTGTTATCAATGTGCATATATTTTATTTATTGGAGCACACCAAACATTCATCACATAAATTGAATAAAAGCAGACGGGGTTACAACTCTTTTTTTAGTTTTTATAGTAAAAGTTGATGTGCTCGTTGACGTGCATCAAGCAAGTTCATTCCGCCACGGCCGACGGCGGGCAAAAATACGCTCAGGGATGCTGTCCGCTTACATCGCCAGCCCGCCGCCGCCGCTGAACGGCTGCTCGCCGGCGATTTTCATTATTTCCGCCCCCAGCGTGACAAACGGCGCCCGCCGGCTGGCATAAATCAGCCCGCCCGATGTCGGCCGCACCGCTTTGACCATATCGGTCAGCGGGTCGATGATTTCCGCGACGACATCGTCGGCGCTGACCCATTCGCCCGGCTGTTTTAGCGGCACCAGGATGCCGGTCGCCGGCGCGGTGACAATCTCCCCGGCAGCAAACGGCAGCATCACCGTTTCCTGCTGCGGCACCGCAGGCTTGTCGCCCGCCAGCACGCCGCGGTACTGCAGATAACGGTAAATACGTTCGGCGTCGTCGCAGGCGGTAGCGTGATTCACCTCGTGCTGGCCGCGCAGCTCCACGGTCACCGCCATACAGCCGGGCTGCTGCGGGCCCCACGCCGGGTTTAGCGCGCTCAAACGCTGCCACGGCAGGCCGCAGGCCTCATCAAACGAGTTGCCCCCGCTCTCCTGGGACAGCAGCACGGCGCCAATACCGAGAAAAGCCGCCAGTACGTTCGCCTCGCGTTGCCAGGCCGGATCGGCGTAAAGGTGCAAAATCGCCTGGTCATCGCAATGGAGATCGAGCACCAGATCGGCATCGCACGCGAGGCTCAGCAGATGTTGACGCAGGGCCTGAACCTCACTTGCCACGGGAAGCGCCGCCAGCGCCTTCTGCATGGCATCGCGCACCTGCTGGAGATATTCGGCGCGCGTAGCGGGCGATTCCGCGGGTAGCCAGGGCTGCGCCAGCGCCGCCAGATCGGGAAAGTCGCGGTTGAAATTGCGCCCGCTCCCCAGATCGAAACGGCCAATGCCGCTGTTAAGCAGCAGCTGAGCCAGCCCCGGCGGATTGGCTACCGGCACCATAATAATTTCACCGCGCAGCTCGCCCCGTCGTTCCGCCTGGCTGAGTAATCTTTTAAGATAATGCAGAACCAGCATGCCCGGAATTTCATCGGCGTGCAGCCCCGCCTGCAGATAGACTTTCTCGCCGGCGCCGGGCGCGCCGAAATGAAAATGGCTTAATTGCCGCTGCCCACCGAGCGCATGTTGAGGTAATGTATCGTGTTTAATTTTCATTGGACGTCCCATCTGTGGAAAAGAAAACCCGGCTTGACCGTATCGATCATAAGATCCTTGAAATCCTGCGCCGGGATGGCCGCATTTCTTATCAGAAGCTCTCGGAGCAGGTAAATCTCACCGCGCGTCCATGTCTGGAACGCGTGCGCGGCCTCGAGCGTGACGGCATCATTCGCGGCTACAGCGCCATTATCGAACTGCCCGAGCCGGAGCATGCGTTTGTGGTGCAGGCGCAAATCGCCCTGGCCGACCACGGCCGCTCGCAGCCGGTGTTTGAACAGGAGATGCGCCAGACGCCCGAAGTGCTGGACTGCTGGCTGGTAAGCGGCAGCTTCGACTTTCTGGTACGCATCGGCTGTCGCAGCATGGCGCACTATTGCCAGCTGGCGGATAGCTGGCTGACCAGTAAAAAGTTTCACGTTGATAAAATCGTTACCCTGACCGAACTCCAGGCGATTAAGCGCTCCTGATTAGCCGCGGCGGATAAACGCCAGCCAGCGCCGTTCGGCGCGGGAAAAGGCGAAAATCAGCAGAAAGGTGCACAGGAGATAGAGCGCCGCGGCCATCAGAAACGGAATAAAGGGCGACCAGGTCATGGCGTAGAACGCGCGGGCCACGCCGGTAATATCCAGCAGGGTTACCGTGCTGGCCAGCGAGGTGGCGTGGAGCAAAAAGACCATTTCATTATTCAGCGCCGGGATCCCGCGTCTGAGCGTCGCGGGCAGCACCAGACGACGAATAATCTGCCATTTCCCCATCCCGTAGGCTTCTCCGGCAACCCACTCCTGACGGGGAAAGGTCAGCATCATCCCCGCCAGCAGCTCCGCGACGTAAGCGGAGGTGTTCAGCACCAGCGCCAGCGTGGCGCAGAAGGTCGCATCGCGAAACAGCAGCCAGAACGGCTGATCGTTCATCCAACCCGTCTGCACGATATCGAACTGCGACAGGCCGTAGTAAATCAGCATCAGTTGCAGATAGAGCGGCGTGCTGCGGAAAAAATACGTAAAACCACGGATGGGCAGCGCCAGCGCGCGCGGGCCGTACACCTGCCCCACCGCCATCGCAATCGCCAGCGCCATCCCGGGAACGATGGAGAGCAAAAACAGCTCCGCCGTTATCGCCAGCCCGCTGGCGGCGCCGTTGCCATCGCTCCAGATAAAGCTCGGGATCGCATCGAGAAAGGTTTGCAGATTCATAGCGCGGCCCCCGCCGTGGAAGAACGCAGCGCATAACGCTTCGCCAGGCGGCTAAACAACCAGCTGGAGAGCGCGGTAATGACCATATAAATCAGGGAAACCAGGAAATAGAAGAGGAACGGTTTTTGCGTGGCGCGCCCGGCCTGCTCGGCCAGCCATACCATGTCCTCCAGGCCCAGGATCGACACCAGCGCCGACGCTTTCATCAGCCCCAGCCAGTTATTATTGATCCCGGGAATCGCGAAGCTTAGCATCTGCGGCAGCATCACCCGGCGAAATACCGTCCACGGGCGCATTCCGTAGGCCTGCGCGGCTTCGGTTTGCCCGCGATCGACGGTCAGAAATGCGCCGCGAAAGGTCTCGGTGTAATAGGCGCCGAACACAAAGCCAATCGCCAGCACGCCGGAAAAAAAGGTATTGAAGCGCACCGGCCCCAGCCCCACCGCTGCCAGCAGCAGGTTAACCAGCATCTCGCCGCCGAAAAACAGCAGTAGCATAATCACCAGCTCGGGAATACCGCGTACCAGGGTGGTGTAGGCGGTGGAAAACAGGCGCAGCCACGGCGGGCCAAAGAGTTTAACCAGCGAGTTGATCAGGCCCAGCAGCAGCGCGACCAGCAATGAGCAGAGCATCACGCACAGCGAAAGCGCCGCGCCGCGTAACAGTAAGGGTAAATAGTCTGCGACCATGTTCAGCCTTCCACGGGTGCCGTAAAGGGGCGCAAGCCAGCGCCTGCGCCCTCGCCTTCACGGCTTATTTGCCATAAATATCAATGCTAAAGTATTTTTTCTGGATAGCGTCGTAGGTGCCATCGGCGCGAATAGCCTTGATAGCGCCGTTCAGGGCATCCCGCAGCGCCGGATTATCTTTATTGACCGCAATCCCCACATCGGAAGAGATGCCGCCGTCCTGAATGACCGGACCGGCAAAAGCGAATTTCTGCCCGCGCGGGGTATCAATAAAGCCGGTCGCCGCCTGGATATTATCCTGCAAAGCGGCGTCAATACGTCCGGAGAGCAGGTCGAGGTAGACGTTATCCTGATTCGCGTAGCTGACGATCTTCACGCCGTGGTTGGCCCAGTTAGCCTTCGCAAACGCTTCATGGGTGGAACCGGTCTGGACGCCGACGGTCTTGCCTTTCAGGCTGGCGACCTCAGGCAGCAGCGGGCTACCTTTGCGCGCCACCAGCTGCGCTGCGCTGCGGTAGTAGCGGTCGGTGAAGTCCACTTCCTTTTTACGCGCATCGGTCATATTGAGCGAAGCGATAATGGCATCGAATTTATGCGCATTGAGAGCGGCAATCATGCTTTCGAACGGCTGCTTAACGAAAACGCATTTGGCTTTTAGCTGGGTGCACAGCGCGTTGGCGATATCAATATCAAAACCGGTAATTTCACCGCTGGGGGCCAGTACGTCAAACGGCGGATAGCCGCCATCGACGCCAAAGCTAATGGTATCAAACTGCTGGGCGGCCAGCGGCGCGCTGAGCGCCATGCAGGCCAGTAGTGCGGCAAGGCGTAGTTTCATTTCGATCTCCCCGGTGTCGGCGCAAAAATTAAAAACGCAGTGAGAGGCAGGTCAGGCCGCCATCCATTTTCTTAAATTCGCTGGTGTCGAGCTGCACGACAGGCATTCCCAGCTTGCTGATTTCGCTCAGGGTACAGGGGTAGCCCTGCGGCGTAATTAAGGTATCGTTGATCCACAGCGTATTTCCGGCGTAGGCCTCTTCCTCCGGGATCACGATACGGTTGAAGCCGCTAAACGCCGGATGGTTAACGTAGCCTTCCGTCAGCAGCAGCGTATTGCGGCCCACATAGTTGACGATCGATTTCAGATGCAGACCGGCGCTCACGTCAATCGCCGTCACCGTGTAACCTTGCGGCTCAACGGCGGCGGCAAATTCGCGGATCCCCTGCTCATCGGTACGCGCCGTCAGGCCGATAAAAAATCGTTTGCCCACCAGCAGCACGTCGCCGCCGTCCATATGTCCGCTTTCGCTCATCTGCACCAGTGGACGAAACCCCGCCAGCACCGGCGCAATGGTATCGACTTCGCCCTGACGGCTCGGCGCGCCCGGATGAGTAATCACTGCCAGTTCCGGCATGACCACCGCGGTATCTTCAACAAAGTGCGCATCGGGATATTCCGCCGCGGCAGGAAGCACGGTGACCTTCAGGCCGAGCTGCAGAAGGGTCTCTACATAGGCGAGAAACTGGCGCGTGGTGGCAGCGATATCCGGCGCGCCCAGTTGGGCGGTAGTTTGTCCTGCGCCGCAGGTGGCGGCCGGTAGACGGGCGATAGCTTGGGTAAAATGCATAAAGAACCCTCTGATAGTGGTCGCATTGCTTAAAGCAAAATCTTGAGTGAATTTGATTATTAAACAGATGCGCCTGCCAATCAGGCTGAATCACGCCCCGGGGCCGCTTATTCACGCTGTATATCAGCCTGGCTGCGACGCATTCCGCTGTGACCCTTAAGAAACAGCGAATGACCGGCGATAATTCACCGGGTTCCTCGCCCGGCTAAGCAAAATCGTTAAGCGAATTTTTCGCCTAACTATTCATCGTAACCGGCTCAAGGAAAAGCGTTTTTTCCAGACGTTTCTGGACAGTCTTTTCATAATTCCTCCATTTTTAAGCGGCGTTCGCTGACTAAACTAGTATCATTCCGTGAAACGTTTCAGGATGAGATAGCAAATTAATGAAAGGTAGCAATAAAAGCCGTTGGGCAGCCGTGCTGGTGGTAGCGATCGTCGCGGGCGCCGCGTACTGGTTCTGGCAGGGTCGCGAAGCGGCAAATAGCGGCGCGCCGACGGCGACAGGCGCGCGTCAGCAGGGCCCCGGAGGCGGACGGCCCGGTCGTTTTGGCGCCGCCCTCGCGCCGGTACAGGCGGCAACCGCAACCAGCGAAGCGGTGCCGCGCTACCTTTCCGGCCTCGGCACCGTGACGGCGGCGAATACCGTCACCGTGCGCAGCCGCGTCGACGGCCAGCTTCTGGCGATCCACTTTACCGAAGGCCAGCAGGTCAAAGCGGGCGATCTGCTCGCGGAAATCGATCCCAGCCAGTTTAAAGTCGCCCTCGCCCAGGCCGAGGGGCAACTGGCCAAAGATCGGGCGACCCTCGCCAACGCCCGCCGCGATCTGGCGCGCTACCAGCAGCTGGTGAAAACCAATCTGGTGTCGCGCCAGGAGCTGGATACCCAGCAGTCGCTGGTCAGCGAAACCCAGGGCACGATTAAGGCGGACGAAGCCGCTGTCGCCAGCGCCCAGCTCCAGCTGAACTGGAGCCGCATCACCGCGCCGATTGACGGCCGGGTCGGCTTAAAACAGGTGGATATCGGCAACCAGATCTCCAGCGGCGACACCACCGGCATTGTGGTACTGACGCAAACCCACCCTATTGATGTGGTCTTTACGCTGCCGGAAAACCAAATCGCCACCGTCATACAGGCGCAAAAGGCGGGGAAAAAGCTGGCGGTCGAAGCCTGGGACCGCACCAATAAACAGAAAATCAGCGAAGGCTCGCTGCTGAGCCTCGATAACCAGATTGACGCCACCACCGGCACCATCAAGCTGAAAGCGCGCTTTACAAACCTTGATGACGCCCTGTTCCCCAATCAATTCGTCAACGCCCGTATGCTGGTCGATACCGAGCAAAACGCGGTAGTGATCCCAACCGCCGCGCTGCAAATGGGTAACGAAGGTCATTTCGTCTGGGTACTGAACGACGAGAATAAGGTCAGCAAGCACACCGTCACGCCGGGTATTCAGGACAGTCTTAAAGTGGTGATCAACGCCGGTCTCTCCGCCGGCGATCGCGTGGTTACTGACGGGATCGATCGTCTGACGGAAGGCGCAAAAGTTGAGGTCGTCGAAGCCCACGATGCGGCAACCGCCGCCGAGCCGGAAAAAGCCACCAGCCGCGAATACGGTAAAAAAGGAGCGCGCTCCTGATGCAAGTGTTACCGCCGAGCAGTACGGGCGGCCCTTCCCGTCTGTTTATCATGCGCCCGGTCGCCACGACGCTGTTAATGGTGGCCATCATGCTGGCCGGGATTATCGGCTATCGATTCTTACCGGTTTCGGCGCTGCCGGAAGTGGACTACCCGACGATTCAGGTGGTAACCCTCTATCCCGGCGCCAGCCCGGACGTGATGACCTCATCCGTGACGGCCCCGCTGGAGCGCCAGTTTGGCCAGATGTCCGGCCTCAAGCAGATGTCTTCCCAGAGCTCCGGCGGCGCGTCAGTGGTCACGCTCCAGTTCCAGCTCACGCTGCCGCTGGACGTCGCGGAACAGGAAGTACAGGCGGCCATCAACGCTGCCACCAACCTGCTGCCTTCTGACCTGCCTAACCCGCCGGTCTACAGCAAAGTTAACCCCGCCGATCCGCCGATTATGACCCTCGCGGTCACCTCTTCCGCCGTGCCGATGACCCAGGTCGAGGATATGGTCGAGACCCGCGTGGCGCAGAAGATCTCCCAGGTTTCCGGCGTCGGGCTGGTCACCCTCGCGGGCGGCCAGCGCCCGGCGGTACGCGTCAAGCTCAACGCCCAGGCCATCGCCGCGCTCGGGCTGACCAGCGAAACGGTGCGCACCGCGATAACCAGCGCCAACGTCAACTCGGCGAAAGGGAGCCTTGACGGCCCGGCGCGGGCGGTGACCCTCTCCGCCAACGATCAGATGCAGTCGGCAGAAGATTATCGCCGCCTGATTATCGCCTGGCAGAACGGCGCGCCGATTCGCCTCGGCGACGTCGCCACCGTGGAACAGGGCGCGGAAAACAGCTGGCTCGGGGCATGGGCGAACAATCAGCGGGCGATCGTCATGAACGTCCAGCGCCAGCCGGGGGCCAATATTATCTCTACCGCCGACAGCATCCGCCAGATGCTGCCGCAGCTGACCGAAAGCCTGCCGAAATCAGTCAAAGTACAGGTGCTTTCCGACCGCACTACCAACATCCGGGCGTCGGTTAGCGACACTCAGTTCGAGCTGATGCTGGCTATCGCCCTGGTGGTGATGATTATTTACGTCTTTCTGCGCAACGTCCCGGCGACGATTATTCCCGGCATCGCCGTGCCGCTATCGCTTGTCGGCACCTTTGCGGTAATGGTGTTTCTCGATTTCTCGATTAACAACCTGACGCTGATGGCCCTGACCATCGCCACCGGCTTTGTGGTCGATGACGCCATCGTGGTGATCGAAAACATCTCGCGCTATATCGAGAAAGGCGAAAAGCCGCTGGCCGCCGCCCTGAAAGGGGCCGGAGAGATTGGCTTTACCATTATCTCGTTGACCTTCTCGCTGATTGCGGTGCTGATCCCGCTACTGTTTATGGGCGATATCGTTGGCCGCCTGTTCCGCGAGTTTGCCATTACCCTGGCGGTGGCGATCCTGATCTCCGCGGTGGTGTCGCTGACCCTGACGCCGATGATGTGCGCCCGCATGCTGAGCCACGAGTCGCTGCGCAAGCAGAACCGCTTCTCGCGCGCCAGCGAGCGTTTCTTTGAACGGGTGATCGCCGTCTATGGCCGCTGGCTGAGCCGGGTATTGAATCATCCCTGGCTGACACTGAGCGTGGCCCTCGGTACCCTGGTGCTGTCGATTATGCTATGGGTGTTTATTCCGAAGGGCTTTTTCCCGATTCAGGACAACGGCATCATTCAGGGTACGCTGCAGGCGCCGCAGTCGGCGTCGTTCGCCAACATGGCCGAGCGCCAGCAGCAGGTGTCGGCGGCGATACTCAAAGATCCGGCGGTAGAAAGCCTGACCTCCTACGTCGGGGTTGACGGCACCAACCCGGCGCTCAACAGCGCCCGCCTGCAAATCAACCTTAAGCCGCTGGACGAGCGCGACGATCGCGTGCAGACGGTGATCGGCCGCCTGCAGAACGCGGTGAGCGGGATTCCCGGCATTGAGCTTTACCTTCAGCCCACGCAGGATCTGACCATTGACACCACCGTCAGCCGCACTCAGTACCAGTTCACCCTGCAGGCGAACTCGCTGGATGCGCTCAGCAACTGGGTGCCACAGCTGCTGACCCGGCTGCAGGCGCTGCCGCAGCTCTCCGACGTCAGCAGCGACTGGCAGGACAAGGGCCTGGCGGCGTATATCAACGTTGACCGCGATAGCGCCAGCCGCCTCGGCATCAGCATGGCGGACGTCGATAATGCGCTGTATAACGCCTTCGGCCAGCGTTTAATCTCCACCATCTATACCCAGGCGAATCAGTACCGCGTGGTGCTGGAGCATGATACCCAGGCCACGCCGGGGCTGGCGGCGCTGGATAATATTCGCCTGACCAGCAGCGACGGCGGGATTGTGCCGCTGAAATCCATCGCCAGCGTCGAGGAGCGTTTTGCCCCGCTATCTATAAACCATCTCGATCAGTTCCCGGTCACCACCATCTCGTTTAACGTGCCGGATAACTATTCGCTGGGCGATGCGGTCGATGCCATCCTTGGCGCCGAACAGGCGCTGGAATTCCCGAGCGATATCCGCACCCAGTTCCAGGGCAGCTCTCTGGCTTTCCAGTCGGCGCTGGGCAGCACCGTCTGGCTGGTGGTCGCTGCGGTAGTGGCGATGTATATCGTCCTCGGGGTACTGTATGAAAGCTTTATTCACCCGATAACGATTCTCTCCACCCTGCCGACGGCAGGCGTGGGCGCGCTGCTGGCGCTGTGGCTGGCGGGGAGCGAACTGGACGTTATCGCGATTATCGGCATCATTTTGCTGATCGGCATCGTCAAGAAAAACGCCATCATGATGATCGACTTCGCGCTGGCCGCCGAACGCGAGCAGGGCATGCCGCCGCGCGAGGCTATCTACCAGGCCTGTCTGCTGCGCTTTCGTCCCATCCTGATGACCACCCTCGCCGCCCTGCTCGGCGCGCTGCCGCTGATGCTCAGCACCGGCGTCGGCGCGGAGCTGCGCCGTCCGCTGGGGATTGGCATGGTCGGCGGTCTGATGCTCAGCCAGGTGCTGACCCTGTTCACTACCCCGGTGATCTATCTGCTGTTCGACCGACTGTCGCTGTATATGAAGAGCCGATTCCCGCGGCGTGAAGAGGAGGCGTAGGTGAAGTTTTTCGCGCTCTTCATTTACCGTCCGGTGGCGACGATTCTGATTTCGCTCGCCATTACTCTCTGCGGCATCCTCGGTTTTCGCCTGCTGCCGGTAGCGCCGCTGCCGCAGGTGGACTTCCCGGTTATCATGGTCAGCGCCTCGCTGCCCGGCGCGTCGCCGGAGACCATGGCCTCTTCGGTGGCGACGCCGCTGGAGCGCTCTTTGGGGCGGATTGCCGGGGTCAATGAGATGACCTCCTCCAGCTCGCTCGGCAGTACGCGCATCATTCTTGAGTTCAACTTTGACCGCGATATCAACGGCGCGGCCCGCGACGTGCAGGCGGCGATTAACGCCGCGCAAAGCCTGCTGCCGAGCGGTATGCCGAGCCGTCCGACCTATCGCAAAGCCAACCCGTCAGACGCGCCGATCATGATCCTCACCCTCACCTCGGATACCTGGTCCCAGGGTGAGCTGTACGACTTCGCCTCAACCCAACTGGCGCAGACCATTGCCCAGATTGACGGCGTCGGCGACGTCGACGTCGGCGGCAGTTCGCTGCCCGCTGTGCGCGTCGACCTCAACCCGCAGGCGCTGTTTAACCAGGGCGTGTCGCTCGACGCGGTGCGCACCGCCATCAGCAACGCCAACGTGCGTAAACCGCAGGGGGCGCTGGAAGATGCCACCCACCGCTGGCAGGTGGCGACCAACGACGAGCTGAAAACCGCGGCCGAATACCAGCCGCTGATCGTGCACTACAACAACGGCGCGGCGGTGCGCCTCGGCGACGTCGCCAACGTCACCGATTCGGTGCAGGACGTGCGCAACGCCGGGATGACTAACGCCAAACCGGCAATTTTGCTGATGATCCGTAAGCTGCCGGAGGCCAATATCATTGAGACGGTGGACAGCATTCGCGCCCGTCTGCCGGAGCTACAGCGCACCATCCCGGCCTCTGTCGATCTGCAAATCGCCCAGGACCGTTCGCCGACCATCCGCGCCTCGCTGGAAGAAGTTGAGCAAACGCTGGTGATCTCGGTGGCGCTGGTGATCCTCGTGGTCTTCCTCTTCCTCCGCTCGGGGCGCGCGACGCTGATCCCGGCGGTGGCGGTTCCGGTTTCGCTGATCGGCACCTTCGCCGCCATGTACCTGTGCGGCTTCAGCCTTAACAACCTGTCGCTGATGGCGCTGACCATCGCTACCGGCTTCGTGGTTGATGACGCCATCGTGGTGCTGGAAAACATTTCCCGCCATCTCGAAGCGGGCATGAAGCCGCTGCAGGCGGCGCTGCAGGGGAGCCGGGAAGTCGGATTTACCGTTCTGTCGATGAGCCTGTCGCTGGTGGCGGTATTCCTGCCGCTGCTGCTGATGGGCGGCCTGCCGGGAAGGCTGCTGCGCGAATTCGCCGTTACTCTGTCGGTGGCGATCGGCATCTCGCTGGCGGTCTCCCTGACCCTGACGCCGATGATGTGCGGCTGGCTGCTGAAAAGCGGCAAGCCGCACGAGCCGACGCGCAAGCGCGGTGTTGGCCGCCTGCTGGTGGCGATTCAGGGCGGATACGGTAAGTCGCTGAAGTGGGTACTGAAGCATAGCCGCTTAACCGGCCTGGTGCTGCTTGGCACCATCGCGCTGAGCGTCTGGCTCTATATTTCGATTCCTAAAACCTTCTTCCCGGAGCAGGACACCGGGGTGCTGATGGGCGGGATCCAGGCCGATCAGAGCATCTCGTTCCAGGCGATGCGCGGCAAGCTGGAGGACTTTATGAAGATCATTCGTGAAGATCCGGCGGTGGACAACGTCACCGGTTTTACCGGCGGCTCGCGGGTCAACAGCGGGATGATGTTTATCACCCTGAAGTCGCGCGATGAGCGCCATGAAACGGCGCAGCAGATTATCGATCGGCTGCGGAAGAAGCTGGCCAAAGAGCCGGGGGCCAACCTGTTCCTGATGGCGGTACAGGATATCCGCGTCGGCGGCCGTCAGGCCAACGCCAGCTACCAGTACACGCTGCTGTCGGACGACCTTGCGGCGCTGCGGGAGTGGGAACCCAAAATCCGCAAAACGCTGGCGGCGCTGCCGGAACTGGCGGACGTCAACTCCGACAGCCAGAATAACGGCACCGAGATGGACCTGATCTACGACCGCGATACCATGTCGCGACTCGGCATCAGCGTGCAGGACGCCAATAATCTGCTAAATAACGCCTTCGGTCAGCGGCAGGTCTCAACCATCTACCAGCCGCTGAACCAGTATAAAGTGGTGATGCAGGTCGACCCGGTCTACACCCAGGACGTCAGCGCCCTCGATAAAATGTTTGTGATCAACAGCGAAGACAAGCCGATCCCGCTATCCTATTTCGCCAAATGGCAGCCGGCCAACGCCCCGCTGTCGGTGAACCATCAGGGGCTGTCGGCGGCATCGACCGTGTCGTTTAACCTGCCTACCGGCAAATCGCTGTCAGAAGCCAGCGACGCCATTAACCGGGCGATGACCCAGCTTGGCGTGCCGTCCAGCGTGCGCGGGTCGTTCGCCGGGACCGCGCAGGTGTTCCAGGAGACCATGAACTCGCAGGTGATCCTGATTCTGGCGGCTATCGCCACGGTCTATATCGTGCTGGGGATCCTCTATGAGAGCTACGTTCATCCGCTAACCATTCTGTCGACTATTCCGTCCGCGGGCGTCGGCGCGCTGCTGGCGCTGGAGCTTTTCGATGCCCCGTTCAGCCTAATCGCGCTTATCGGGATTATGCTATTAATTGGCATTGTGAAGAAAAACGCCATCATGATGGTCGACTTTGCCCTGGAAGCGCAGCGCAACGGCAACCTGCCGCCGGAAGAGGCAATCTTCCAGGCCTGTCTGCTGCGCTTCCGGCCGATAATGATGACCACCCTGGCGGCGCTGTTCGGCGCGCTGCCGCTGGTTATCTCTGGCGGCGATGGCGCCGAGCTGCGCCAGCCCTTGGGGATCACCATTGTCGGCGGTCTGGTAATGAGTCAGCTGTTGACCCTGTATACCACGCCGGTGGTCTATCTGTTCTTCGACCGTCTGCGGCTGCGTTTTTCGCGAAAAGTCCATCAACCGGTAAGCGAATAACATGACAGATCTTCCTTCCAGCGTACGCTGGCAGCTGTGGATAGTGGCCTTTGGCTTTTTTATGCAGGCGCTGGATACCACCATCGTTAACACCGCCCTCCCCTCAATGGCGCAAAGTCTTGGGGAGAGCCCGCTGCATATGCATATGGTTATCGTCTCCTACGTGCTGACGGTGGCGGTGATGCTGCCCGCCAGCGGCTGGCTGGCGGATCGTGTCGGAGTAAGAAATATCTTTTTTAGCGCCATCGTGCTGTTCACCGCCGGCTCCCTGTTCTGCGCGCAGGCCGCCACGCTCGATCAGCTGATTCTGGCCCGGGTGCTGCAGGGCGTCGGCGGCGCAATGATGGTTCCCGTTGGCCGCCTGACGGTAATGAAAATTGTCCCGCGCAGCCAATATATGGCGGCGATGACCTTCGTCACCCTGCCCGGCCAGGTGGGGCCGCTGCTCGGCCCGGCGCTCGGCGGGATGCTGGTGGAGTACGCCTCCTGGCACTGGATCTTTCTGATCAATATTCCGGTTGGCATCGTCGGCGCCATCGCCACGCTGTGGCTGATGCCCAACTACACTCTGCAAACCCGGCGCTTTGATATCCTCGGCTTTATTTTGCTGGCCGCTGGCATGGCGACGCTCTCCCTGGCGCTCGACGGCAAAAAGGGGCTCGGAATCTCCCCCCTGTGGCTGACGGCGCTGGTGGCCATCGGCGCGGCGTCAATTCTGTGCTATCTGTGGCACGCGCGCGGCAACCGCAACGCGCTGTTCAGCCTGAAGCTGTTCAACAACCGCACCTTTTCTCTCGGCCTTGGCGGCAGCTTCGCCGGGCGCATCGGCAGCGGCATGCTGCCGTTCATGACCCCGGTGTTTTTACAGATTGGCCTCGGCTTTTCGCCGTTCCACGCCGGGCTGATGATGATCCCGATGGTGCTTGGCAGCATGGGAATGAAGCGCATTGTGGTTCAGGTGGTCAACCGCTTCGGCTATCGCCGGGTGCTGGTGACTTCAACGATCGGCCTCGCGCTGGTCAGCCTGCTGTTTATGGCCGTCGCGCTCGCGGGCTGGTACTGGCTGCTGCCGGTGGTCCTGTTTCTGCAGGGAATGATTAACTCCAGCCGCTTCTCCTCAATGAATACCCTGACCCTGAAAGACCTGCCCGACGATCTGGCCAGCAGCGGCAACAGCATGCTATCGATGGTCATGCAGCTGTCGATGAGTATCGGCGTCACTATCGCCGGGATGCTACTCGGTCTCTACGGCCAGCAGCATATCGGCGTCGATGCGGCGACCGCTCATCAGGTGTTTCTTTATACCTACTTAAGCATGGCGGTGGTTATTGCGCTGCCGGCACTCATTTTTTCCCGCGTACCGGACGACACCACGATGAATACCGTGATTCGTCGCCGTAAAAGGAGTGAGTCTTGAAGTTCTGGCGTCCCGGCATTACCGGCAAGCTGTTTATCGCGATTCTTGCCACCTGCATCGTGCTGCTAATCAGCATGCACTGGGCGGTGCGTATCAGTTTTGAACGCGGCTTTATCGACTATATCAAGCGCGGCAACGAACAGCGCCTGACCATGCTCGGCGATGCCCTGAGCGAACAGTATGCCCAGCACGGCAGCTGGAAGTTCCTGCGCAACAACGACCGCTTTATTTTCCAGCTGCTGAAAACCTTTGAGCGCGACAATGACGATCGCTCGCCGCCGGGTCGCGGCATGGGTCCGATGGACGAACCGCGTCCGGGCCCCGGCCCCGGAGAGATGCCGCCGGATGCCGCGCCGGACCGCCCCCTTGAGGGCCCGCGCGGCGATCGTGGCGATCGCGGTCCCGGTCCTGATATGCCTCCGCACGGCTGGCGCACGATGTTCTGGGTGGTCGATCAGAAAGGGCGCGTACTGGTGGGCCCGCGCGAGCGCGTCCCGACAGACGGTACCCGGCGCAGCATTATGGTTAACGGCGTCGAGGTTGGCGCGGTCATTGCCTCGCCGGTTGAGCGCCTGACGCGCAACACCGATATCAACTTCGACCGTCAGCAGAAACGCACCAGCTGGCTGATTGTCGCCCTCGCTACGCTGCTGGCGGCGCTGGCCACCTTCCCGCTGGCGCGCGGTCTGCTCGCCCCGGTTAAACGGCTGGTTGAGGGGACTCATCGTCTGGCGGCCGGCGATTTCTCCACCCGGGTCACCGCCACCAGCAGCGATGAACTGGGGCGCCTGGCGAAAGATTTCAACCAGCTAGCCAGTACCCTTGAACGCAATCAGCAAATGCGCCGCGACCTGATGGCCGATATTTCTCATGAACTGCGCACGCCGCTGGCGGTGCTGCGCGGCGAGCTGGAGGCGATTCAGGATGGCATCAGGAAATTTACCCCGGATTCCATCGCCTCCCTACAGGCGGAGGTCGCCACCCTCACCAAACTGGTCGAGGATTTGCACCAGCTTTCCATGTCCGATGAAGGCGCCCTCACCTACCAGAAAAGCTCGGTGGATATTATTAATCTGCTGGAGGTCGCCGCCGGCGCGTTTCGCGAGCGCTTCGCCAGCCGTGGACTGTCGATTGGCGTTTCGCTGCCGGAAAGCGCGGCGATTTTCGGCGACCGGGATCGCCTGATGCAGCTGTTCAACAACCTGCTGGAAAACAGCCTGCGCTATACCGATAGCGGCGGCGGCCTGCAGATTAGCGCCAGCCAGAGCGGCCAGATGCTGATTCTCGACTTTGCCGATAGCGCGCCCGGCGTCACCGACGAACAGCTGGAGCGGCTGGTTGAGCGCTTTTATCGTACCGAAGGGTCGCGTAATCGTGCCAGCGGCGGCTCTGGTCTGGGGCTGGCGATTTGCCTTAACATCGTGGCTGCCCACGGCGGCACTTTACGTGCCGGCCATTCGCCTTTGGGCGGGGTTAGCATTAAAGTAGAGTTACCTCTGGAACGTAATTTATCGAGAGACGTATGACTGAATTACCTGTTGATGAAAACACGCCGCGCATTCTTATCGTGGAAGATGAGCCCAAACTGGGCCAATTGCTGATCGATTATCTTCAGGCGGCGGGTTACGCGCCGACGCTGATCAATCACGGCGATCGGGTTCTACCGTACGTTCGCCAGACGCCGCCGCATCTGATCCTGCTGGATCTGATGCTGCCCGGTACCGACGGACTCACTCTGTGCCGGGAAATCCGCCGTTTCTCTGAAGTTCCGGTGGTGATGGTAACCGCCAAAATCGAGGAGATCGACCGCCTGCTGGGGTTAGAAATCGGCGCCGATGACTATATCTGTAAGCCCTATAGCCCGCGTGAAGTGGTGGCCCGCGTGAAGACCATTCTTCGCCGCTGCAAGCCGCAGCGCGATCTGCAGGCGCTGGATGCCGAAAGCCCGCTGATTGTCGACGAGGGCCGCTTCCAGGCTTCCTGGCGCAACAAGCTGCTGGACCTCACGCCCGCCGAGTTCCGGCTGCTGAAGACCCTCTCTCAGGAGCCGGGTAAAGTCTTCTCCCGTGAACAGCTGCTCAATCATCTGTACGACGATTACCGCGTGGTCACCGATCGCACCATTGACAGCCATATCAAAAACCTGCGCCGCAAGCTGGAATCGCTGGACGCCGAGCAGTCGTTTATCCGCGCCGTTTACGGCGTTGGATATCGCTGGGAAGCCGACGCCTGCCGCCTGGCGTAACCGCACAGCCCCGGCTCAGCGCCGGGGCTGGCATTTTCTGTTATCCGCTCCCCCAAATAAGCCCCTCAGCGGCGCTTCAGGAAAAAACTGCGCCCTTCGGGTCATAATCTGAGAATACCGGCAATAATAAGAAATACGTCACCGGCATGATATATTGCAGGCGGATATTCTCTAATATTCAACTGCGCAAGGAATGCCATGAGTAATATTCATAGAAAATATAATCCACGAAATATAATTAACGCTCCTGATGTAAAATCGGCCATTATTTCTCGCAGCGAACAGCGCGACGACGGTAATCGTATTCAACGCTGGCTAAGCAACCATTTTTTTCGCTGGGCTATCGGTAATTTTCCCCACGTTTACCCCGTACGCTCCGCCGCCGATTATGCGGTTTACTTTGGCGCGGAGAAGGCGATCCCCGCGTGGTTGATATCCGGGCTGGGCGGCGGCGGCGCCTTTTACTATCTTAATCCACAACATCCGCAGCTGCTGGCGACGGAAAGGGAGTTACTGGAGTTCCTGTCGCGGCTGGAAGGCACGCGGCTGGAAAGCAAACTTCAGCGCATTAATTGTTTCACCGTCCTGGACATGCGCGAGGCCGAGCACCAGAAAATGCAGCGCCTGCGCGAACGAGGGTGGTACCCCTCCAGCGACGACGCCGTTAAGCCGCTGATGAAGGTCACTGCTGGGCAATGGGTCGCCTTCGATGCCGCCAGCCCGGCCTTGCGTAGTGAAATGGCCTATGAATCCTGGCATATGCAGCACTGCGTCGGCCAGTTCGAGGATAAAGGGTCACTCTCCGGCGGCTACGGCGAGTACTACGCCCGGCAAATTGAACAAGGCGCATTTCGCCTTCTGAGCCTGCGCGACGAAAATAATATTCCCCACGTCACCCTGAGCCTGAGGATAAATAATGACAGCATGAGTATCGATCAAATTAAAGGTAAGCAGAACCAGCATCCTGTTAAAAAATATGCCGCCGACGTTTTGGCTTTATTACATTATCTGCAACCACGTCCCGAGCGCCACGCCGATTGTGAAGGTATGGGGATCGTCTATGAAGCGACGCCGCAATTTGCTGGCTGGAAATTTATCACCGATGTGGTTGATTTTGATTTTTTACTCAACGTTCTGCATAACAATTTTCATTTAATGACGCACTTCCCTCACCCACCGGTGGCGCTACAGTGGCTGCTTCTGCACAGCGCTCCGGAGGCATTGCGCTATCTTCGGACGATCGATCCCAACGTGGCGACCGCGGCGGAAATGCTGTTCCCACAGCATGAATGGCACCCTACGCTTGCCGGGAAAAACACCTGCAGCCAGCCTTTTGAAATTGAGAGCCTGACGCTACAAACCACGCGCTACCGACCCCACACCGGAGAGAGTCCTTGATGCTGCTGATAGCCTTGTTTACCACCGCTTATTACCTGCGCTTACGCGCCAAAAAAAAGAATAAACAGCTGGTTGCCGCCCGCATCGCCGAGGAAAAAGAAAAGGACCGTCTTAACGATCTGCGCCGCGATAGCCGAAGACGCCAGTGGGCGCTGGCGTTAGCCGATCTCCTCTCGCACCGCAATGGCCTGCCGACAAAAGGCGTACAGCTGGCGTTGAAACTTGATGATGACCAGCGCCGCCACCTGACGCAGCAGGTAAAAAAAGAACTGGGCTTGCATCAGCACCTCGACGGCGCGGCGTTACGCCAGCAGATCGCCGAGATCCTGCGCTGCTGGCCGGCGGGCATGGGCAACTCGCCGCGCACGTTTTACCACCACCTGGCGGCCCAGGGCCGGGTTCGCGACGCGCTGGCGTTCGACTGCATGCGCACCGCCTTTCTGACGCGCTGTATCGCCGGGCTCGGCTGGTGCGACGAAAATCAGGCCTGGCTGGTTCTCCTGTTAAACGCCCAGCGGGCGCAGGATTGTTTTGCTTCGTGGGAAGATTACGCCACCGCCTACGTCCGCGCCCGCCGGGTACGGCTGGCGTTAATGGATACGCCAACGGCGGTTGCCGGACGCGATGTGCAGGAGGTGGCCTGTTACCTGAAAGCCTCCTTCAGCCGCTGGAAAACGCTGCCGTGGAATGACTTCAAAATTTTCGACCCGGTTTAAAAGGAGTATTTATGGAAAAGGATGACCCACTGCTCACCGCCATGTTTGAGATGTGCAACCGTAAAAATCCCCTCAATGACGGACAGCGCGAGTGGTCTATCGCGGATCTTCCCGGCCTGTTGCGCGAAGGATGTTATGACGAGCTCGAAGCGCGCTATAGCCGGGCGCTGGCGGAAAGCCTGACCAGCCGCGAGGCGGAAAAACGTTACTTCCTCGCCTGGACGCAGATGTGCAACCATTTTTACGATATGGATGCGCTGGTCGAGGCCGGGCCTGCTGGGTTAGCGCTGATCAAAAACTGGCAGCGCGCCCGCCCGCGCTCCAGCTATGCCTGGCTTGCTGAGGCCCAGTACTGGAACCACCGCGCGTGGCTCTATCGCAGCTACGGCTGGGCGCAGGATACCACCCGCGCCATGTGGATCTGCGCCAGCGCCTGCAATGAGCGGATGGTCATTGCCGCTCTCTACGCCATCGACCTCGAACCACGCCAGTGGATGGCGGCGTCCCTGACCAGCACTAACTCTAAGGTCTTCGGCCAGCCCGACTGGCTGGCTGAGTTCCTTGCCGGCGCTGAGGTTGCGGGACGACCGCTGATGCAGGAACTGGCTGAGTATCACCGCCGCTCACCGCAGGAAGTGGAGGCGCTGATGGCCTATTCCGGCCTGTCGTTTGCCGACGCGGTATGCCCGAATCTTCCGCGTCCGCAGGTACTGCCTGCGTGCGATGGCGACGCCGGGCAACGCTACTGGCTCGCCGTTTGTCTGGCGATTTTCCCGACGGCATTTTACGCGCTGGATGAGTATATTCCGTTTCGTATGCCGCGCTGGGGAGGATCGCATCAGGAGATCCGCGAATTTCTGGCATCAACGGTATGCGATCATCTTACCGCCGCCGAGCGGGAGCATCTGGAACTTTTAATCTGGTGGGATGACCATCGCGATCTGCGTATCAATGAAGTGGATTCACCGACCGAGCGGGAGCATATTATCGCCAAAGCCGAAGAGATTGCCCGGCGGGCGCACATGGCGCAGTCTCGCCACTATGCGCTGGAGTGGCTGCTGCTCTGCTATAGCGATTTAGACGATAAAGACGCGCTCTGGCTCACCCTGCAGCGTTCGGTCATGGAAAAAGTGAAGCTCAACAATTACTACACCGCGTGGGCGTTAAAGTTTGCGCTGCGCGATTTCCCGGACAGCGAGTGGATTTACAATTTCATCTGCCAGAATGCGCAACAAACCGAATACGGCGTGCCGAAAATCTATCGCGGCTACTTCCAGTACGCGGGGTTATTTGGCTTTGAAAAAGATGAAGCGCAGGGTGCCGTCTGGCTCGATAGCGTCGCCGACATTGAATACGACCATAACTGGCGGGCGGCGATAAAAGATTTTCGCTGGCTCGGTTACCCCGAATATCTCCTGCCTCTGGCCCACCTTGGCGCCCGAAGAAACATCCCCAGCGCGCTTAATCAGCTCGGGGTGGAATCTCATGCCAGAGATAACGGAGGCTTGTTGCCGTACGATCCCGCCATCGCCTTCGGTTACTGCCAGCAAGCGGCCGAGATTTTACGCCAGCACGTCGCGCAGCGCGACGCAGATAATAAATATCGCTTGATCGCCAACGGCGGCGATGACGGCTATGAACAGGATCTGCAGGAGATCCATTTCCGCATGGCCAACTGCAGCGAACGTCTGATCAACCAGGCTCCGCCGGCGGAAAAGCGCGCCGCTTACGAAAAAAACCTTCTCGATAATCTCTATCTGGCCTCCCGCTATGGCGATAAGCGGGCCTGGGAACTCTTTCTGCTTAATATCGCCGGCGTAAAAGATTTAGCGCTGGCGCACTCACATTTGCAACAGGTGCGGGAAGCGGCAAATAAAGGTTCGCCGGAGGCCATGGTGGCGCTGTCGCAGCTGTACGGTAACAAACGGGATAAAGCGCTTTATAATATGAAACAGAGCGCGCGCTGGGCGCATTTTTTCATCACCTTGTACCCTGAACATGAATTATTCATGGATCTGGATGCTCTCCATTTCGATTCTTTCTGGAAACGCTGGCGCTTTGCCTGGTACACCTCACGCATCCCGGATTCCGAGCTGCCGGGGCAGGTCAACTCCATGGTGTAAGGTGGTTTACTCCCCTGCCCCACAGCGCTACAATGCCCGCCCTTAATGTGGGGGCACTCCCCAACTCGCCGCACCGGGTGCGGCGAATCTGACCTGTCATCAGAACGAGAAAATCATGTTTAAACCGGAACTCCTTTCCCCGGCGGGAACGCTGAAAAATATGCGTTACGCTTTCGCCTATGGCGCAGATGCCGTTTATGCGGGCCAACCCCGCTACTCCCTGCGCGTGCGTAACAACGAATTCAATCACGAAAATCTGCAGCTCGGCATTAACGAAGCCCACGCGTTGGGTAAAAAATTCTATGTGGTGGTTAACATTGCCCCGCATAACGCCAAGCTGAAAACGTTTATTCGCGATCTGAAGCCGGTGGTGGAAATGGGGCCGGATGCGCTGATCATGTCCGATCCGGGCTTAATTATGCTGGTGCGCGAACATTTTCCCGACATGGATATTCATCTGTCGGTGCAGGCCAACGCCGTGAACTGGGCGACGGTCAAGTTCTGGCAGCAAATGGGGCTGACCCGCGTCATTCTCTCCCGCGAGCTGTCGCTGGATGAAATCGCCGAAATTCGCAGCCAGGTGCCGGAGATGGAAATTGAAATCTTCGTTCACGGCGCGCTGTGCATGGCCTACTCTGGCCGCTGCCTGCTCTCGGGCTATATCAACAAACGCGATCCGAACCAGGGCACCTGCACCAACGCCTGCCGCTGGGAGTACAACGTGCAGGAAGGTAAAGAAGACGACGTCGGTAATATCGTGCATAAGCACGAACCGATCCCGGTGCAGAACGTCGAGCCGACGCTGGGCATCGGCGCGCCGACTGACCAGGTGTTTATGATTGAAGAGGCCAAACGTCCGGGCGAATACATGACCGCGTTTGAAGACGAACACGGCACCTATATCATGAACTCGAAAGATCTGCGCGCTATCGCTCACGTCGAGCGGCTGACCCAGATGGGCGTTCATTCGCTGAAAATCGAAGGCCGCACGAAATCACATTACTATTGTGCCCGTACCGCTCAGGTCTACCGCAAGGCCATTGACGACGCCGCCGCAGGCAAACCGTTCGATACTTCCCTGCTGGATACCCTGGAAAACCTCGCGCATCGCGGCTATACCGAAGGTTTTCTGCGTCGCCATACGCACGATGACTACCAGAACTATGAGCACGGCTACTCTGTTTCCGAACGCCAGCAGTTCGTCGGCGAATTTACCGGCGAGCGCAACGGCCAGCTGGCGGCGGTGGCGGTGAAAAATAAATTTTCCGTCGGCGATAGCCTTGAGCTGATGACCCCGCAGGGCAACGTCAACTTTACTCTCGAACATATGGAAAACGGCAAAGGCGAGCGAGTGTCGGTAGCGCCGGGCGACGGGCACACAGTATGGTTGCCTGTCCCGGAAGATATGGTGCTGCAATATGCTCTGCTGATGCGCAACTTTACTGGTCAGACAACCCGAAACCCGCACAGTAACTAGTTAATTTGGGTTATTTTTTCACGATGTAAAGATATTAGAAACGGATCACATACCGTTTCGTTCAAAGCAGATATCATCCATTTCGCTGAAAAACATAACCCATAAATGCTAGCTGTACCAGGAACCACCTCCTTAGCCTGCGTAATCTCCCTTACGCGGGCTTATTTTTTATCTCTCCCCCCGCCTTCGCTTTCTTCATGCGGTACACTTTATGCATTACTGAGCAATAAAGGTCCCCTGATAATGTCCACGTTTCCAGCCAGCTTACTGATTCTGAATGGCAAAGGCGCCAATGAACCGCAGCTACGCGAGGCGGTTAAACTGTTACGCGACGAAGGAATCGATATTCACGTCCGCGTCACCTGGGAAAAAGGCGATGCCGTTCGCTTTGTCGATGAAGCTCTGCAGCTGAATGTCGAAACGGTGATTGCCGGCGGCGGTGATGGCACCATCAATGAGGTGGCGACGGCGCTGGTCGAGCGCGACGGTAAAATGGCGCTGGGGATTTTGCCGCTGGGCACGGCGAACGACTTCGCCACCAGCGTCGGCATCCCGCAGGATCTGGCCAGCGCGCTGAAGCTGGCCATCGTTGGCCGCGAAGTAGCGATAGATATTGCGCGAGTTAACGATAAGACCGGTTTTATTAATATGGCCACCGGCGGTTTCGGCACCCGCATTACGACCGAAACCCCGGAGAAACTCAAGGCCGCGCTCGGCGGCGTCTCGTATTTGATCCACGGCCTGATGCGCATGGATACGCTCAAGCCGGACCGCTGCGAAATCCGCGGCGAGAACTTTCACTGGCATGGCGATGCGCTGGTCATCGGCATCGGCAACGGGCGTCAGGCCGGCGGCGGCCAGCAGCTGTGCCCGGAAGCATTAATCAACGACGGCCTGCTGCATCTGCGCATTTTCACCGGCGAAGAGCTGATCCCTGCGCTGTTCAGCACCCTGGCAAATCCGCAAACCTCGCCGAATATCATCGACGGCGTCTCATCGTGGTTTGAGATAACTGCCCCTCATGAGATGACGTTTAACCTCGACGGCGAACCGCTGACCGGTAAAACCTTCCGCATGGAGCTTTTACCGGCCGCGCTACGCTGCCGGCTTCCTCCCGACTGTCCGCTGCTACGTTGATCAGGTTTCGCAAAGCAAAGACGGCGCCCGGCTGGTATACAGCAGCCGGGTTCGTTGATTGAGCCGCTGAATATTAAGGTAAAACGGCACCTGCGGCTGCAGGAAAAACTTGGGCAGGATGTTGTTAATATGCTTCTCCTGCTCGGTTTCGCCGATGCTGGCAGAGACGGTTTCCGATCGCAGGAAGTAGTGC
This sequence comes from Klebsiella sp. K5-306, assembly GCF_051835185.1. NCBI lineage: Bacteria > Pseudomonadati > Pseudomonadota > Gammaproteobacteria > Enterobacterales > Enterobacteriaceae > Klebsiella > Klebsiella sp. K5-306. The sequence continues at coordinate 69,476 of NZ_JAIFJY010000014.1, forward strand.
TGGCCGTCGCGGGTAAAGCTAAACCAGATGTTCTGGTTGATGGTAAACGATTCACCCTGCGGCGGCGTAATCTCTCCCCGGACAATCACCAGCCCACGGGTGCTATCAAATACGAAGCGTAATGAAATATCGCCCTGATAACCTGAGTTTAATAGCCGCATCTCACCGCTGCACTGGAAATGATTGCGCTGCCAGTATTGCCAGGATTTTATCGTCATACCGCTTAATACTCCGATAAATACGATAGCGATTAACCATTTAATTTCACGCCGGCGCATTGACTACCTCCTTAATGTAATATTTGGTGAGGCATTGATTATCACGCCATTGACTAAATGGCTGACGGCAGCGAATCACCGACACCCGCGCTTGCCCGGGATAAAGCGTCAAATAAATCCATGGATATTCTTCGCATTCAAATTTACTGCGCTTGATAAAATTGACATGACGAACATGGTCAACTACGTCATTATTGGCAAAGAAGTGACATTGTTGCGAAACTTTAGCAATTATGGGCGAATAACTTTGCAAATAAGATTCGAATTCTGTTTGCCACGCAACAAATCCACAAACCAGACAACTCAGCAGCGCCGCAAGCCCCCACAAAAGAGAGCGTCGCGGCCTTAACCGCTTTTTTTCGGGCAAACTCGCAGCTGCGACCTCCTTATGAACAGGCTCGTCAACGGGCGCTTGTGGCTCCTCCGCCGTCGGTGCCTTCTCTACATCGCGCGGCTGAGATTCCGTAACCGTTAATGTTGCATCCAGCCTGACGCCTACCCTCGGCACCGTAATAATAATATCCTCGTCTACCCCCAGCTCCTTAAATGCCCGACGTAACAGGGAAATATTCTGGTAAAAACCGTTGCTGGTTACCTGGGCGCCATGCTTTATCCACACTTCCTTAAAAAAGGTTTCGCGGGCAACAGTATTGCCATCATGCTGAATAAGCAGTAATAAACAGCGGCTGGCCGGCATATTTAAGGAAACCGTTTTCGTCTCGTCAGCAATAAGTATTAGAGCGCTACGCTGAGGAAAAAAGGCAATTCTTCCATTAATCGTATATATTTTTTCCATCCTGTTCTCTGAGAATAGTAATCACGTGGATGAGCGGCAGGGGGTACCCTACTATAAATAGGGTAATCCGCCATGACGTTGATGACATCTTAAGATTATTCGCAGGCGAGTTTACTCTATTACTCAGCAGATCTGGAGGCGTAATACGCAGTTTTTCCTTGTTATTAGCAAGGTTTAAATGAATTTACAGAACGGAATATTTTGTACTTCGAATTGAAATTGGCTATTTATTTCAAAAAAAATAATAAATACAAGTTATAATTCGCAAAAGATGCATTCACACAACAGATACTTTCATTTTAGATCTAAATACCACATTTACATTAATAGACGATATTTATAACTATAACTACATATCGTTTCAAAGTTTTATCTATAAAATGGGCGCATTTCCCGCGTGACAAATGCGCCATAAAGCTTAGTATGCCGCCACCTCGCGCGCCATTTCGCGCGTATATTGCCGACTGGCGTTGACCAGCATCTGCGTATAGGCCGTCCGCGCCTCGCCGCTGACCAGCGCATCGACCGTCAGGGTTTCAAGGATCTTCCCGTACTGCATCACCGCCACGGTCTGGCATAAATGGGCAATAACCCCGAGATCGTGAGTAACCATCAGGTAAGTGAGCTTAGCCTCCTGCTGCAATTCTGCCAGCAGATTGAGGATCTCCGCCTGCACCGACACATCCAGCGCCGACGTCGGCTCATCCAGCAGCAGTACCTGAGGCTCAAGAATCAGCGCTCTGGCTATCGCCACGCGCTGCCGCTGCCCGCCGGAGAGCTGATGCGGATAGCGCTCGCGAAAGGCACGGTTGAGGCCAACTTTGTCCAGCAGCGCATTGATCCGCCGGTCGCGGTCGTTGATACGATGGATCTGCAGCGGCTCTTCGAGGATATCGCCAATGGTGTGACGAGGATGCAGCGATCCGTAGGGGTCCTGAAATACCATTTGCACCTGACGGCAGCGCTTGCGGCTAATTTCATGCCCTAAGCGCTGACCATCGATGGCCAGCTCCCCCTGCCAGTGGGTAAACAGCCCCGCCAGGCACTTGAGCACCGTCGTTTTACCGGAGCCGGACTCGCCTACCAGACCGTAGATCTCGCCGGGCTTAACGTGGAAACTGACGTCATACAGCACCTGGTTACGCTTCTCCCCCTCGCCAAACGCGAGGTTGAGATGTTGAACTTCAATCATCATCCGCTCCTTATTCCGTTAACCAACTGGCCTGACGCTGCAGCACCGGCAGTATCGGGCGACGATGCTGCATATCCGGCAGCGAGTTAATCAATCCCTGAGTATAGGGATGACGGGCGTTATCGAGATCTTTAGCAGCGATGGACTCCACTACCCGTCCGGCGTACATCACCAGTACGCGGTCGCAGAAGCTGCGCACCAGGTTGATATCGTGGCTGATAAAAATCAGCCCCAGCCCGCGCGACTGAACCAGGTCATCCAGCAGGCCCAACACCTGCAGGCGCACCGACACATCCAGCGCGGAGGTCGGCTCATCGGCAATGATCAGCTCCGGGTCGGTAATCAGCATCATGGCGATCATGATGCGCTGCCCCTGTCCGCCGGATATTTCATGCGGATAAAGCTGATAAACGCGCTCCGGCTGGCGAATACGCACCACCTCCAGCATCTCCAGCGCCCTGGCTTTCGCCTCATCTTTGCGCCCGGGATGATGAGTAAGCCAGGCCTCGGCGATTTGCTTACCCACGCAGACCACCGGATTAAGCGAATATTTCGGGTCCTGCATAATCATAGAGATACGTTTGCCGCGTACGCCGCGCATTTGCGCTTCGCTAAGATGCTGCAGATCGAGGTCGGCAAACTGCATCCGGCTGGCGCTGACGCGGGCCTTTTTCGAATGCAGCTGCAGCAGCGCGCGCCCAACGGTGGACTTACCCGAACCGGACTCGCCGACAATCGCCAGCTTTTCGCGCCCCAGCTGGAAGGAGACGCCGCGCACGGCATGGGTCACCGCGCTGCCGTTAACAAAGTCGACGCACAGATCGCGCACGTCGAGCAGCGGAGCATTATTCACTGCGGGGATCGAGGATGTCACGTAGGCCATCTCCTAAGAAGTTGAACGCTAAGCTGTTGATCAGAATCGCCAGCCCCGGAATTGTTACGACCCACCAGCACTCCATCATATAAGTGCGCCCGCTGGAGATCATCGCTCCCCACTCCGGCTCCGGCGGCTGCGCGCCGAGCCCGAGAAAGCCGAGACCGGCCGCGGTCAGAATGATCCCGGCCATATTCATGGTGATACGGATAATGACCGAGGGCAGACACAGCGGCACGATATGGCGCCAGAGGACGCGGGACGATGAAGCGCCCTGCAGACGCACGGCGGAGATAAAATCGGCCTGGCGCAGAGAGAGCGTTTCGGCGCGCGCCAGACGGGCTATCGGCGGCCAGGCGGTAAGCGTGATGGCGATAACCACATGCTCCAGCCCCGGCCCTAAGGCGGCGACAAACGCCAGCGCCAGAACCAGGCTCGGGAAGGAGATGAAAATATCGGTGACGCGCATCAGCACCATATCGACTTTACCGCCGAAATAGCCGGCGCTGACGCCCAGCAGCAGCCCGAGCGGACCGACGGTCACCGAGACCAGCAGCACGATATAGAGCGTGATGCGCGAGCCGTACACCAGGCGACTAAAGATATCCCGGCCAAACTCATCGGTGCCGAACCAGTGCTGCGCATTCGGCGCGACCAGCGCGCTGTTCAGGTCCTGCACCAGCGGGTTATAAGGCGCAATCAGCGGCGCGAAAATCGCCACCACCAGCAGCAGAAAGATAATTCCTCCGCCGATGGCCGTTAGCGGGTTGCGCGCCATTTTGCCGATAAACCCGACGGCCCGCGCCGCCGCGCGTTGCAGCCGCTGACGGCCTTCGCCCGCACCGCCCGAAAGCGGCGAATCCAGAGAAACGGTCATGATTTTGTCCTCGGGTCAAAGAATTGATACAGCATGTCGGAGAGCAGGTTGAGCATCACGAAGATCACTCCCACCAGCAGCACGCAGCCCATCACCGCATTCATATCGCCCAGCAGCAGGCTACCGGTAAGATAGGAGCCGAAACCCGGCCATGAGAAGACGGTTTCAATCAGCACCGCGCCTTCCAGCAGCGCGCCGTAGGCCAGCGCCACCACCGTCAGCAGCTGCACGAGGATGTTACGAAACGCATGGTTCCAGATAACCTGACGCTCGGTTAGCCCTTTCACCCTCGCGGTAATAATGAACTCCTGCGACAGCTGGGCCAGCATAAAGCTGCGGGTCATACGGCTGATATAAGCCAGCGAGTGAAAACCCAGCAGTGAGGCGGGAAGAATCAGATGATTAATGGCGTTCCAGAACACCTGTCCGTTTCCTGCCAGCAGCGCATCAACGGTCATCAGGCCGGTACGGCGCGGCACAATGCCGTCCAGACCGAGGTCTACCCGACCGGCGCCGCCCACCCAGCCGAGCCAGGCATAGAACACCAGCAGCCCCATCATTCCGACCCAGAAAATCGGCGTCGAGTAGCCCGCCAGGCTGATAATGCGTACCACATAATCGGAGACGCTATTGCGCCGCGCCGCCGCCAGCACGCCCAGCGGAATTCCGAGACCCGCGCCGACGAGAATCGCCATCGTCGCCAGCTCCATGGTGGCCGGGAAGACGCGGATAATATCGTCCACCACCGGTTTCCCGGTCAGCAGCGCATTGCCCAGATCGCCGTGCAGCAGGTTGACGAAATAGATGCCAAACTGGGTGGTCAGCGATTTATCAAACCCCAGCTGCTGGTAAACCTGCTGATAGGTACTCTGGTCAGCATCCGGACCGACGATCGCCAGCACCGGGTCGATAGGCATGACGCGGCCAATGGTAAAGGTCAGCAGCAGCAGGCCGAACAGCGTAATCACCACCTGCAGCAGCCGTTTGGATAAGCGCCGGCCGCGTGAGCCGGGCGCAAGGATTGCGGTACTCATCCTTTCTCTCCTTCGCGGACTTTATAGACGTCACGCAGAAAAGTGGTGGCGGAGGGGTGCGGCTGATACTCTCGTACCTCGTTGCGCACCACCACGGAATCGACCATCTGCGAAAGCGGAATTAAAGCCGGAACCAGCTGGTCGTAGCGCGCCTGGATGGCCTGGTAGTCAGCCACCTGTTTTTGCGGATCGCGTTCCAGCAGGGCCTGGTCAATCATCGTATTGAGCTGCGGGTCGTAAAAACCGGTACGCCAGCCCTGAAAGTTGGTCAGACGCGCCTCATCGCTGTTATCCGGGTTATAGACCAGCGCGCGCAGGCTGGAGTGCGGATGCGGCTCCATTCCGCTGCCGCCGCGTCCTACCAGCAGGTCAAATTTACGCTCGCGCATCGCGCCGTAGATCTGGTTACCGGTGCCGGTGATGATTTTGGCGTTAATCCCCGCCTGCATCAGCGTCGACTGCACGGCGATAGCGATGTTAAGAAATGGCTGATCGGAGAGGACCCGCAGCGTGGTATCAAAGCCGTTGGGATAACCCGCTTCCGCCAGCAGCTTTTTCGCCCGCGCCACGTCCAGCTTATAGCCAGGGTCAGGCAGCGTAGACGGCATGCCCGCCTTAATCGGCCGCTGGTGCAGCACACCGTAGCCCGGCATCAGCGCTTTATTGATACCCTGGTAATCAATCAGATAGCGCACCGCTTCGCGCACTTTCGGTTGGGCGAAGTGCGCCTCTTTCATGCTCATCGCCACGTAGTACATGGTGCCGCGCTGCACCGCATCGACGGTCAGCTGCGGGTCGCTGCGCAGGGCGTTAATATCGGAAACCGCCATATTGTTGGCAATATCGAGGTCGCCTTTTTCGATCATCAGACGCAGGGTTTGCGACTCCTGGAAATGGCGCAGCACCACGCGGCTCATTTTCGCCTCGCCGCGCCAGTAGTCAGGATTGCGCTTCATGCGCAGCACATCTTTTGCCTGCCAGGTTTCCAGCGTAAACGGCCCGGAACCGGCTTCATGGGTGGTCAGCCAGCGGTTACCCCAGTCGTTATCCTGCTGGTGGCTTTGCACCGTTTTACTGTCCAGCACCCCGAGGTTGCCCAGCGCCGCCAGCGAGTAAATCACCAGCTGCGGATCGTTATCTTTGGGTAACTCGATTTGCACCGTGAAGCGGTCCGGCGCGCTGACCTGGCTGTCGATATTTTTCTTACTGAAGCCATAGGATTTCCATACCGAGGCCTGAGCCAGGTTGAGGTGCAGGATGCGCCGCATTGACCACACCACGTCAGCGGCGGTCAGCGGGTTGCCGGAGTGAAACTTAACGTCGTCGCGCAGATGAAAGGTCAGGGTTTTGCCGTCGGGGCTGATATCCCAGGATTTCGCCAGCGCGGGCTTAACGTTGGTGAGCTGTTCAGGGTCAAGCTCCACCAGCGAGTCGTAGAGGTTGACCACGATTCCCACCACTTCGTTACCGGTCATCGCCGCCGGGTCAAGGGTGAGCAAGTTATTCATATTCATGCCGATGATGAGCTGATCGGGCGGCGTTTTCGCCACCGCCGCCCCGCTTCCCATCGACACGGCGAGCGTGAATAAGCACGCTGCCAGTAGGGAGGTTTTTTTCATATCTCTGTTTGCCTGTACTGTAGGGTACATGTTGCCGGATGGCGGCATTTTCGCCTTATCCGGCCTACCGGGCCGCAGACCCGATAAGCGCAGCGCCATCGGGCATTTATTTTTTTGAATCAGTCGTGGCTAACGGTATTGGCTTCGATATACGCAAAATTAATGTCTTCGCCGAGGCCCGGACGTTGTGACAAATGCACAAATCCCTGGTCATCCATCGGGTCAACAATGCTATTGAGATAAGCCGCCGGTTCATCGTAGTCGAGGAACGGATGCAGCAGGCCGCGCTCGTACCAGCGGCAGTTGCGGATCGCGCCGACCACCGCCAGGCTTGCCGCGCCGTTGCCGTGGACTTCGCAATCCATGCCGAAAGATTCCGCCAGCGCCGCGACCTTCATGGTCGGGGTAATACCGCCCACGCCGTTAGCGCCGGCGCGCAGAATGTCGCAGGCTCCGGCTTTCACCCATTCGGCGCGCATGTGGTGCTTGCCGCCGAAGCTCTCCGGCCCGACGATGGGGATCGACAGGTTTTCCGCCAGCCACGCGTAGGAGGACATCGAATCCTCCTCCATCGGCTCTTCAAACCAGGCGAAATTGAGTTTTTCCAGCTCTTTGCCGATCCACAGCGCCTCGGCGCGGCTGTACCAGTGATAGCCGTCAATCATCAGGTCAATATCCGGCCCCACCGCTTCGCGCACCGCCGCGCAGGCTTTAATGTCCATTTTGGGATTGGGCGCAAAAGAGATTGGCGGCATCCAGGTGTGCAGCTTGATGGCCTTGTAGCCGCGGGCGACCAGCTTTTCGGCAAAGGCGGCATACTCTTCCGGAGTCGACAGACCACCCGGCAGATCGTCGCCGCACATCGTGCTGCCGTAAGCCGGGACGGTGTCGCGATAGCCGCCGAGCAGCTTGTAAACCGGCATCTTAAGGCTGCGGCCTATCAGGTCCCACAGCGCCTGTTCAATAAACGACAGCGCGCGCTCCGTTAGCTGATGTGCACTACCGCGCTGCCAGTGGTTAAGATCCTGCCAGATACGCTCGCGGTTAAACGGGTCCTGCCCCACCAGCACTTTGCGGAAAAAAGTATTCACCACGAACGGGCGCACGACTTCCGGAGGCGCAAATGAAAAACCCTGCTCCCCATCATCAGCGGTGATGGTCAGCATCGCCATTTTGGCCATGCTTTCAGCCCCCGGATGGGAGTGCCCGGCGCTGTCGGAAACCCGACGTGTGGGATACTGGAAAACGGTGACATTCACAGATTCAATTTTCATGCTCAATCCTTATCACGGCCAAATCCGATCGATAGAAGCAAATCGGCAAAGTGGTTTCACATTATTGAAAATACGTTTCAATATCTAATCTAAGCACAATTACGTAGCAGTGCCTCGGACAAACACCGCTAAGCAAGGCAATAAATTTGGGCATTGGCACAACAAGACGTGACTGTTTTCACAAAAGATGAGTGAAATGTGAGGCGGATCGGCATGGAGAAAAAAGGGCGTGAGCGCAGAAAAGAGAGTGACCGACCGTGTACATCCCGGGATTTTCTGCGCTCACGAAAGCGTGAGTTATGCGACCGCCTCTGGCTCGGCGGTGAGGGCTTCCAGCAGTTCAGGCAGCGCCCGGTAGCGGCCAGCGGCGGCCTGAAAACGCGCGTGCTGGCTATCTTCGGCAATCACTATCGTGGCAATCCCCGCCGCCCGGGCCGCGCTAAAGCCATTGAAGCTGTCTTCGATCACCAGGCAACGGCTGGCGTCGAGATTAAGCTTATCCAACGTCGTCAGATAAACCGCCGGATGCGGCTTGCCCTGCGCTTCATCATCCGCGCTGCAAATCACATCAAAATAGTGCCAGAGCGAGAGCTTGTTCAGCACGGCGGCGATAACCTGCCGGGACGAGGAGGTCGCGAGCGCAATTTTATAACCGGCATGGCGAAAATAGCGTAACGCCTCATGCACCCCGCGCATCGGCTCGCCTTCGGCGGCGATCAGGCCGGTAATACGCTGCAATATCGCGGCTTCAAGCCGCTGCGGAACAAGCTCAAGCTGGCAATGGCGGCACCAGGTGCGGGCAATTTCGTCGAGGCGTTTGCCTTTGGTCAGCGTTTCGCACTCCTCGACGCTCGCCGTTGCCCCCCACTGCGCGAGGGCGTCGATTTGCGCCTGCCGCCACAGGCTTTCGGAATCAATAATCACGCCATCCATGTCAAAAATCACTGCCTGAATACTCATCATTCACCTCATTAAGGCTGGCATGCCTGGCATGCCAGCCGCATCACCTTAAGAGAACTCCACCTGCTCGCTGGCCGGCGCTTCCTTGTGGGAAAATCCCGGCTGCTCGACGCGGATAAACGCACAGAGGAAAAAGGCCGCCACGTACAGCGCGGTATAGGCGATCACCACTCCGATGGTGCTAAAGAACGGCAGCAAAATCACCGCAATAGCCGGTGCGAGAAAGTTCGACATCCCCGCCGACAGGTTGTAGACCGAAATGGCCGCGCCTTTGTGCTTCGGCTCCAGCGCCGGGAAAACCGCCGCCAGCGGAACAAACGCGGCGACAAAGATCCCCAGGGCGATAGCCGGAAGCAGCGCCATCGCGAAGTTATGTCCGAAGTGCTGCGGAATGTAATAAAACGCCAGGCTGGAGACCGCCATACCGATGCAGCCGAACCAGCGCACCACCTTCATCCAGCCCAGTTTTTCGCCCAGAATGCCCCACAGCACGTTAGAGAAAATGGTGGTAAAGAAGAAGACCGCCCACACCTGCAGCCATTCTGAGGTGGTGAAGCCCAGCTCATCGACGAACATCATCGGCATAATCACCGCAAAGCCGAACAGCGAGAGCGTATTGATAATTCGCACCATGCTCGACAGCAGAATATTGCGGTTGGTATAGAGCAGCGTCGCCGCGCGGCCCAGTTCGGCAAACTTCTCGCGGGTGGTCAGGTTCTGCATATGGTGCGGCGTTTTAATATGGCGCAGGGAAGCCAGCGCAATGATGCCGCCGGTGACGCAGAAAGCGAGCGCCAGCCACAATGTCCCCAGCTCGCCGATATGCGGGATGGTAAAGCTCGGAATATAGCTGCCGAATACGCCGATGCCGATGGAATAGACCGCCCAGAACCAGCCGATCGCCGAGCTGGCGTTATCGCTTTTCACGTTGTGGATAATGGCGACGATAAACGAGTAAAGGAACAGCGGATACGCGAAGCCGCGGATGCCGTAGAAAATTAAGATCAGCGCATAGTTGGCATGACCGAGACCGAAGACCAGGAACAGCACGTGGAACACGCACCATAGCACAAAGCCAATCATCATGGTCTTCAGCGGCGTGATGATTTCCGCCACCACGCCGGAGATCCATGCCGACAGCGCGGCGGCCAGGCCGTAGAGGGTGAAGGCGAACGATGCCTGCGCCGGGGAGAACCCGAGCTCTTTAATGTAGTGCGACAGGAATGCCAGTTCAAAACCGTCGCCGGTCATAAACACGGCAATGGCGATGTATCCCCAGAGCAGGTTCAGGGGTAAACCGAGCCACTGTTTATTATTGATGGACATAATGACCTCGTTTTTAGGGTACAGGAGGCCGCTCCGGTCAGATCGCCGGAGCGGTTATGGTGATAAAAATTAGTGCTGCCGATAGTTCAGATCGTTTAAATACAGGGCCTTGAACTGCGCATAGCGCCGCATCAGGGTTTGATGGCGTACCGGGTCCGCACGCCAGGTCTGCCAGATCTCCGGTTTTTCACATACCGCGGTAATTGGTTTGCCCGCCGCCAGACAGGCCAGCCGCGCCGCGCCCAGCGCGCCGCCGGTCTCTCCACCTTTGTGGGTCACCACCGGCATATCGAGGATATCGGCCAACAGCTGCGCCCAGAACGGGCTGCGGGCGCCGCCGCCAACCAGCGAACATTGTTCGATCTGCGTACCGCTCTCTTTCAACACCTGCAGACCATCGCTGATCCCAAAGCTCACCCCTTCCAGCACCGCATAGCCGAGCTGGGCGCGCAGGCTGGAGTGGGTCATGCCCCAGAACATGCCGCGCGCGTCAGGATCGTTGTGCGGCGTACGTTCGCCGGAGAGATAGGGTAAGAAGAACGGCGCATGGGCCTTCTCCTCTTCGCTAAGCTCGGCAATCTCCTCCAGCAGCGCCACTTCCGTGGTGCCGGTCAGGCGGCAGAACCACTGCAAACAGCTGGCGGCGCTGAGCATCACGCTCATCTGATGCCACAGATTCGGCAGAACGTGACAAAACGCATGGACCGCCGACTGCGGAGCCGGACGATAGGCGTCGGTTACCACAAACAGCACGCCGGAGGTACCGAGCGAAATAAACGCATCCCCCGGTGAAACCGCCCCGACGCCGATGGCGCTGACCGCGTTATCGCCACCGCCGCCGGCAACCGCTACCGAGGCATTCAGCCCCCAGCGTTCAGCCACCTGCGGGTCAAGGTTCGCGGAAACCTCGCAGCCTTCGACCAGCGTCGGCATCTGGCTGCGCGACAGGCCGCATTTATCCAGCAGCGAGTCGGACCAGTCGCGCTTCGCCACGTCCAGCCACAGCGTCCCGGCGGCGTCGGACATATCGGAGACTTTCTTCCCGGTCATCCGGTAGCGCAGATAATCTTTCGGCAGCAGTACCGTGGCGGTGCGCTGAAAGTGTTCCGGCTCATGACGGCGCACCCACAGCAGCTTCGGTGCGGTAAAGCCGGGCATCGCCAGGTTTCCCGCCACCTGATGCAGCTCCGGCGCCCTCTCCTCCAGCTCCGCACACTCCGCGGCGCAGCGGGTGTCGTTCCACAGGATTGCCGGGCGAATGACCTCCCCGCCGGCATCCAGCAGGACCGCGCCGTGCATCTGCCCGGAAAGGCCAATGGCCTTAATGGCTGGCCAGTGCTGGGCGCATTTTTCCCGCAGCGTGGTCATCAGATACTCTGTCGCCTCCCACCATGACTGCGGCGACTGTTCTGACCAGTGCGGGTGAGGCCGCTGAATGCTCAGCGGCGCGCTATGGCTGGCAATAACCTCATTGTTCTCATCAATGACCAGCGCTTTCACTTCCGATGTGCCGAGATCGATACCCAGATACATAGCCACCTCTTAGTTAATCAGCGTATAAACTGCCGCGACTTTTTCGCGCATCAGCGCGAGGAAATCGGCGTTTTCAGCGAGTTCGCCAAACAGAGCTTTATCGCGGGCATACAGCGCCAGCGGATCGCTGGCTTCGAACATCTGATGCACCGCCTGCGCATCAAGAATGCCGTCCTGGTATTCATACGGCAGACTTCCCTTATGCCACTGTTCCATAAAGACGAAGAAGAGCGCGGGCAGCATCGCGGTCGCTTCCGGGCGGGCGCCGCGCTGGTAGCACTCCTGCAGGGTTGGGGCGATCATCGCCGGAATTTTCGAGAAACCGTCGGCGGCAACGCGCTGGTTCGTGTCCTGGATATACGGGTTGGTAAAGCGCTTAAGCACCACATCGCGATAGGTTGGTAAATCAATGCCGTTATCGCCAAGGCAGGGGATCACATCTTCCGTAACGTAGCGGTCGGCAATGGCGTAGATGAAATCCGTTAGCGTACTTTCATGAATATACTGCTGGCCGATTAACGTCCCCGCCCACGCAATGCAGCTATGCGACGAGTTCAGAATGCGAATTTTCGCCTCTTCATAAGGAATAACCGATGCAACCATCTCCACGCCAACCGCTTCCAGATTCGGGCGCTCATCGCGGAAATGGTTTTCCACCACCCACTGGATGAAGGTCTCACCCATCACCGGCGCGCTATCGTCAATGCCGGTTTGCGCTTTGACGCGCGCGGGCAGGTCTGCCGCCGGACGCGGAGTGATACGGTCGACCATGGTGTTCGGGCAGGTCGTGTTGGCGGCCATCCAGTCAATCACCGCCTGCTTGCCGGTTAGCTGCAGGAACTCAACCATGCCGTCGTGGAAGCGCTCGCCATTATGGCGCACGTTATCGCAGTTCAGCAGAGTCAGCGGCCCGGCGTTGTCCGCCATACGCTTTTCCAGGATCCGCGCGATAGTGCCGTAAATCGTTTTGCACTCCCCTGCCAGATCGGCCTGCAAGTCGGGGTTGCTGGTTTCCAGCTTATGGCGGGTATTCAGGTAGTAGCCGCCTTCCGTCACGGTGAAGGCGATGACTTTGGTCTGCGGGTTTGCCCCTTCGTTAATCAGCGGCTTGAGCCCGGCCTGCCACGGCAGCAGTTTCTGAATTGAGGTGATCTCTTCATATTCACGTTCCCCTTCAGGGCTGACGGTTTCCAGCACGTAGCGCCCACCCTGAGCTGCCAGCGCCTGGACCACCTGCTCGGCGTCGTTGCGGATATTCCCCGCCGCAATGTGCCAGCGCTTATCTCCGGAAGCAATCAGACGATGCAGATACCACGCCTGATGGGCGCGATGAAAAGAACCCAGACCAATGTGAAGCCATGTGAATTGATTGTTCATGTTCTGCTCTCCTTGAGTTGATGGCGTCACTGTAAATGATCATTTGACCAAAATAAGAGCCACGGATCACAAAAGAGCAATTACCCATTAAAATTACAATTGACCAGAAAAGAGCAAAAGCTTGCCAGTTTTACCAACCACGGCGAGAATGCGGTTATTCGCCGGGCGAAATTATCGCCGCGGCCAGAAACTTAGGGCAGGAAACCATGAGCAAAGAAGATGATATTCGGCTGGATCAAAAGGTCCGCGCCGCGTGGATGTACTACATTGCCGGGCAGAACCAGAGCGAGATCGCCAGCCAGCTTGGCACGTCGAGGCCGGTGGTACAGCGGCTGATCGCCGCCGCGAAAGAAGAAGGGATTGTGTCGATCGGGCTGCATCATCCGGTGGCCAACTGCCTCGATTATGCGCTGTTACTGCAGGAAAAGTACCGGCTTATCGAGTGCAATATCGTGCCCGCCTTTAGTGAAGAAAGCACCCTGGATAGCGTCTCCTTTGGTTGCTATCAGCTGATGGCCCGCTACCTGCAGGACGATAAAGAGAAAATCATCGGTCTGGGTTCCGGCCTGACCCTGAAAAAAGCGCTGCAGCGTATCGATTTCGACAGCCAGAATACCCGCTGCGTCGCGCTGATCAGCGCCATGGACGCCGACGGTCAGTGCAACTATTACGATGATGTCCCGCTGCTGCTGACCAGCAAAATTAAGGCGAAGTACTATCAGTGGCCCGCGCCGCGCTACGCGCAGACGCAGGAAGAGTACGACATGTGGTGTACCAGCCGGCTGTTCCGCAGCGTCTCCGCCGTCGCCCGCCAGGCGGACGTTATTTTTGTCGGCATTGGGCCATTAGGCACCCAAAGCCCTATTTTTAAAGACGGCTTTATCAATCAGGCCCAGATGGATGAAGTGACGGCGCAAGGCGGTATCGGCGAGATTATGGGGCGCTTTATCGATGCCGAAGGCGGAGTGGTGGATAGCGAAATCAACAGAATGATCACCAGCTACGATATCCGCCAGAATCAGTGTCCGCGCATCGCGGTGGCATGCGGCGAGTACAAACGCCCGGCGATTCTGGCGGCGCTTAAAGGCGGCTGGATCAACGGTCTGGTGACCGACGAGCACACCGCCCGCTGGCTGCTGACGCGCTAAGGTCAAACAGCCAGATAGCGACTCAGCTGCTGCTCATCAGTAGCGGCGGAATTTCAATCCGCTGCTGGCCGGCATCGCCGGAGTCGATAATCGTAAACACCGCTTCCAGCATCGCCGGCACGTCCTGCTGCACCATGTCGATATCGTGCCCCAGCAGATAGACAAACGGGTCCCAGTCGAAGCAGCCCATCGGCGGCTGCTCGCTGCCGGTGAGTCCTGCCTGCGACAGCCAACGTACGACCCCCTCCAGCGATATCGTTGAGTTGACAAATATGCCCTGCAACGGAACCTTCGCGGTGCCAAACCGCTCCTGCAGGCAGGCTTCGACTTTGCCTTTCGAATAGCCGGGAGCCAGAATGTTCGCCTGCGGCACGCTCAGCCCCTGCTCGCGATGCGCGTCGTGGAAGCCGCGTAAACGTTCGCTGGTGTTATGGTCGCTGCTGCGCCCGCCAATGAACGTCAGCGGCGCTATCTCTCCCCGGCGGCGAGCGCTATTCGCCAGGATCTTATGGGTCAGCGCTTTCGCGCCGCCGTAGTTATCCGAAATCACCGACGGTGCGATAGTCCCCGGTAGATCGAGATTGACCGTTGGCACGCCCGCCTGCTGGCATAGAGCGGAAATTTTATCCGGATTGGTCGCCCCGGTCGCCACCACCCAGTCAACCTGCCAGGAGAGCATCGCTTTCACCGCTTCGAGCTCCAGCTCGGGGCTTCGGCGCGTACAGGTGATAATCGGCAGCAGGCCCCGTTCGCGAGCCATCTCCTCAAAGCGTTCGGCGATCGAACCGAAATAGCGGTTATCGTATTTGGGGATAATCATGCCGATGACGCGCGATTTTTTGCTGCGCAGCATGCTGGCCTGGCGGTTAATCGCGTAGCCCTGCTCCTCGGCAATCCGCGTCACCTTTTCGGCAAGCTTTGCGCTGATGCGGCGCTTTTTCCAGTTGCCGTTGAGGATAGCGCTCACCGCGCTCGCCGAAACGCCGGAAAGTTCCGCCAGGTCGTAAATCGTGATTTTCTTCATTTTCCCAACTTGCGTCACAAAATCATTTCGCTGTTAATTTCCCCACTTGCTCAATCGATGAAGCTAGCGCAACATGAGCTTCATCGATTGAGCTTCCATTTTACTTTCCGAAGTATTAACGCATTCAGCATTAATATTCCAGAAAACCTGCAGAAATGACGCTCATATTCAATACCTTAATAAGTTTTCGTCTCTAACGTCGAACGCGATGCCCTCGCGCTCGACAGTGCCAACCAGACTCTGTAAAGGATTATAAAATGAACCACTCTGTCTCCTCTATGAATACTTCCCTTAGCGGTAAAGTTGCCGCTATTACCGGCGCGGCGTCCGGTATTGGCCTCGAATGCGCCAGAACCCTGCTGGGCGCCGGCGCAAAAGTGGTGCTTATCGACCGTGAAGGGGAAAAGCTCAATAAACTTGTTGCCGAACTCGGTGAAAACGCCTTCGCCCTGCAGGTTGACCTGATGCAGGCGGATCAGGTTGATAACCTTGTGCAGGGAATTTTGCAGCTCACCGGGCGTCTTGATATTTTCCACGCCAACGCCGGAGCTTATATCGGCGGACCGGTGGCCGAGGGCGATCCGGACGTCTGGGATCGCGTGCTGCATCTCAATACCAACGCCGCCTTCCGCTGCGTGCGTAGCGTCCTGCCGCATCTTATCGCGCAAAAGTCCGGGGACATTATCTTCACCAGCTCTATCGCGGGCGTGGTGCCGGTGATCTGGGAGCCTATCTATACCGCGTCGAAATTTGCTGTCCAGGCGTTTGTTCATACCACCCGTCGCCAGGTTTCACAGTACGGCGTGCGCGTCGGCGCCGTGCTGCCTGGCCCGGTAGTCACCGCCCTGCTGGATGACTGGCCGAAAGCCAAAATGGACGAAGCGCTGGCCAACGGCAGCCTGATGCAACCGATCGAAGTGGCCGAGTCGGTGCTGTTTATGGTGACGCGGTCGAAAAACGTCACCGTACGCGACATTGTGGTCCTGCCGAACAGCGTGGATCTCTGACCGTTCAACCAGACTGTGTGAGAGGATATTATGCAAAGCGATACGCAACATATTATTGGCGTCGATGTTGGCTCAGGCAGCGTTCGCGCCGGCGTGTTCGACCTGCGTGGCGAACTTCTCGCCCACGCAACCCGGGAAATTACCCTGTTTCGCAGCGCCGGAAGCGTGGTCGAACAGTCAAGCCGCGAGATCTGGCAGGCGGTGTGCTACTGCATTAAAACGGCGGTGGCCAGCGCCGGGGTCCCTCCATCGTCGATTGCCGGGATCGGCTTCGATGCCACCTGCTCGCTGGTAGTGATTGGCGATAACGACGCGCCGCTGGCGGTCGGGCCTTCGGAAGATGCGGACCGTAACATTATTGTCTGGATGGATCATCGCGCCACCGGCCAGGCGGAAAAGATTAACGCTACGGGCCACGCGGTGCTGCAGTACGTTGGCGGCAAAATCTCGCCGGAGATGGAAACGCCGAAAATTCTCTGGCTGAAGGAGAACCGCCCGCACATTTATCAGCAGGCGCGCCACTTCTTCGACCTCGCCGATTATCTCACCTGGCGCTCGACCGGCGATTTAGCCCGCTCAGTCTGTACTGTGACCTGTAAATGGACCTACCTGGCGCATGAACAACGCTGGGATGCCAGCTACTTCCGCCAGATTGGCCTCGAAGAGCTGGCGGATGAAGATTTTGTCCGCATCGGCCAGCGGATTGTCGATCCGGGAACCCCCTGCGGCGACGGCCTTTGCGCCACGGCGGCAGAGGAGATGGGGCTGCCGATTGGTACGCCGATAGCGGTCGGTATGATTGACGCCCACGCGGGCGGCATCGGCACCGTCGGCGTGCTTAACGGCGCGGTTAACAATATGGCCTACGTCTTCGGTACCTCTTCCTGCACCATGACCACTACTCAGGAAGCGGTATTCGTGCCCGGCGTCTGGGGGCCGTATCACTCGGCGATGGTGCCAGGGTTCTGGCTGAGTGAAGGTGGTCAGAGCGCGGCCGGAGCGGCCATCGACCAGCTGCTGAGCTTCCACCCCGCCGCCGCAGAAGCTAAGTCGCTGGCCAAAGCGCGCGGCGTCCCGCTACCGGTTTATCTTGCCGATAGCGTGCTGGCGAAGGTAGATAATCCGTCAGCGGCGGTCAAACTTACCGACGGCCTGCACGTGGTGCCCGAGTTTTTAGGTAACCGGGCGCCGCTGGCCGATCCGCAGGCGAAAGCGATTATCGCCGGCCTGGGGATGGAGCGGGATCTGGACAATCTGATGGCGCTCTACGTCGCCGGATTGTGCGGCATCGGCTACGGTCTGCGGCAGATTATTGACGCCCAGAAGGCGTGCGGCATCCGCAGCGAGAATATCGTCATCAGCGGCGGGGCCGGTCAGCATCCGCTGGTGCGCCAGCTGCTGGCAGACGCCTGCGGAGTGAACGTGGTGAGTACCGAATCCAGTGAACCAGTGCTATTAGGTTCGGCGATTCTTGGCGCGGTGGCCGGTCATATCGCACCTTCCCTGCCAGAAGCGATGAAGCAGTTTACCCGGGTGGATAAAACCTACCGCTGCGTAGAACAATTTAGTGCCGATCATCAGCGGCGCTATGAGGCGTATAAAATGCTACAGCACACGGCGCGGCTGATTCGCGAGTAAGCAGGAACCCGGAGGCGGCGCTTGACGCGCCTGTCCGGGCTACCGGCCCGCAGATAGCTGTGAACCCGCACCCTGCTCTCGATGGGGCCTCCGGGCCGCAGACGGCGGTGAACTGGTAGCCCGGCCAGGCGCAGCGCCGCCGGGGAAGGCAGACGACGCTGTTGCCTTTAAGGGTTAGATAGCCTGTTAAGCGATAGTGACTTTGCCGTCCAGATAAACATCCTGTACGGCATTGATCAGCTTCACGCCGTCAGCCATTGATTTTTTAAACGCTTTACGGCCCAGAATCAGCCCCATGCCGCCCGCGCGCTTATTGATAACCGCGGTGCGCACGGCGTCGGACAGATCGGTTTCCCCGCCCGCCGCGCCGCCGGAGTTAATCAGCCCGGCGCGGCCCATATAGCAGTTCGCCAGCTGGTAACGCACCAGGTCGATCGGATTATCGCTGGTGAGCTTGCTATAAACCCGGTCATCGGTATAGCCGAAGTTCACCGCTTTATAGCCGCCGTTGTTTTCCGCCATTTTCTGCTTCACGATATCCGCGCCGATGGTCGCCGCCAGGTGGTTGGCCTGACCGGTTAAGTCAGCGGAAACATGGTAGTCGACGCCATCTTTCTTAAACGCCGAATTACGCAAATAGGCCCACAGCACGGTCACCAGGCCAAGCTCGTGCGCGCGCTCAAAAGCGGCGGAGATCTCTTCGATTTGCCGACGGGACTGTTCGGAACCGAAATAGATCGTCGCCCCGACCGCCACGGCCCCCATATTGAACGCCTGCTCGACGCTGGCATACAGCGTCTGGTCATATTCGGTCGGGTAGCTCAGCGTTTCGTTATGGTTCAGCTTGACCAGGAAGGGGATGCGGTGCGCATAGCGGCGCGACACCGAGGCCAGCACGCCATAGGTGGAGGCCACGCAGTTACAACCGGCCTCAATGGCCAGTTCGACGATATTTTTCGGATCAAAGTACAGCGGGTTGGCGGCAAAAGAGGCGCCAGCAGAATGCTCTACGCCCTGGTCGACCGGCAGGATCGACAGATAGCCGGTTCCCGCCAGGCGGCCGGTGTTATACAGGGTTTGCATATTACGCAGCACCGCCGGCGGACGGTTGTTATCAACCATCACCCGATCGACGTAATCCGCCCCCGGTAAATAGAGCTGGTCGGCTGGAATTGTCATACAGCGGTGCTGTAAAAGCGTGTCGGCATCTTTGCCAAGCAACTGCGTAATATCAGTCATAGCTATCTCCCGTAAGTGCCGGTCGAAACCGGCATGCGTTTTCCCAACCCAATTATTTTGGGCAGGTTAAGCCTGGTACCGACTCAGCAGATTTTCCAGCCGGGAGCCTATTTTTTCAGCATAGTCTGCTGACCCGTTGTCTTGCCGTTTACCACCAGGCGTGAAAATGGTGTACCGGACCGATGCCGTGTCCCACTTCCAGCGAATCCGCCTGCGCCAGCGCCGCCGACAGCCAGCCTTTGGCTTCCGCCACGGTTCGCCCCCAATCCTCGTAACGCGGACGCAGGGCCGCCAGCGCCGCCGATAGCGTACAGCCGGTACCGTGGGTATTTTTAGTCTGGACTCTCGGCGCGGTAAAACGCCGCTCCTCTTCGCGGGTAAACAGCCAGTCCGGGCTTTCCGCATCATCGAGATGGCCGCCTTTCATTAATACCGCTCCACAGCCCATGCCCAGCAGCGCTCTGCCCTGCTCCAGCATCTCCTGTTCCGTTCTGGCATGCGGCGCATCCAGCAGCGCCGCCGCTTCCGGCAGGTTCGGAGTGATCAGCGAGACCTGCGGCAGCAGGCGCTGGCGCAGCGTTTCCACCGCCGACGCCGAGAGCAGCGGATCGCCGCTTTTCGCCAACATGACCGTATCCAGCACCACATTTTTAATCTGATAACGCGCCAGCCGTTCCGCCACCGCTTCAACGATATCAGTTTCCGCCAGCATCCCGATTTTGGTGGTATCGATGCGCACATCGCTGAAGACGGAATCGAGCTGCGCGGCGACAAAATCAGGCTCTATACGATAAACCGACTGGACGCCAAGGGTGTTTTGCGCCACCAGCGCGGTGATGACCGAGCAGCCGTATGCCCCCAGCGCCGAGAAGGTTTTGAGATCCGCCTGGATCCCCGCACCGCCGCTCGGGTCGGTGCCGGCGATGGTTAGCGCATTAATTCGTTTCACAGATCGCCTCCCGCATAGAGCGCATCGAGGAAGGCGGGAGTAAAGCTGCCGGGGCCGCCCTGCTGCGCCGCTTTCCCCCCCGCGAGCTTCATCAGCCCGCAGGCCGCGGCCACGTTCTCCAGCCGATCGCCGGGCATCGCCGCAGCGGCGGCAACCACCGCCGACAGCGCGCAGCCGGTGCCGACCACCCGGGTCATCAGCGGATCGCCGCCGGTGACCATGCGAATGCGCTGGCCGTCGGTGACGTAATCAACCTCCCCGGTCACCGCGACCACGGTATTCAGCTGGCGGGCTAACGCCTGGGCTGCGGGCAGCGCTGCGGCGGCGGTATCGGTCGTATCGACGCCGCGCCCGCCGCCGCTCATTCCGGCCAGCGCCATGATTTCCGACGCATTACCGCGAACGGCGGCAGGCTGCAGCGCCAGCAGCTCCAGACAAAATTCTGTCCGTAAGGTCAGCGCGCCGACCGCTACCGGGTCCAGCGTCCAGGGTTTGCCCGCCTGCGTTGCGCTACGCGCCGCCGCGCGCATCGCCTCCGCACGCTCAACGGTCAGCGTGCCGACATTAATCAGCAGCGCATCGGCAATGGCGGCAAACTGGCTGGCTTCGTCCGGATCGATAACCATCGCCGGCGATGCGCCAATCGCTAACAGGACGTTGGCGGTAAAGGTCTGCACCACGTCGTTGGTCATGCAGTGAACAAGGGGAGAATGGCGGTGAAAAAGGTGCCGCAGATGGGCAATATGCGCGGGGTTCAGCAGGTCAGACATCGTTTGCTCCCGCCAGGCGATGAAGAAGCGACGACCCTGCGGTCTCTGACTTCCCTACGCTGGCATTATCCAGATCAGGTGGTACGGGTTTTTCTCAGCCTTCACAAGGAAGGGCACCCCGAGTCATTGAGAGATAAAAACGTTCTCAGCGGGCAGGTTACGGTAAGTCGCCGGACAACGCAAGCTGGCCCGGCGTAGGTATTCAAGCGCACGGCAATCCAAAATTAACAATAAGCAATCAAATAATTAACAAAATAAACACTTTTGCAGCTACGTGTTTATAGTTTAGGAGGCGTTACAGGATGTAACCCGACGTCATATCGAAATTAACGAGTGAATCAGCGTAAACCCATGAGGATTCCGATGAAATTAACACCGATTATGAAAAGTCTGGCTCTGGCAGGAATTATCTCGACTCTCCCTGCGATCAGCTGGGCCGAAACGTCGCCTAAAGAAGCCGCTGCGGCGACCAAACAGGCAAACGACGCGCTGTATAAACAGCTCCCCTTCTCCGACAACACCGACTTTACCAACGCGCATAAAGGTTTTATTGCCGCGCTCCCTACGGAGGTGATTAAAGGTGAACAGGGCAACGTTATCTGGAACCCGCAGCAGTACGACTTTATTAAAGAGGGTGAAAAGGCGCCGGATACGGTCAACCCCAGCCTCTGGCGGCAATCCCAGCTCATCAATATCAGCGGCCTGTTTGAAGTGACCGAAGGCGTGTATCAGATCCGTAACCTCGATCTCTCCAATATGACCATCATCGAAGGTAAAGAAGGCGTCACGGTTGTGGATCCGCTGGTATCGGCAGAGACCGCCAGGGTAGGAATGGAGCTGTATTACAAAAATCGCGGCAATAAGCCCGTTGTTGCGGTGATCTACACCCACAGCCATGTTGACCATTACGGCGGCGTGCGCGGCGTGGTCGATGAAGCTGATGTCAAATCCGGCAAAGTCAAAATCTACGCGCCTTCCGGTTTTATGGAAGCCGCCGTTGCTGAAAATATTATGGCCGGTAACGTGATGAGCCGTCGCGCCAGCTATATGTACGGCAACCTGCTCAAACCGGATGCCACCGGCCAGGTTGGCGCAGGTCTCGGCACCACGACTTCTGCCGGCACCGTCACGCTGATTGCTCCCACCCATATCATCGAGAAAGATGGCCAGAAAGAGACTATCGACGGACTGACCTACGATTTTATGCTGGCACCGGGCTCGGAAGCACCGTCAGAAATGCTGTGGTATATCGAAGAGAAGAAGCTGATTGAATCCGCCGAAGATGTCACCCATACCCTGCATAACACCTACTCGCTGCGTGGGGCGAAAATTCGTGAACCGCTACCGTGGTCGAAATATATCAACGCTGCCATTGTGCGCTGGGGCGACAAGGCTGAAATCATTATGGCCCAGCACCACTGGCCGACCTGGGGTAACGAGAACGTGGTTAACCTGCTGAAGAGCCAGCGCGACCTGTATCGGTACATTAATGACCAGACTCTGCGCATGGCCAACGAGGGCCTGACCCGCGATGAGATCGCCGCTAAATTTAAGCTGCCGGACAGCCTGGCTAATACCTGGGCCAACCGCGGCTACTACGGTTCCGTCAGCCATGACGTGAAGGCTACCTACGTCCTCTATCTCGGCTGGTTCGACGGCAATCCGGCTACGCTGGACGAGCTGCCGCCGGAAGAAGCGGCGAAGAAATTCGTGGATTATATGGGCGGCGCCGACGCTATCCTCAAGAAAGCCAAAGATGATTACAACCAGGGCAACTACCGCTGGGTAGCGCAGGTAGTCAGCAAAATTGTCTTCGCCGATCCCGGCAATCTGGAAGCGCGTAATCTGGAAGCCGATGCTCTGGAGCAGCTGGGCTATCAGGCGGAATCAGGACCGTGGCGTAATTTCTACCTGACCGGCGCGCAGGAGCTGCGTAACGGCGTAGTGAAAGGCCCGACGCCGAACACCGCCAGCCCGGATACCGTGCGGGCCATGACCCCGGAAATGTTTTTTGATTACCTTGCGGTCCATATCAACGGTGAAAAAGCCGGAACCGCCAAAGCAGTGTTCAATATCGACCTTGGTAACGATGGCGGTAAATATAAGCTGGAGCTGGAAAACGGGGTGCTTAATCACACCGCCGATGCCGAAGCGAAAGATGCCGACGCCACTATCGCCCTGGATCGCGCCACGCTGAACAAAATCATCCTGAAAGAGGAAACGCTAAAACAGGCGGAGGATAAGGGTGAAGTCAAAGTGACCGGCGACGGCGCGAAACTGGATGAGATGCTGGGCTATATGGATAAATTTGAGTTCTGGTTCAATATCGTGACGCCGTAAATCAGCTCCCGCGGCGGCCAGCTGCGGGGGTTACTCTCCCGGAGTCGACGCGCGCCGGTCAGCGCAGCGAACTCAGTAATAGTGCAAAACATTCCTCGATCAGCGGCGGCAGAGGCTGCGGTCCGCGCATCAGCGCCACGGTTCGCGTCAGCGCGGGCTGCTGAAGCTGCGCCACCTTTAACGCCGGATCCTGAAGGTGGGTAGTATAAAGCTCAGGCAGAATCGCCACCGCCAGCCGCGAGCGCACCAGGCCGTAAAGCGTCTCGATATAGTCAACCTGATAACGCGTATTCAGCGTGAGGCGATGGCTCTCGGCCAGCGCGCCGACCAGACGCTGAATATTGCCCTTTGAAAACACCGCGATATCGCGCCCCGCGAGCAGTTTCCACGGCAGATGCGGCTGCCCGGCCAGCGGATCGTCGCCGTGCAGCACCGCCACAAACGGATCTTCGCGCAGAGGATAAACCTGCAGCTCAGGCGGTAACGAACTGTCTATTGCGCCAACGGCAAAATCTATCTTTCCCGACTGCAGCTCGCAGAACAGGGCGTCGTTGGTCTGATCGTGAAACTCCACCCTCAGGCGCGGAAACGCCTGGGCCAGCGTTTGCGGCAGCAGCGGAAACAGCAGCGAACTCACCGAAGGCACTAAGCCAATACGCACCGTTCCGTCGCCGCCGGCTTCGACTATCTGCTGCATATCCTGAAAAGCCAGCTGCGCCACGCTCAACACTCGCCGGGCGTGGGGCAAAATCGCAGCCCCCAGCTCGGTTAAGGTCACCGCCGAGGCGGTACGGTTGACCAGCTTGCCGCCGAGCACCGTCTCGATTTGCCGCAGCGCGCTGCTTAGCGCCGGCTGGCTGATAGCCAGCCGGTTAGCGGTGTCGGTGAAGTGACGCAGCTGGGCCAGGGTCACAAAGTACTGAATCTGCTTGAGAGAGAGCGCGGGCAGCCGCTGCCAGGGTTCGGTCATCATGTTTTCGTCAACGGTGAGCATGCAGAATAACCCGAAGTTATCGGGCGATAAATTTATTCATCTGGGCAAACGTTTGCTCTGCCCCTAGAGTATCCCCATTATCCTTGTGCCGGAGTTGTTATGTCCAGCAGTGCTGAAACCCGCCGCCGCGCCGTCCAGGCCGCGCGCGGAGAATCCCCGTTCGATTTATTATTAACCGACGCGCAGATTGTCGACATGGCCACCGGAGAAATCCGCGAGGCCGACGTCGGGATCGTCGGTGAAACGATCGCCAGCGTGCATCCGCGCGGCAGCCGCTCCGATGCCCTCGAACGCCGCTCGCTGGCGGGATGTTTCCTGTCGCCGGGGCTGATGGATACGCACGTTCACCTTGAAAGCTCTCACCTGCCGCCTGAACGCTATGCCGAAATCGTGCTGGCTCAGGGCACCACGGCAGTATTCTGGGACCCGCACGAGCTGGCCAACGTACTGGGCGTCGAAGGCGTGCGCTACGCCGTCGCTGCCAGCCGCCATCTGCCGCTGCAGGTGATGGTTGCGGCGCCTTCCAGCGTGCCGTCGACGCCGGGACTGGAGATGTCCGGCGCCGATTTCGCCGGCGCGGAGATGGAAACCATGCTGGCCTGGCCGGAAGTCTGCGGCGTTGCTGAAGTGATGGATATGCACGGCGTGCTGCACGGCAGCGAGCGGATGCAGGAGATCGTTCAGGCCGGGTTGAACAGCGGCAAGCTGATCGAAGGCCACGCGCGCGGTTTGAGCGGCGCGGATCTGCAAGCCTATCTTGCCGCCGGGGTCACCTCCGATCATGAGCTCACCTCGGCGGCCGATGCGCTGGAAAAACTGCGCGCCGGGCTGACTATCGAAATTCGCGGCTCGCACCCTTACCTGCTGCCGGATATCGTTAACGCGCTGAAAACGCTGCCGCATCTCTCCTCGCAAATCACCGTCTGCACCGACGATGTGCCGCCGGATATGCTGCTGGAAAAAGGCGGCATTATCGCCCTGCTCAACCTGCTGATTGAGCACGGACTGCCGGCTACCGACGTCCTGCGCTTCGCCACCTTAAACGCGGCGATCCGTCTGCAGCGTAACGATTTGGGGCTGATTGCTGCCGGACGCCGCGCCGATCTGGTAGTTTTCGATTCTTTATCCCGACTCAACGCGCAGGAAGTTTACGTCGCCGGTAAGCTGATTGCCCGCGATGGCGCCCTGCTTCAACCCATTCCGTCGGCGGCGGGCGTTACCCCGCCGCGCGATACCCTGCAGATACCGCCGCTCAGCCCTGACGATTTTATCCTCCGCGTTGGCGCCATTCGCCACGGCGTCGCCCGTCTGCGGCATATTCGCGGCGCGCGCTTTACCCAGTGGGGAGAAGTTGAGGTGCAGGTCCGGGATGGCCGGGTGCAAATCCCGGAAGGATTTAGCCTGATTTGGGTTAAGCACCGCCACGGTCGTCACCAGGCGACGCCGCAAATTGCGCTGCTGGAAGGCTGGGGCGAACTGCGCGGCGCCATCGCCACCAGCTACTCCCACGATTCTCACAACCTGGTCGTGCTCGGACGCGATGCCGACGAGATGGCGCTGGCGGCGAACCGCCTGATCGAATCCGGCGGCGGCATGGCGCTGTCGCAGCAGGGAAAAATCCTTGCCCACGTGGCGATGCCGATCGCCGGGATGCTTTCTGACTTACCCGCCCCGGAGCTGGCCAGAGAGTTCCGCCAGCTTCGCGACCTGAGCGCGGAAGTCGCCGACTGGGAGCCGCCCTATCGCGTGTTTAAGGCTATCGAGGGTACCTGCCTTGCCTGTAACGCCGGGCCGCATTTAACAGATTTAGGTTTGACCGACGGCAGCACCCGCCAGATAGTCGAGCCGCTGATAGACTGCCGGGAAATCCCGGAACACACAGAACACAACAATAAACATCAGGGAGCCTGAGCATGGCCGACAATACCCTTAACTCATCCGCGCAGGGAAGCTGGCTGGAGCGCCGTTTTGCCTTGTATTCCCGCGGCAGCACGCTGCGCACCGAATGCCTCGCGGGCATCACCGGTTTTCTCGCCGCCGCCTATCTACTGGTGGTTATCCCCGGCCTGCTGGCGGTGGGCGGGATGGATAAAGGCGCGGCAACCACCGGCACGATTCTGGTGTTCGTCGGCGGCACGCTGCTGATGGCGTTTTATGCCAACCTGCCGTTTATCGTCGGGCCGGGCATCGGCGGTTCGGTGTTGGTCGGCGTCACGCTGGCGGGCAGCGAAGGCATTGGCTGGCAGATCGGGCTTGGTATCGCCTGCTGGTCGGGGATTCTGTTTTTCCTGCTGACCAAATTCGGCCTGCGTGAAGTGGTAACCCGTTCGGTGCCGCAGTCGATCAAGCTCGGTCTGACGGCGTCCATTGGGCTGTTCGTCGCGGTATTGGGCTTCCGTAACGCCGGACTGGTGCTGGCTAACGCCAAAACCAACGCCCTGATGCTCGGGGATTTCCTTTCGCCGGGGGCGCTGGTTGCGCTCTGCGGGTTGTTTCTGGCCATTGCCCTGCAGGCAAGAAAAATCCCCGGCTCGATTCTGTGGGCGATTCTCTTTGCAACCCTGGTCGGTATTCCGATGGGCGTTACCAGACTCCCGGGCAGTTTTATCGATATGCCGCATTCGCTGACGCCGGTGCTGGGGCAAATCGATATGCTGGGCGCGCTGAATATCGCCTTTCTGCCGTTCCTGTTCGTCTTTTTCGCCTCAGAGTTCTTTTCCACGATGGGCACCACTCTGGCCGTGGGCGGCGAAGCGGGTCTGCTGGATGAAGAAGGCAATATGCCGCATATCAATCGCCCGTTTATGGTCGACTCGATCGCTGCAGCTATAGGTCCCTGGCTGGGTATTCCGGCGGCGACCGCGCTGATTGAATCCTCGGCGGCAGCGGAAGCCGGCGGTAAAACCGGGTTAACCGCGCTGTCGGCGGCGGTAATGTTTCTCCTGATGCTGCTGTTTACGCCGGTGGCGCTGATGATCCCGAAAGAGGCGACCGCACCTGCGCTGATCCTCATCGGCCTGAATATGTTCAGCGGCCTGCGCAAAGTGGATCTGGCAAACTTCACCGACGGCCTGCCGGTGCTGATGATGGTGATGATTACGCTGATTGCCAATAGCTTCGGTACCGGGATTGCCGGCGGGCTGCTGTTTTATGTCGTGATCAAAACCATCGCCGGCAAATGGCGGGAAATCCCCATCGGCCTGTGGATCCTTGCGATTCCGCTGGTCTACTACTTTGCCACGCTGGTGAAGCATTAAGCTTCGCGCCGATCGTTCTCCCGGAGGCGGCGCTGACGCGCCTTGTCCGGGCTACCTGTCCGCAGATTGCTGTGAACTCGTAGCCCGGTCAGCGCAGCGCCACCGGGGAAAAGCCACGCCGATGCTTCACCCCGACACCGTTCCCGGAGGCGGCGCTGGCACGCCTGTCCGGGCTACCGGCCCGCAGAGAGCGCGCTGGAATTAACCGCTTCGCACGCCTCTTTCACCGCCTCATACAGCAACCGTACCGCAGGCGAAAGCTGTTTGCGATGCGGGCAAATCATATTCAGCGGCACCACGTCGCCCTGGTAGTGCGGCAGCAGCACCTGGAGTCGCCCTGCACGAATATCGTCGCCGACGTCGAGTTCAGATTTGTACGCAATCCCCTCACCGGCAATCGCCAGGCGGCGAATCACCTCCGCATCATCGCTCACGATAGTGCCGGAAACCTGCACGTGGTGTACTTTCCCTTCCCGGCTCAACGGCCAGCGGTCAAACGCCCTGCCGCGCAGCACGTAGGTGAGCGCATTATGTCGCGCCAGCTCTTCCAGCGTTTGCGGCTCGCCGTTTTCAGCTATCCAGCCGGGCGAAGCCACCAGCACTCGTCGGTTATCGGGCGCGACGGGCAGGGAGATAAACGAAGCATCGTCGTTATCGCCGTAGCGAAAGGCCACGTCCACCGGATCTTTAAACACGTCGGTCCGATGATCGGAAAACAGGATCCGCAGACGCAGCGCAGGATGACGCTGGCGAAAGCCGCGAAAAACACGCAGAAGCAGGTTGCGCCCGAGATCGGACGGCACGGCAATTTGTAACGTACCGCGAACTTCGTCATCCGGCGTGCGGATTTTTTGCAGCCCGGCGTGCAGCGTATCGAGCATCTGCGTGGCGTAGGGCAGCCAGGCCTCACCTTCCGGCGTCAGGCGCAGGCTCCGCGTTGAACGGGCAAAAAGACGAATATTCAACGTCGTTTCCAGACGCTTGATCGCCGCACTAACCTGCGCCGGCTGCAGCCCGGCCTCTCGCGCCGCATCGCTGAAGCTGCTTAGCGCCGCAGCGCGGACAAACAGAGCCAGATCTTCCAGCCTTAACATAGACACTCCCGAACCCGGATTATTCTCAAAACAGGCGCAACCAGGCGAAAAACATCGTTGCCTCACCGTTTGCTTACACTTTTAACGAAACCAACGCTTGCCATTTCCTTGAGGTATCAGGAATCATACGAGGCTGCGATTGAGTGTCCAGGATAATAATGAGGAAACTATGCGTAAAACAAAAATGATGCTTCTGGGCGTACTGTTGGCATGCACCAGCGGAGCGTGGGCGGCGACCGGCGACGGCATTCAGAAATATGAGCTGGACGGGGTGACCGCAGACTTTAAACAATTCCACATCGGCGATACCGTTCCGCCGCTGTACCTGACGCCAGAATACAATATCAAACAGTGGCAGCAGCGCAATCTGCCGGCGCCGGATGCCGGCACGCGCTGGACCTACATGGGCGGGAGCTACGTCCTGATTACCGAAACCGAGGGGAAAATCCTCAAAATCTACGATGGCGAAATTTTCTATCATCGCTAAAAACGAAACGCCAGCGGACAAATTCTGCCGCTGGCATATCTTTTATCGTTGCTAAAGCGCTATTCGTTAAAGCGGTTTTGTTTGTGCATAAACTCCTCGACGGCAATATAGGCAGCGACCTGTTCGTAGAGCATTAAAATACTGAGTATCAGATCCCCGCCGCTGCGCAGTAAATCATCCGGCGCAGTGCGACTTTTATCATCCGATAAAAAAACTATCTGTTCATAAATTTCACAATATTCACCATAAGCGCCAATCGGAAGGTCAGCCAGCGGGATATTTTCCTGACAATAACGCAGCGCGTCAGCGGCTTTCTCCGGCAGCGTGCGCGAATGCATAAAGATGACCAGAAGTTCCCGCAACTTAACGATTAGAGCAATATTATTCATCATGCACTCCGGAAATGTAGTACGGCGATATTTTCCTTCCATCGTTTTTATTGACGTATGACTGATGACTACCACATTCCGCCAAATAATAAAGCCAAATAAAATTCCTTTCGGCGAATTAAAATAGGTCACTGCTATGCTAATTAAGCTCGCACAAGCGCGGAGGGAAAACAATGTTAAGAGTATGTTTTGTTGATTAATCTCAACATCAGCAAATGTGAATAAAAATAAGTAATATTTAACACCACTATCATTCGCGCAGTGATTATTTTAGCGAAAGAAAACGGCGTTCGGCGGAGGTAAAAAAACCGCACGGCGCTTTGCGCCGCACGGTTCAGGATAGTGAGTGGACTATACCGCGCGGAAGGCGATCTCACCGGGGATAACTTCCCCCTGCCAGTACAGCTGCGCCGCGACGCGGTCTGCCAGCTGACGATAGGTCTCGGTAAACTCGCTTTCCGGACGCGCCACTACCGTCGGGGTCCCTTTGTCGAGGTCTTCGCGCAGAGTGATGTGCAGCGGCAGCTGGCCCAGCAGCTGGGTGTGGTATTTCTCCGCCAGCTTTTGCGCGCCGCCGGTACCGAAGATAGGCTCGTGGTGCCCACAGTTGCTGCAAATATGCATGCTCATGTTTTCCACGATACCCAGCACCGGTACCTCGACTTTTTCAAACATCACGATGCCTTTTTTGGCGTCGATTAGAGCGATATCCTGCGGCGTGGTCACCACTACCGCGCCGGTAACCGGAATATTTTGCGCCAGCGTCAGTTGAATATCACCGGTACCCGGCGGCATATCCAGCACCAGATAATCGAGATCCGGCCACAGGGTTTCCTGCAGCATCTGCATCAGCGCCTTGCTGGCCATCGGCCCGCGCCACACCATAGCGTTATCGTCGGTCACCAGATAACCGATGGAGTTGGTGGCAAGACCGAACTTCATAATCGGCGCCATATGGGTCCCATCTGGCGAGGTCGGACGCTGATCTTCCGCGCCGAGCATGGTCGGAATCGACGGGCCGTAAATATCGGCATCCAGAATGCCGACTTTCGCCCCTTCCGCCGCCAGCGCCAGCGCCAGGTTGACCGCGGTCGATGATTTACCCACGCCGCCCTTACCGGAGCTGATAGCGATAATATTTTTCACGCCGTTGATACCGGGCTGATTTTTTACCCGCTGAAGCGTGGCGATGCTGTGCGTCAGCTTCCAGTCAATAGCTTTGGCACCGGTAATGCGCAGCAGCTCGGCGCTGCACTGCTCCTTCAGAGCTTCAAAGGCGCTGTTCCAGACGAACGGCATCTGAATTTCAATATGCACGGTTTCGTCCAGCCAGGCGACGTGATGCAGCGCCTTCAGCGTAGTGAGGTTATGTTTCAGGGTTGGGTGCTGGAAATTAGCCAGGGTCCCGGCGACCATCGCGCGTAGACGTTCGGGGGATTTGGCCTGGGATTGCGAACTCATCCCGACTCCTTTGTTATTGTGAGTTGAATCTTGTGCGTTAAGTTTACCTTAAAGGGAATAATTCCCCCACCATAAGCTTTGGGCTTACCAAATTATTGCCTTTGCGGTAACATCAAACCCCCTTTTTACAATAGAAGATGTAATGCCCACTATGACTCAAGTCGCGAAGAAAATACTGGTAACGTGCGCACTGCCGTACGCAAACGGCTCAATCCACCTCGGCCACATGCTGGAGCACATCCAGGCTGATGTCTGGGTCCGTTACCAGCGAATGCGCGGCCACGAAGTCAACTTCATCTGCGCCGACGACGCCCACGGAACCCCGATCATGCTGAAAGCGCAGCAGCTCGGTATCACCCCGGAACAGATGATTGGCGAAATGAGTCAGGAGCATCAGACCGATTTTGCTGGCTTCGACATCAGCTACGACAACTATCACTCCACGCACAGCGACGAAAACCGCGAGCTGTCGGAGCTTATCTATACGCGTCTGAAAGAGAACGGTTTTATCAAAAACCGCACCATCTCCCAGCTCTACGATCCGGAAAAAGGCATGTTCCTGCCGGACCGTTTTGTGAAAGGCACCTGTCCGAAGTGTAAATCACCGGATCAGTACGGCGATAACTGCGAAGTATGCGGCGCGACCTACAGCCCAACCGAGCTTATCGAACCGAAATCGGTCGTCTCCGGCGCGACGCCGGTGATGCGCGAGTCCGAACACTTCTTCTTCGACCTGCCGTCGTTCAGCGAAATGCTGCAGGCGTGGACCCGCAGCGGCGCGCTGCAGGAGCAGGTAGCGAATAAAATGCAGGAGTGGTTTGAGTCCGGCCTGCAGCAGTGGGATATTTCCCGCGATGCGCCGTACTTCGGCTTTGAAATCCCGAACGCGCCGGGTAAATATTTCTACGTCTGGCTGGACGCGCCGATCGGCTACATGGGTTCCTTTAAGAACCTGTGCGACAAGCGCGGCGACGCCGCCAGCTTCGATGAGTACTGGAAGAAAGACTCCACCGCCGAGCTGTATCATTTTATCGGTAAAGACATCGTTTACTTCCACAGCCTGTTCTGGCCGGCCATGCTGGAGGGCAGCAACTTCCGCAAACCAACCAATCTGTTCGTTCACGGCTACGTGACGGTCAACGGCGCGAAGATGTCCAAGTCGCGCGGAACCTTTATTAAGGCCAGCACCTGGCTGAACCACTTTGACGCCGACAGCCTGCGCTACTACTACACCGCCAAGCTCTCTTCGCGTATCGATGATATCGATCTGAACCTGGAAGATTTCGTGCAGCGCGTTAATGCCGATATCGTCAACAAAGTGGTGAACCTCGCCTCGCGCAACGCCGGTTTTATCAATAAGCGTTTCGACGGCATGCTGTCCGCCGAGCTGGCCGATCCGGCGCTGTACAAAACCTTCACCGATGCCGCAGCAAGCATTGGCGAAGCGTGGGATAGCCGCGAGTTCGGTAAAGCCATCCGTGAAATCATGGCGCTGGCCGACGTGGCGAACCGCTACGTTGACGAGCAGGCGCCGTGGGTGGTTGCCAAACAGGAAGGCCGCGATGCCGATCTGCAGGCCATCTGCACCATGGGCCTGAATATGTTCCGCGTGCTGATGACCTGGCTCAAGCCGGTTCTGCCGCAGCTGGCCGCCCGCGCCGAAGCGTTCCTCAACAGCGAACTGAGCTGGGAGGCCATTCAGCAGCCGCTGCTCGGTCACAAGGTTAACGCCTTTAAAGCGCTGTATAACCGCATCGAAATGAAGCAGGTGGAAGCGCTGGTCGAAGCGTCGAAAGAAGAAGTGAAAGCGCTGTCAGCGCCGGTCACCGGACCGCTGGCGGACGATCCGATTCAGGACACCATCACCTTTGACGATTTCGCCAAAGTCGATATGCGCATCGCGCTGATTGAAAACGCCGAGTTCGTGGACGGTTCCGACAAGCTGCTGCGCCTGACGCTGGATCTCGGCGGCGAGAAGCGCAACGTCTTCTCCGGCATCCGCTCCGCCTACCCGGATCCGCAGGCGCTGATTGGCCGCCTGACGGTTATGGTCGCCAACCTGGCGCCGCGTAAAATGCGCTTCGGCATCTCGGAAGGCATGGTGATGGCCGCAGGCCCTGGCGGGAAAGATATCTTCCTGTTAAGCCCGGACAGCGGCGCCCAGCCAGGCCAGCAGGTCAAGTAATACCGCATAAAGCGCTGCCCCGGCAGCGCTTTTTATTATAAATTCTGAAAATCCTCTTGCTGCCTTTTCATCGCTGCCGACACGCCTCATACTGCCCCACTGTTCAACAGTATCCAACAGTCTAATGATTTGCGGAAAAGGAATTCCCATGCGCTCAACCGCGAGATTGAAGCCCTTATTTGTTGCCCTCTTTTTATGCGCCAGTCTGGCAAGCTGCGATAAAAATGAAGATAAAACGTTTGTGCAGAAGATTGCTGAAAGTGATGCCCCAGAACAACACCAGACCTTCACGAACAATCTTAACGGCGTTGATGTAAAAATCACCTATTACTATAAAGGCGATGTCATCCTGCGCCAGACGGCAGAAAACACCCTGCCCTATGATGTTCTTGCCGCCAAAAATAAAGAACATGCCAGAATGATCATCGAGCAAATTGCCGGGGCTTATCGGGAAACTGAGGGTGTCAGCGATGTTATTGAGTATTTTGACGATCGCGCCAGCGAACATATGACGATTGATTTCAGCAAAGCAAAAATCAGCGAGCTGTGTAAACTGCCGGGAATAAACATCACTGATTGTTCGGGAAAATATCTCTCGATGGCGCGATCTGAACGCCTCATTCTCAAGGATGGATTCAAAGCGGTTGAGTAGCGGATGAGTCCGCGCACGTCTTATCCTGCAGTAGGCTATCAAAGGTTTTCTCTGGCATAACGCGCGGCTCCGGCAGCGCTTTTTCATTTTATAAATTCTGAAAATCGCATTCTTGTCGCCCCTCCCCTCTGCGTTCCAGGGCAATAGCTGTTAGCATCAGCACCGAACTGGATAAAAATACAGGGAATGTTATGACAACCGCTCAAAATCAGAACTATGGAATGCAAAACGCTGCCGTAGGGGATCACCGCCCGTGGCTTGCCGATGATGCGTCCATTGCGCTTACCGATCAGATTAACCACTTTAGCCGTTGCCGCCGCGATCGGCCTCGTCCCCCCGGCCATGCACGTTCTGAAGATCAGCTCTGGCAAGATATCGCCGCGAGTAAAAAGGCTTACAACACCTTAGCGGCATACGCATCCTGCCCACCAGACTGGCAGTTCGCTTTTGCTGAACTTGCGCTGCGTCTCAAGGCGAGTCGACGCGAAGGCAGCCTGCTTTCCGAAGCAGCGTTACTCTGGCATATAGGCCACTTTGAGCCAGATTTAATGGATAGCTTCGTTGCCCGCCACGGCCTGGAAACGACGGTGGAAATTGTTTGTTGCTCCCTGCAACTGTGGAAAAAATATAGCGATACCGCATGCAAATATATCCTCACGCGGGATATTCCTCTTGATGAGGAAAACGCTCTCCCCAACTGGCACCCACGCCTGTGCGGCTATCTTTCCACGGCGCCAGAAGAAGAGTGGCAACGCTGCGCAAACAAACTGATTGCCGCTATTCCAACACTCTCTCCCGTTATGCAGCCTTTAATTGCACTGCTACTGCCGGAGCGTACGGATATCGCCAACGACATGGCGCTGCGTTTCGTCGGGCAAAATATCCCGGCCATGGGGAGATTAAAGTCAGTGGTTACGGACGACAATGCAATAGCGGCATTGCGCCACTATCCGTTCCTCCCGGCAAATAACTTTGGCTATATCAGCTTCGCGGCAACGCAAATGGCCGACCGGGGCATAAAGGGAATGAGCCGCACCCTCGACGTCCTGAAGGAAGAATATGCGGCGGAACTCTGCGAGATACTTCCGCAGCTCCACGTTGCCGACTATCTCGGTAAATGGCTTTGGAAAGTTAACCATCCCGATGCGTTGAAGCTGTTGATCTTAAGCGCTGGCGACAAAAACAAGCGTCTGGAATACCTCAGCAAAGCCAGCCAGAGGCATCCCCACGCCGCTATCGCGGCTTATGCAGAACTGCTGAAGGAACAAGAAAACCCCATCTGGCGTCAGACGCTAACGACGCTTATCGCCGCCGCGCCAGAACGAGCAGAACAGGTCTTACCCTGGATAAGCGAGCAGGCAGTCGAAGTACTCGCCAGCTGTCGTCAGCAAGAGACGCAGATGACATGCGCCAGTTCCGACTCGCTGCCCCAGGTGCTGGTCACGCCGCCGTGGCTGGCGAAAACAACTAAAGCCGCCGTCCCCGCGTTTGATCTGCCCACGCTTGCCGTATCCGCGGTTGTCGCCCCTACCCGAAAAATGCTCGAGAGTAACGGTGAATATCGGCAGATAGCCCAACGACAGGCAACACGGCAAACGATGTTTATCGATTTACCGCCGCTGGAAAAAAGAAGCTGGGAGCCCATGCTCCTGCCACAAACGCCAGAGCAGCAAATCCTGTGGCGTTTAGGCTTTGAGAACTGGCGAAAAACGGGAGAAGAGCAATATGAAAAATTGCCCATCCCACAAAGCGCCGTCGATGCGCTACTGCGTGACGATTTTCCGACGCTTAAAGCCGAGCGAGCAAAATATTGCGGGGACAGGCGTACCTCCTGGAACCTGGCAGAACTTTGTTATCTCCCCGGTGAACAAGCTATCTCGCTGCTGAATCAGATCATTAACGAAACGGACTATTATGGTGAATCTGAGATTCTGACGATATTCGGCCCTGCCGCCGTCCCGGCTTTTTTGACCTGCCTGAACCGAGACCCCAGGCGACTATGGCACTTCACTGCCTCCTGCGGCACCAGCGAACTGGCGCTGCCGATGGCGCGGTTATTGCGTAAAAAAACGCAGCACGCCGAAAGCCGCGACTGGCTGTTAAAATACCCCGAACATGCCGCCGCCGGGCTGCTTCCTGTTGCGTTGGGCAAAACAAAAAAAGATCGCGAAGACGCCCGGCTGGGGCTCCGCCTGTTGGCAGAAAACG
Organism: Klebsiella sp. K5-306; assembly: GCF_051835185.1. NCBI lineage: Bacteria > Pseudomonadati > Pseudomonadota > Gammaproteobacteria > Enterobacterales > Enterobacteriaceae > Klebsiella > Klebsiella sp. K5-306. The sequence goes on from NZ_JAIFJY010000014.1 coordinate 105,458, forward strand.
GCAGGCGGGCGCTGATTGAAGAAGTGGCGCAGCGCTATCATCAACCCGCAGTCTCGGCGGCATTAACCGCGCTGCTGAATGATATTACACAGATTAAATACCCCTCGACTACAGCTCCGCTACCGGGATTCTGGCAGCCCACGCTGTGGCGCAGACCGCAGCTCAAAACCAACGGTCTACCGCTGGGGGACGATGCCCTGTGCCATCTGGGCACCCTGCTCAACTTCCCGCGTGAAGTCGCTATCCATGGCGGCCTGATGCAGGTAAAAGAGGCCTGTACCCCGGAAACGCTGGCCGCCTTCGCCTGGGATCTGTACGAGGCCTGGGAAGCCGCTGGCGCCCCGTCAAAAGAGAACTGGGGCTTTACCGCGCTGGGTATTCTCGGCGATGACAATACCGCTCGGGACTTAACGCGATTCATCCGCGCCTGGCCTGGAGAATCCCGACATAAACGCGCCATTACAGGGCTCGACATTCTGGCTGAAATCGGCAGCGATATCGCCCTGATGCAGCTGAACGGCATCGCGCAGAAAATAAAATTTAAGGCGCTTCAGGAAGCCGCGCGGGAAAAAATCAAACAGATTGCCGACAAGCGCGAACTGACCATTGCCGAGCTGGAAGACCGCCTCGCCCCGGATCTCGGACTGGACGACAACGGCACTCTGGTTCTCGACTTCGGCCCCCGCCGCTTTACAGTCAGCTTCGATGAAGCTCTGAAACCCTTTGTGTGCGATGAAAGCGGCCGACGCCTGAAAGATTTGCCGAAGCCCGGCAAAAGCGACGATGAACCGCGGGCTGCGGAGGCCGTCAGTCGTTACAGACAGTTGAAAAAAGATGTCCGTACCATCGCATCCCAGCAAATTCAGCGTCTGGAAACCGCCATGTGCCTGCGCCGCCGCTGGACCGCCGAACAGTTCCGCCTGTTCCTCGTCGACCATCCGCTGGTGCGCCATCTCACCCGCCGCCTGGTCTGGGGAGTCTATAGCCAGGAAAACGTCCTGCTGGCCTGCTTCCGCGTCGCCGAAGATAACAGCTACAGCGATGCAGAAGATAACCTGTTCAGCCTGCCTGAAGGGCAAATCGGCCTTCCGCACGTGCTGGAAATCTCCGCGGAAGACGCCGCCGCCTTCGGCCAGCTGTATGCCGACTATGAACTACTGCCGCCGTTCCGCCAGCTCGATCGCAACCACTATCGCCTGACTGAAAGCGAAAACCGGGCCACAGAATTAACGCGCTGGCGCGGACGCCAGTGCCAGGCCGGGCGCATCGTCGGACTGGAGCGCAAAGGCTGGCAGCGAATAGAAGATGGCGGCAGCATCTGCGGCATGTTCAAACCCGCCGCCAGCGGCGATATTGTGCTGGAAGTGGAACCTTTTTCGCTGCTGTATGGAGAAACCACCTACGACGAACTCATCCCGTTCGAGACAGTGAAAATCGTTACCAAAGGCGATATTGACTACGGCAAACCGACCTTTGCTTTCGCAACGCTTGACGCTATCGCCGCCAGCGAATTTATCAACGATATCGAATCGCTATTCGATTAAAAGGACTTAGTCATGAAAAAGTTTATTTATCAGGATGAAAAATCACATAAGTTCTGGGCGGTTGAGCAGCAGGATAACGAACTGCATCTGAGGTGGGGGAAGGTGGGTACCAGCGGCCAGAAGCAGATTAAAACCTTTGCCGACGCGGCAGCGGCCAGTAAGGCCGGGCAGAAGCTGATTAATGAGAAGGCTAAAAAAGGTTACGTCGAAAATAGCGCGGCGGAGGCCAGCATGCCGGCTCCGCAGCAAACTGCTGCCAGCGCTGGCAGCCCGCCGTGGCTAAAGGATGACGAACCGATTATTCTCGATCCAGATTACGAGACCAATGCCTACAGTAATCGCCGTTTTACTGATGAACCGCTCAAGCCAGTTAATGAAGACTGCACGCTGTGGGAAATGCTTAAAGAAAGTGAGCACTGGACCCCTTTCTTTCTCACCTGTCTGCAACATTTCGATGCGAGCACTTGCCGTCGGGAATGGCAGCAGGCACTACAGGAAGCAATGCGACGAATCAAACAGCAGCAGTCAGAAGGATCGCTACTCTCCGATACCATTCTGACTCTCGCAAGATTTGTCCTCCATTATCCTATCCGTATTGATGTCTGGCTGGACGGTATCGTTCAACAGCGGGGGGTGGAATACGCAGTCGACTTAGTCATTGCCTTACAGCAAGTTCAGATGACCGATCAAACAAACAGCGATCCCGTCACAAACAAGGCGATTGAGGATGGTTATGAGCGACTCTTAATGATTCTGCGAAATGGCCAGTCAGCGCAAACGTCGCCGTTAGTTGCTATTACCCTGAGTCACAATATTACCGACCTGCGTTTTGAGCATGGTTTTAGCAAAATCGACTTGCATTTGCGTAAACACCTGTCGCAGGCCGATGCGACCACCTGGCAGCGCTGTGCCGATAAACTGATCGCCGCCCTGCCATCGATTGCCCCACGTCGCCGCCCGCTTGTCGCCTTTCTGCTGCCGGAAAAGCCCGAAATCGCCAATCGGCTGGCGCTCGAACTGGCGCCTGATAACGACTTCCCCGAGCTGGAGTGGTTGAATATCGTCGCCACCGATCCGCAGGCGGTGCAACAACTGGCAAGATTCCGGCAACTGAATCTATTCACCCACTACCGTACGAGCGAGCGTTGCATTGAGACGTTGCTGCGGGAACAGGGCCTTGCGGGGCTATCACGACTAACGCCTCTGGTACATGAATACCGGATTAAGCGCGCGTTAGTTGAAGTTAATCACCCTCAGGTCATGACGCTGCTTATGATGGATAAAAATGCCAGCGACGCTGACCATCTGGACTCTTTTACAAAGAAATACCCGGAAGCCGCCCTTTACGCGCTGACTCAGGGGCTGGTCAATGGTAAAAACGCGATACATTTACGCCTGCTGGAACAGATCGTTCTGGGCAACCCGCAGGCGCTGGAAAGCGCGGGGCCCTGGCTGACGGCGGAGCAACAACAGCTCCTGTTCAACCACTTTCCGCAGCTGGTCGCCACGGAGGAAATCGCCTCCCCGGACGACCAGCCCCCGGTTCTGCGCTCCCCACCGTGGCTGGCGAAAAAGAAAAAAACTGCCGCTGTGGCGTTGACGCTTCAAGTGCTGCCGCTCGAATCAATGGGGCCTGAGCCTGAGCCGCTGCAGGAAGAGGAAGTCCCTACAACGGCGGAAGTCCTACGCTATCTTGGTTTCGAGAGTTTCTATTTTGACCGGGATAACCCCGATCCGGAAAGATTTGACTGCAAATGGGGCGTCAGCAAAACGGCCATCTCTCTGCTGGAAAAAGAGGATTACGAATCGTTACTTAACACCCGGCAAAAGTACAATTACGAAAGCTACATTACGCTACATATGTCAATCCTGGCCAGACTACCAGAAGAGAAAGCGCTCTCTATCTGGAACGCGATGACGCACCTGCATCTTACCGGGATTGATGAAGTGGTTCACCGCTTTGGTCTGCCGACGCTGCCAGGCCTGCTGCGTTACGCTCGCATAGCCCCAAAAGAGGCCGTTCCTCTGGCGGCAATGTTCGCCGCTAGCGAAGCGGCTCCGCTGATGGCCCGCGCTTTCTGCCAGCTCAAATCCCTACGCGATATCGCCGAACGCTGGCTGCTCACTTACCCGGAGCACGCTATTACCGGCCTGCTACCCGCGGCGCTGGGCAAATCGAGTAAAGAGCAGGGAGATGCGCGGATGACTCTGCGCTTTCTTGTCAGTTCCGGCCATCTGCCGCTGATGGAACAGGTCGCGCGACGCTATAACCAACCGGAAGTGATGACAGCACTGGGCGAAATGCTGGCCGCCGACCCGCTCGATAACTATCCGCTGAAAATCGCTAAACTCCCCGAATGGTGTACTCCAGAGGTCTGGCATCGCCCGATACTGCACAACGGAAAAGCGCTTAGCGATGATGCCATCCGCCATCTCTGCACTATGCTTGCCTTCCCGCGCGAGGAGACGCTCTACCCCGGCATCGTTCAGGTGCAGGAAGCCTGTACGCCACGGTCGTTGGCCGATTTTGCCTGGGATCTGTTTCAGAGCTGGGAAATCGTCAGCGGTTCCGCCAAAGATAACTGGGGTTTTACCGCGCTGGGTATTTTCGGCAACGATGACACCGTACGCCGCCTTACGCCGCTCATCCGCGCCTGGCCGGGGGAATCTCAGCATAAACGCGCCACCGTCGGGCTGGACATTCTTGCCGCCATCGGCAGCGATATCGCCCTGATGCAGCTGAATGGCATTGCACTGAAGATAAAATTTAAGGCACTTCAGGAAGCCGCGCGGGAAAAAATCAAACAGATTGCCGACAAGCGCGAACTCACCATTGCCGAACTGGAAGACCGTCTCGCCCCAGATTTAGGTCTGGATGACAGCGGTACCCTCCCCCTCGACTTCGGCCCCCGCCGCTTTACCCTCGGCTTCGATGAAGCCCTGAAACCCTTTGTGCGCGATGAAAGCGGTCGCCGCCTGAAAGATTTGCCGAAGCCCGGCAAAAGCGACAATGAACCGCGGGCAGCGGAGGCCGTCAGTCGTTACAGGCAGTTGAAAAAAGACGTCCGCACGGTAGCCAGCCAGCAGATCATGCGGCTTGAATCAGCGATGTGCCTGCGCCGCCGCTGGACCGCCGAACAGTTCCGCCTGTTCCTCGTCGACCATCCGCTGGTGCGCCATCTCACCCGCCGCCTGGTCTGGGGAGTCTATAGCCAGGAAAACGTCCTGCTGGCCTGCTTCCGCATCGCCGAAGATAACAGCTACAGTGACGCGCAAGATAACCCAATCAACCTGCCTGAGGGGCAAATCGGCCTTCCGCACGTGCTGGAAATCTCCGCGGAAGACGCCGCCGCTTTCGGCCAGCTGTTTGCCGACTATGAACTGCTACCACCGTTCCGCCAGCTCGATCGCAACGCCTACCGTTTTAGCCAGGCAGAATCCGAAACTTTCGACCTCCAGCGTTGGGCGGGACGTAAAGCCCTCAGCGGACGAGTGGCCGGGCTGGTCAGTAAAGGCTGGCAACGGGGTGAAGTTCGCGATGCTGGCGGGGTCTATACCTTCTATAAACCCGTTGATGGTGGCTACGTAGAACTCGAAGTGTTTCCGGGATTTACGGTAGGTTTATCGGTGGATATGGTCAGCAAGACCCAGGGAATAAGCCATATTCGTCTGTATAAAGCAGGGCAAAGAAAAATGATATATCCCTTCTCTTCACTCGATAAGATAGCCGCCAGCGAACTGATTAACGATATCGAATCGCTATTCGATTAAAAGGATTTAACCATGAAAACGTTTATTTATCAGGATGAAAAATCACATAAGTTCTGGGCGGTTGAGCAGCAGGATAACGAACTGCATCTGAGCTGGGGGAAGGTGGGTACCAGCGGCCAGAAGCAGATTAAAACCTTTGCCGACGCGGCAGCGGCCAGTAAGGCCGGGCAGAAGCTGATCAATGAAAAAACCCGCAAAGGCTACGTTGAGCAAGGCGAAACCACGCCGTCTGCGGCAGACAGCCTGCCGGAGGAACCGGCATCTACCCCAGCTGCACCGCCGCCCGCATGCGCCACCGTGCCTGCAGACATAGCTCGTCCGTGGCTGGCGGACGATGCCGAACTGGCTTTGTCAGATGATCTGCTGCAAGATGTGCTCCCTTCACGCCGCTTTCCCGGTCAACCGATCGCCGCGCCCGCAGATAGCGAACTGATGAATCTCGGCAAAGAGATCCACCAGCAGTCCGGGAAAGCCGTGACCTTTGACTATGCCGACTGTTCCGCCTACTGGCAGCAAACCATCAACGAAGCCCTTAGCGATGGCCCGCTCTCCCCTGCTGCGCTGGCGGTGCAGCTCGCCCTCGCCACGCGTCGCGGCTGGCGCAGCAGCGACAATGCCGACCTGATGGACGAAATTGTTTACGTCTACGGACTGGAATACGCCGTCGAGACGTTTATTGCCCTGCAGCACATTGCTTTTGATTACAATTACCAGACCCTGCAGGTGACCTTCCTTTCAGAACCCACCAGCGCGCGCGGGCCCGGGATGCTCGACGTGCGCCTGCGCGCGCATCTGGCTCAGGCCGATGAACCGCTCTGGCAGCGCTGCGTGAATAAACTGATCGCCGCGCTGGCGGATATGCCCATCGGGCAGCAGCCGCTGGTGGCGCTATTGCTGCCCGATCGCCCGGATATCGTCCACGAAATCACCCGCCGGGTGCTGGCGCATAAAAATATCAGAACGGCGGAATGGCTGAAGGTGGTGGTTCGCGACCCGCAGCTCGTCAAAGCGCTGGAGCCTTATCGGGCGGAGAACCTGTTTAACGACTACTACCACGGCAGCGTCTGGAACGCGACGGTGATGCGCGAACAGGGCGTTGCCGGCATCGCCCGCTTCGCACCCTACGTTCATGACGATCTGTGCGGTAAGCTGGTCAGCCAAATTAACCATCCGCAGGCGCTGAGCCAGCTAATCCTCGCAAGCGAGCAGGGTAAGCGTTGTCACGAACGGATGACCCAGGCCAGCGCGCGCTTCCCGCATGCCGCGCTGGCGGCGCTGGCTGAACTGCTGACGCAGAAAGAAGAGAAACGCTGGCGCATTATGCTGATGACCCTGCTCAGCGGGCAGCCGGGGCTGGTCGGAGAAATTGTGCCGTGGATCTCTGCACAGGCCGCGACGCTACTGGAAGCCTGCCAGCAGCAGTTAAGCCAGCAGGCCGAGTGCGCCCGCGACGATATGCTCCCGCCGGTGCTGGTGATCCCCCCCTGGGCGGCGAAAAAGAAAAAATCCCCCATTGCACAGCTGAATCTGCCGCCGCTCCCATTAGAGCCGGTCTGTATGCTGACGGAAGAGGCAAGTAAACAGCTTCTCGAACAGCGTAGCTGGTATGCCCGCCAGCTCGATAATGGCAAAGAAAAAGATGAAAAGGAGCTCCTGTCCTGCTTAGGTTTCCACAGCTGGAACCGGAGCCAAAATCGCTATGAAGATGTCTCCGATGCCGCTTTCGATGCCTGGCAACGACAGGATTATCCGGCGCTGATTGCGGAATTTAAGAATGCCCATACCTATCGCCAGGAAGAGTGGAAGCTGTACATGCTCGCCGCCCTGCCCGCCGGACGGGCGCTACAGGCCTGGAACGCGCTCAGCCAGGAGCCCCACACCGGCGCAGACTTTGTGATGGCGCACCTGCGTCTCGCCGGTTTGCCGGGCTTTATCCACTCCTTCTCACGCTATCCGCAGGAAAACCTGTCGGTTGCGATCTGGTTTGCCGCCAGCGAACTGGCCCCCATCATCGCCCGCGCTTTTAACAAGCTTAAATCGCTGCGTGAAGGCGCGCGCGAATGGCTGCTGGCCTATCCTGAACATGCGATTACCGGCCTGCTGCCCGCCGCCCTCGGCAAAGCGGGCGAAGCGCAGGACAGCGCGCGCCTGGCGATACGTATGCTGGTGGATAACGGCCATCAGCCGCTGCTTGAAGAGGTCGCCCGGCGCTACAATCAGCCGGCGGTAACGGAGGCCGTTAGCGCCCTGCTCGCCCTCGATCCGCTGGATAACCATCCGACCAAAATTCCGCCGCTGCCCGCATTTTACCAGCCTGCGCTGTGGACGCGTCCGCTGCTGCGGGAAAATGGCCTGGCTCTGCCGGATGGCCCCTTAAAAGCGCTCGGCGAAATGCTGCGCTTCCCGTCAGAGGAGGGGATTTATCCCGGCCTGCAGCAGGTTAAAGATCTCTGTACTGCCGAATCACTTGCCGCCTTTGCCTGGGATCTGTTCAGCGCCTGGCAAACCGCCGGAGCGCCATCGAAAGAGAGCTGGGCGTTTACCGCGCTCGGGATTTTCGGCAACGATGATACCGCCCGGGCCCTGACGCCGCTGATCCGCGCCTGGCCCGGCGAATCTCAGCATAAGCGCGCCACCGTCGGATTAGATATTCTCGCCGCCATCGGCACGGATATCGCCCTGATGCAGCTTAACGGCATCGCCCAGAAGCTAAAATTCAAAGCCCTGCAGGAACGCGCCAGAGAGAAAATCGGCGATATCGCTGAAAGCCGCGGGCTGACCGTGGAAGAACTGGAAGACCGCCTGGCGCCCGATCTGGGTCTGAATGAGGATGGTAAGCTCACCCTCGATTTTGGCCCACGGCGCTTTATCGTGAGCTTTGATGAAGCGCTCAAGCCGTACGTCCGGGATGTAAACGGCAGCCGTCTGAAAGATCTGCCGAAGCCGAATAAAAGCGACGATAACGCGCTCGCCGCCGAGGCTGTCAATCGCTACAAGGCCCTGAAAAAAGATGCCCGCACGATTGCCGCCCAGCAAATCGCGCGGATGGAGTCGGCCATGTGCCAGCGCCGCCGCTGGACGCCGGAGAACTTCCGCCTGTTCCTGGTCAACCATCCGCTGGTACGCCATCTCACCCGTCGCCTGGTATGGGGCGTATACGGTGAGGACAACCGCCTGCAGGCCTGTTTCCGCGTGGCGGAAGACAACAGCTACAGCAATGCCGATGACGATCTCTTCCCTCTGCCGGACGGCGACATTCGTATCGGACTTCCGCATCTGCTGGAAATGACGCCGCAGGATGCCGCCGCTTTTGGTCAGCTATTTGCCGATTACGAACTGCTGCCGCCGTTCCGTCAGCTCGACCGCAACTGCTACACACTAACACCTGCCGAGCTTGCAGCCACTGAGCTGACCCGCTGGGCCGGACGCAAGTGCCCGAGTGGCCGGGTCATCGGGCTGGCGAACAAAGGCTGGCTACGCGGCGAGCCGCAGGACGCTGGCTGGATCGGCTGGATGCTAAAACCGCTGGGACAGCGGGCGCTGGTAATGGAAATCGACGAAGGCTTCGCCGTGGGCATGCTGCCGGATGAGCTCAGCGCCGAGCAGCTATTAAGCAAAGTCTGGCTGTACGCCGGAAATGCCCGGCAGTACGGCTGGGGCGGCAACGCTCCGCAGCAGGCTCGATTTTCGGAGCTGGATAAAGTCGCCCTCAGCGAACTGATCAACGATATTGAAGGGCTATTTGAATAGAACAAGGAACGTTTATGCACAACGCACTAACCCCACCCTGGCTGGCGGATGACGCGCAGCTGGAGCTGACCTTTAAAAAAGGTAAGACGCCGTTAAGCCATCGCCGCTGGCCGGGCGAGCCGGTGCCGCTGGTCAAAGTGGAACGACTTCAACGGCTGGCGAACGATATTGCCTCCCGCAGTCAGCCCCTCGCCTGGGAGGCTGAACAATGTACTGCTGAGTGGCAACAGGCGATTGCGCAGGCGATGCGCTGCGTGGGCGAGGCCAGCGCGGCAATGCCCGCCCGCGCGCTGGCGGTGCTGACTCGTCTGGCTGAAGAGGATAGCCCGGCGCTTTTGGATGAAATCGTCCAGCTGCACGGCGTCGAGTACGCGACCGAGGTGGTGATTGCCCGGCAGAATATCGCGGCGGGCCATAGTAAATACCCGCCGCGCAAATGGGTGTTCAGTCATCCGCAGAAAGAGAACGTTTACGGCCTCCACTCTGAAACCTATAGCGAGTTCGATCTACGTCTGCGCAAACATCTGTCGCTGGCGGAAGAGGTCGTCTGGCAACGCTGCGCCGAAAAGCTTATTGCCGGCCTGGTCGAAACGCCATTTTATCGCCAGCCGTTTATCGCCCTGCTGCTGCCGGAAAGGCCGGATATCGCCAATCAAATAGCCGGACGTTGCATTGACAACTCCTGGCGGTCGTCAAAAGAGTGGCTTAAAGCCGTCGCCACCGACCCGGCCGTGCTGGCGAAGCTTGAGGAAACCTGGTCGAGTGATATTTTTACCGATCGCCAGGACAGCGATGGCTATTTTGCAAACCGCTACGGCTATGCCGCTTGCGCCGCGCTTTTGCGTGAACAGGGGCTGGCGGCAGTCGCCAGGCTGGCGATTTACGCGCACAAAGACGATTGCGGTAGCCTGCTGGCGCAAATCAACCATCCGCAGGTTATTCGCCTGCTGCTGCTGGTGGCGGATAAAAACAAGCCCAGCCAGCTGCGCGTGGCAAAATATGCCAGACACTTTCCCGCCTCGACGCTGGCGGCGCTGGCAGAGCTGCTGGCGCTACCGGAGCCGCCCGCGCGTCCGGGCTATCCGCATATTGAAGCGAAAAAGCTCCCGCAGCAGCAGAAAAAACGCGCAGAGGGCTGGCGAATGCTGCTCCGGACGCTGCTGAATACGCATCCGCCGCTGGCCGAACAGGTTAGTCCCTGGCTAAGCGCGCAGGCGCGGGAACTTCTGGCGACGTTCCAACAATCGCTGCCTGCAGGCGTCACGGTGGCCGTCGATAACCCCGGCCTGCCGGAAATTCTGCTCTCGCCGCCGTGGCGCAGTAAAAAGAAAAAAGCCGCCGCGCCGCGTTTTGCGCTATCGCCGCTGAAGCTTGCGCCGCAGGAGTACTGGCAGCCTGGAGAGCGGGAGGCGCTGGCCGCCGGCAAACCGGCCTGCTTCTTTAACAACCTGCCGTTGCATGAGCGCATTAGCCGCAAAGGTGAGGTGGTATTAGAGGAGCTGGGCTTTCAGGATATGGATTATCTTTTTCATCAATATACTTTGAATGGACAGCAAGGGCATTTAGGGTCGCCGTGGCACAGCGCATACAGGACTAAAACAGGCTGGGATAAAGCCGCTATCAGAGCGCTGCACAGCGGCGATAACGAAGCGCTTCTCAAAGCCTGGCGAGACTATCTCGAAGAAAGCTATCACCCCAACGAGTGCTGGAATCTTTATCTGCTTATGCAGCTCCCCCGCAAGCAGGCGGTAACGCTCTGGCAGCGCATTAATGAAGAAAATTTCAAATTTGTCGGCGCTGAATACCTGTTGAGCATCCTCGGGACTGACGCCCTGCCCGGCCTGCTGCTGGCGCTCCGGCATCGGCCAAAAGAGATCTTTCCGCTGCTGATGCATCTCGGCGCAACGGAGCTGGCGCTGCCGGTGGCCCGCGTCTGGCGGCGCTTTCAGGCACAGAGCCATCTCGCCCGCCAGTGGCTACTGCGATGGCCGGAACACGCCGCCGCCGCGTTAATTCCGCTGGCGTTCGATAAAGCAGGCGATAGCCGCGAAGCGGCCATTAACGCCCTGCGTCTGCTGTATCAGGAAGGCCATCACGCGCAGCTGCAAACGGTGGCGCAACGCTGGCACGAACCGAGGCTATGGCCAGCGCTGGAGCAGCTGCTGACGCAAGATCCGCTGGATAATTATCCGGCCCGCACGCCGAAAGCGCCGGATTTCTGGCAGCCCGCGCTCTGGCGCAGGCCGCGGCTTCTCAGCAACGATCAGCCGCTGACCGACGATGCGCTGGAAATTCTCGGCGATATGCTGCGCTTCGCCCAGGGCGGCCACTTTTACTGCGGGCTGGATTTAGTCAAAGCCGCCTGTCAGCCCCAATCGCTGGCCGCTTTCGCCTGGGATCTCTTCAAAGCCTGGCAGAATGCCGGTGCGCCCGGCAAAGAGAACTGGGCTTTTCAGACGCTGGGGATCTTTGGCGATGAGAGCACGGTGCGTGATTTAACCCTGCTTATTCTCGCCTGGCCGCAGGAAGGGAAATCTGCCCGCGCCGCCAGCGGCCTGCATCTTCTGACCCGCATCGGCAGCGATATGTCGCTGCTGCAGCTGGACCATATTTCGCAACGGGCAAAATCCCGCCCGCTGCGCGACAGCGCGGAACGTTGTCTGCAAGAGATTGCCGAAGCGCGCGATTTGAGCGAAGAGCAGCTGCAGGATCGGCTTACGCCGACGCTGGGGCTGGATAACCCCGGTGCGCTGACCTTTGATTTCGGTACCCGCAGCTTTAGCGTGCGCTTTGATGAAAATCTGCAGCCGGTGATTTATGACCAGCAGGGAGCGCGGCAAAAGAGCCTCCCACGCCTGCGCGCCGAAGATGACCAGACAAAAGCCGCGGAAGCGCTGCTCCGGCTGAAAGGATTGAAAAAAGATGCCGCTCGCGTGGCGAAACGCCTGCTACCGCATCTGGAAAATGCCCTGCGGCTGGCGCGGCGTTGGACGCGCGCGGAGTTTCAGTCGCTGTTCGTCGACCACCCGCTGACCCACAATGTGACCCGCCGCCTGGTATGGGGAGTGTACGCCGCTAATGAGCCTCGTCGCCTGCTCGCCGCTTTTCGCATCGCGGCCGAGGGGGAGTTCTGCGACGGCCAGGATGAGCCCATCACGCTGCCGGAAGATGCACTATTCGGCATCGTTCATCCGCTGGAAATGGACGACCTGACGCGGGCGGCGTTTGAACAACTCTTTGCCGATTACCAGCTATTGCCGCCGTTCCGTCAGCTGACCCGCCATACTCTCCTGCTGCTGCCGGAAGAAACTTCAGTCAGCAAGCTAACGCGCTGGCAGGGCAAATCAACCACCTGCGGACAGCTGTTGGGGATCCGCCGCCGGGGCTGGTGGCAAGGTAGCGAAAGCTATTTCTGTTACGATGTTGCTCAGCATCGGCTGATACTGGAAATCACGCCGGGATTTGTTCACTACAGCATAGACGCTAAAGCTCCTCAGCAGTTTGGCGCGATAACGCTCTATTACGGCGAACAACCCGTTGCGTTTTCCCGGCTCGATCCTCAGGATCTCAGCGAAGCGCTAAGCACAATAGAGATTATTTCCCGCTAGTGCGACAAACGAGGTGAGTCAATTAGCAACAATATTCGACTCACCGCATGAGTCGAATATTGGCTTTTTAGCCCCACGAACCTAATGTGCCTTTTTAACTACAAGATACGCAGGAAGATGTTGCGTTAAACATAATCCGATATATCAAGCTCAGAAATAAAGCACCTCACGCAATCTGCTGCGCATAAATAAAGGTCTAACGATTACCGCTGTCTCTTTAAGGAAGAAACGATGATACAACAGGAAAAACATCTTCAGCGCCCCCCAGCCGCCGTGCTCTACGCCGATGAACTCGCGCGGCTGCAACAGAATGACCCTTTCCCCTGCCCGCCCGGCTGGCAGTTAAGCCTGCCTGCGGCGCGCGCGTTTATCCTCGGCGATAGCGCTCGCGACATCAGCCGTAAAGTGGTTATCAGCCCCGCCGCCGTCGAGCGGATGCTGGTCACGCTGGCGACCGGACGCGGCCTGATGCTGGTCGGTGAGCCGGGCACGGCAAAATCGCTGCTCTCAGAGCTGCTGGCCACCGCCGTCTGCGGCGATGCCGGGCTCACCATTCAGGGCGGTGCGTCGATTACCGAAGATCAAATCAAGTACGCCTGGAACTATGCGCTGTTGATCAACCAGGGACCCTCGACCCAGGCGCTGGTGCCCGCACCGCTGTATCAAGGCATGCGCGACGGGAAAATCGTCCGCTTCGAAGAGATAACCCGCACGCCGCTGGAGGTTCAGGACTGCCTGCTGGGGATGCTTTCCGACCGGGTAATGGCGATCCCGGAGCTGAGCGGTGAGGATAGCCTGCTCTATGCCCGCGCCGGGTTTAATATCATTGCGACCGCCAATACCCGCGATCGCGGGGTCAACGAAATGAGCGCGGCGCTCAAACGTCGCTTCGACTTCGAAACCGTCTTTCCAATCATGGATTTTCAGCAGGAGCTGGAGCTGGTGGCTAACGCGTCGGCCCGCCTGCTGGCGCATAGCGGCATTCCGCATAAAGTGCCCGATGCCGTACTGGAACTGCTGGTCCAGACCTTCCGCGATCTGCGCGCCGAGGGCGGAAAGAAAACCTCAATGGATACTCTCAACGCGATTATGTCCACCGCCGAAGCGGTTAACGTCGCCCACGCCGTCGGCGTGCGTGCCTGGTTTCTGGCCGCTCGCGCCGGAGAGCCCGCCGACCTGGTAGACTGCATCGCCGGTACAATCGTCAAAGATAACGAGGACGACCGCGCCCGCCTGCGCCGCTATTTTGAGCAGCGCGTCGGCACGCATAAAGAAGCCCACTGGCAGGCCTATTATCAGGCCCGCCACCGCCTGCCGTGAGGGAACACGCATGCCAGAGCAGCCGTTAATTATCGGCGTTCGACACCACAGCCCGGCCTGCGCCAGGCTGGTAAAAGAACGCATCGAACAAACGCGTCCGCGCTACGTTCTGATTGAAGGTCCGGTGGACTTTAATCAGCGCCTGGATGAGCTGTTTTTACCCCATCAATTGCCCATCGCCATCTACAGCTACTGCCAGTCTCAGGAGGGCGGCGCGGCGGGACGCGGTGCCTGGACGCCGTTTGCCGAATTCTCCCCCGAGTGGCAGGCGCTGCTGAGCGCCCGGGCGACGGGCGCGCATATTCGCTTTATCGATTTACCGGTCTGGGCGCAAAGAGAGGATGACAGCGATGCCTCTGACGCTCGCCGCGCCGATGACCAGCAGCGCCTGTTTGCCGCCAGCGGAATGGAGAATACCGACGCGCTGTGGGACCATCTGTTCGAAGATGAAACCCAGCGCGCCGGACTGGAGCAGGCGCTGGAAACGTACTTTATCCAGCTGCGCGGCGATAGCAGCGGCGGAGAAAACAGCCGGCAGCGGGAAGCCTGGATGGCCCGCTGGGTGGCATGGGCCATGCAGCAAAATGACGGCCCGGTCGTGGTGGTCTGCGGCGGCTGGCACGCCCCGGCGCTGGCTACCCTGTGGCGGAATTGCCGGGCGCCAGCGCAGGAACCTGAATCCCCGCCGCCACCGACGCCCGACGCCGTCACCGGCTGCTACCTCACCCCCTATAGCGAAAAACGGCTGGACGTTCTGGCGGGCTATCTTTCCGGGATGCCGGCGCCGGTCTGGCAAAATTGGTGCTGGCAGTTGGGCCTGCGTCAGGCCGGGGAACGGCTGCTGAAAACTATCCTCGCCCGCCTGCGCCAGCATCGCCTTCCCGCCTCAACGGCCGATTTCGCTGCCGCCCACCTGCGCGCAATGGCGCTGGCGCAGATACGCGGCCATACCCAGCCGCTGCGCTGCGACTGGCTTGACGCGCTGGCGGGCTCGTTAATCAAAGAAGCGCTCAATGCCCCGCTACCGTGGAGCTATCGCGGCGTGATTCATCCGCAAACCGATCCGATTCTGCTGACCATCGTGGATGCGCTGGCGGGAGCCGGTTTCGGCAAGCTCGCTCAGGGAACGCCGCTGCCGCCGCTGCCGCAGGACGTCGATCGCGAGCTGGCGCGCGTCGGGATCGCCGTACCGGCAAACCTGAACATCAATCGCTATACGCCCGAGGGATTAGCAAAAAGTCAGGTCTTACACCGGTTGGCCATCCTTGACATTCCCGGTTTCCAGCAGCAAACGGGCAGCGCGGTGACGCTTTCCGGCGATGGCGAAGAGCGCTGGCGACTATTTCCAACCCTGGAGCAGCACGCGGTCCTGATCGAGGCCTCCCGCTACGGCGCTTCCCTGGCGGAGGCCGCGCGCCAGCGGCTGGAAGCGGCTATTCTGGCCTCCGGGGGGATCAAAAGCCTGGCCGCCAGCCTGAATCAGGCCGCGCTGGCGGGTCTCTCCACCTTCAGCCAGCAGATGCTGGAACAGCTGGCGCAGCTGATTGCCGAAGAGAGCCAGTTTGCCGAAATGGGGCCAGCGCTGGAGGTGCTTTACGCCCTCTGGCAGCAAGATGAGAGCAGCGGTATGCAAAACGCCGCGGTGCTGGAAATCACGCTTTGCGCGGCGCTTGACCGGACGCTGTGGCTTTGCGAATCCAGCGGCGTTGCCGACGAGCAGCAGTTTCACGCCCATCTGCATAGCTGGCGCACCCTGTGCCACATCCTGCGCGATCTCCACAGCGGCAGCGTTTTACCGGGAGTTTCGCTCAGCGCCGCCCTGGCGCTGCTTGAACGGCGAATTCACGCCGCAGATGCCGCACCGCTCGACCGCGGCGCGGCGCTCGGCGCGCTGATTCGTCTTGAGCATCCCGCGGCAACCGCTGAAGCAGCGCTGACCCTGCTGACGCAGCTCTCTCCGCAGCGTCTGGGAGAGGCGGTCCACGGTATGCTGGCGCTGGCGCGCCATCAGCTCGCCTGTCAGCCCGCTTTTATCGCGGGATTCAGCGCGCTGCTCGCCCGGCTGGCGGACGATGAGTTTATTCTCGCGCTGCCGGATCTGCGGGCGGCGATGGCGTGGCTGCCGCCTCGGGAACGCGGCGAGCTGGCCCGCCAGGTGCTCGATCACTATCACATGTCCATGCTACCGACCTCTGCGCTACAGGCGCCGGTTGCCTGCTCGCCGGAGCAGTTAATCTATCATCAGCAGCTGGAACAGCAGGCGCTGGCCGCGCTACGCCATTGGGGAGTACGCTAATGAACAGGTTATCCGATATTCTGGCAACCCAGGAGCTCCAGCGCTGGCGGCTGATTCTGGGCGAGGCCGCCGAAAACAGCCTCGGCGGCCTTGATGAGCATGCCCGTCAGGTAGACCATGCGCTGGAGTGGCTCTACGGCCGCGATCCGGAGCGACTACGGCGAGGCGAGCGCCAGGGTGGACTGGAGGATTCCAGCCTGACGACGCCGGAATGGATCAACGCTATCCACTCGCTTTTTCCGCAGCCGGTTATCGAGCGGCTGGAGAGCGATGCGGTACTGCGCTACGGCATCGATGAGGTGGTGACCAATCTGGAAGTGCTTGAACGTATCGAGCCTTCCGAAAGCCTGCTGCGAGCGGTACTGCATACTAAACATCTGATGAATCCAGACGTGCTGAACGCCGCCCGCAAGCTGGTGCGCCAGGTGGTAGAGCAAATTATGGCCCGGCTGGCGACAGAGGTGCGCCAGGCTTTTTCCGGCGCGCGCGATCGGCGCCGCCCCTCGCGTATCCCGCTGGCGCGCAACTTCGACTTCAAGAATACCCTGCGCGCCAACCTCAAGCACTGGGACCCGCAGCGCAGCAAGCTGTACATTGAATCGCCTAAGTTTATCAGCCGTATTAAACGCCACAGCGAAAAATGGCAGCTGATTTTGCTGGTCGATCAGAGCGGTTCGATGGTGGATTCCGTTATCCATTCGGCGGTTATGGCGGCCTGCTTATGGCAGCTGCCCGGCATTCGTACGCACCTCGTGGCGTTTGATACCAGCGTGGTGGATCTCACGGACGACGTTGCCGACCCGGTAGAGCTGCTGATGAAAGTTCAGCTCGGCGGCGGGACCAATATCGCCCAGGCCGTTGAATATGCGCGACAGCTGATTGAACAACCGCAAAAAAGCGTCATCGTGCTGGTGAGCGACTTTTTCGAAGGCGGGGCGAACTCGCTACTGATTAATCAGGTCAAGCTGAGCGTGCAAAGCGGCGCTAAAGTCCTCGGGCTGGCGGCGTTAGACAGTTCGGCATCCCCCTGTTATGACCACGATATGGCCCAGGCGCTGGTTAACGTCGGGGCGCAAATCGCCGCCATGACGCCCGGCGAGCTGGCCTCCTGGCTGGCGGAGAATTTACAATCATGATGCCTTTACGCCCCGAATTACTGGAACTCACCCCGCAGGCGCTCATGGCGCTAAGCAACGCCGGATTCGTAAAACGCAGCCAGAAAGAGCTGGATAACGGCAATATCCCCGAGCTTGCGCAGGATGAAGACGGCACCCTGACCGCCGTATTTCACGACGGCACCCGCACCCGGCTGGCAAAAGGCCAGGCGCTCAAAGAATCCAGCTGTACCTGCGGCGCCAGCGGCATGTGTCGTCATCGTGTGATGCTGATCCTCAGCTACCAGCGCGCCAATACCGGTGATGAGCATCCCGAAGGGGAACCGGAGAGCGGCGAACGCTGGCATCCGGGACTGTGGCAAGCGGAACTGGCCGCTCTCCCCGAGTCCGTTCTGAAGCGGGCGCAGCAGCTTGCGGATAAAGGCGTCGCGGTGGAGCTATTCTGCCGACCTAACGAAACGCCTTCGGCAAAGCTGCCGATGAGCGATGTGCGTTTTTATTCCCGCAGCAGCATCCGTTTTGCCCGCTGCGACTGCGTCGACGGCTCGCTGTGCGAACACGTGGCGCTGGCGGTTCAGGCTTTTACCGATGCCGAAGCCCAGCAGCCTGGCTTTACGCACCTGGTCTGGCAAACGCGCAGCCGCAAGGCCGCCGCCCGCGGAGGGCCTTTTGATACCCCTGACGGCGAGGCCTGTCGACAAAGCCTCCGCCAGCTCAGCCAACTGCTGTGGCAAAGCGGCGTCAGCCAGCCGCCTATTGGCTTCGAGGCTGCGTTCACCCGGGCGCAGCGCGCGGCGCAGACGGTAAACTGGCGCTGGGTCGTCGGCGCGCTTGCTCAGCTTCGTGAAGGCGTCGAGGCCCTTCAGCAGCGCGCCAGTCATTACCATCCTGAACAGCTTCTCAGCCAGCTGGCAGGACTTAACGCCCGCCTTGAGAGCGCCGACAGAATGGCGCAGCTTGCCGATGCCGACCAGACGCCGCCCCTGCCGTGGCGCACCGTGGTGGGCCAGGGTATCGCCGGTGAAGCGCTGCTCGATCATTTGCGACTTATCTCCCTGGGAATGCGCAGCTGGCAGGATAATCACCGCTACGGTTTACGCATCTGGTTTAGCGACCCGGATACCGGCAGCATTATGCATCTGTCGCGCAGCTGGCCGCTGGCGGAACGGGCGCAAAGCCCGCTGTGGCAGCGCCGCCTGTTTAGCTTCCAGGCCGGCGCGCTGGCGGGCGGGCAGATAATTACTCAATCAGCGAGCCGCAACGCCAGCGGCGAACTGCTGCTGAGCGCGCGCCACCGCCTGAGCAGCAACATTCCGCTCAGTGAAGAGGCCTGGCTTTTGCTCAGCGCGCCGCTGCGCCAGCCGGGGGTTGCGGCGCTGCGTGAGTATCTGCGCCAGCGCCCTCCGGCGTGGGTGCGTCCGCTTAATCAGGTGGATAATCTGTTTATTTTGCCGGTGGATGCCTGTCTTGCCGTCGGATGGGACGCCGCCCGGCAAACGCTGGATGCGCAGGTTCTCAGCGGCGAAGGGCAAGACAACGTTTTGCTGCTGTCCCTTCCCGCCGCCGCCAGCGCGCCCTATGCCGTTGAGCGAATGGCGGCGCTGCTCAGCCAGGCGGACGATCCGGTAGTGATGGTGTCCGGGATGGTCACCTTTAGCCGCGGGCAGCTTAGCCTGGAGCCGCTGGTAATGATGACCCGCACCCGCGGCTGGGCGCTGAACGCGGAACCGCTTCCCGTTGGGCCGCTGCCTGCCGGCGATATCCTGCCGCCGCGGTCGCTGGCCCTGACGCTGTTGCAGCGCACCCGGGCGCTGCTGATCCAGATTATGCACAACGGCCTGCGCTATCAGCAAAAGGGCCTTTTTCGCGAAGCGATGACGCTGAGCGACGATTTAACCAACGGCGGATTTAATCATCTCGCGCGCCTGCTCCACCAGTTGGCCGAGCGCGAAACGGCGACTTCCGAGGAGACGCTCAGCGCTATCGCCCAACTCTGTATACAATTAGAGATGATGATTGATTAACAAGGAATGATAATGAAATTTAACCGCAGGATTACCGCCGCTCTGGGCGCAACGTTAATGATGGCCGCGCTCGTCGGCTGCGATAACAACAAAGATGAGGTCAAGACGTTTCACAACACGATGAACGGCGTAGACCTGACCTATACCTATCACTACAAAGACGATGTCGTTACCCGCCAGGACGCGGAGAATACTATTCCCTATACATCACTCGGGGTGAGTAACGAAGAGCAGGCGCGCAAGATCATCGATCCTATCGGCGTGGCCTACAGCAAAATCAAAGGCGTCTCCCACAGCGTCGACTATAAAGAGAGCGCCGCGCAGGAACACCTCTCCATCGACTTTAATCAGGCTAAAATCAGCGAGCTGTGTCAATTACCCGGGGCCAGCTTTACCGACTGTTCGCAAAAGTTTATTTCGCTGAGCGAGTCGGAAAAAATGTTGAAATCACAGGGTTTTAAAGAAGTGAAATAACCCAGACTGGCGCGGAGAACTCCCGGCTTACGCTACGCTTAGCCGGGCTACCCCGGTCAGGCTACAGGGCCGTACATTCGGGGAGCCTGGCTCTGGCGTTAACGCCGCAAGCCGGGGAGGCATATCAGGATTTCGCGTGTTCGCGCTCGGTCAGCCCGCGCAGGAAATAGCGCAGAAACTGGTCGCCGCATTCGCGGAAATTTTTATGCTCCGGGGCGCGCATCATGGCGGTGATTTCCGGCATCGAGACGCGGAATTTCTGCTGGGTGAGGATAGCGAGAATGTCATCCGTCTTCAGGGAAAAGGCAATACGCAGTTTTTTCAGCACGATATTATTATTCACCCGGCGTTCGACCGCCAGCGGCGGCGCCGACGCATCTTTACCGCGTTTGTCGTAAATCAGGCCGTTGAGAAAATTCGACAGCACGACATCCGGGCAGCGCACAAACCCCTCTTCGTCTTCTTTTTTCAGCCAGGGTACCAACTGTTCGGCGCTGACCGGCGCATCCGCCAGCGCAAAAATACGTACCAGGCCGCTGTTATTGGTTTTCAGGGTGTAGCGCAGGCTACGGAGAATATCGTTACTGATCATATTGCCTTCATGATGAAAAATTCTGCCGCACAGTTTATCACGATTCCGCCGTTTTACAGACCAATCGCCTCTTTCAGGCTTTTCAGATAACGGCGGCTCACCGGCACCGTTTGCCCGGCTCGCATCAGCAGCTCCGCCTGGCCGTTTTCCTCAAAGCGGATCTCCTTGAGATGGGACATGTTAACCAGGTACTGGCGATGGCAGCGCAGCAGCGGCGTTCGGCTCTCAAGGGTGCGTAAGGTGAGCTCGGTAAAACCCTCCTTTCCTTCGCGGTCGGTCACGTAAATCCCGCTCATCCGGCTGCTGACGAAGGCCACGTCTTCCATCTGCAGTAGCCAGATGCGGCTGTGGCCGGTGCAGGGAATATACTTTAGCGCCTGCTGGGTATCGTCGAGGGCGGTCATATCCTGCAGGCTGCGCTCCTGGCGCAGTCGAGCCAGCGTTTTTTCCAGCCTGGCGGACTCTATTGGCTTCAGCAAATAATCAAACGCGTGCTCTTCAAAGGCTTTCACCGCGTACTCGTCAAATGCGGTGAGAAAGACGATATAGGGCCGATGCTCCGGGTCAAGCATGCCAACCATCTCAAGACCGCTGATACGCGGCATCTGGATATCCAGAAACAGCACGTCCGGGTGCAGCTTGTGTACCGCGCCAATCGCCTCTACGGCATTTCCGCATTCGCCCACGATCTCGATATCCGGCTGGGTCTCCAGCAAAATACGCAGGTTTTCACGCGCCAGCGGCTCGTCGTCGACAATTAATACTTTTAACATGCGTTTTCCTCCAGAGGCAGTCTCAGCGTGACGCGGGTAAAACATTCCGGCTCGCAGGTGACGGTGATCCCGCAATCGGCGCCGAAGCGCGCCCGCAGACGGCGATCAACCAGATTCATGCCCAGTCCGCTGGCGCTGGGTTTGTCCTGGTATAACCCGGCGTTATCTTCAATATCCAGCTGCAGCCAGCGCTGGTACTGGCTGGCGCGAATGGTGATTTCCCCCACCCCAAGGTGCTGCGAAGTCCCGTGCTTAATGGCGTTTTCGACTATCGGCTGTAGGGTAAAAGCCGGCAGTTGATGCTGGGCCAGCGCTTCCGGCACCAGCATGTGGATCTGTAGGTTGGCCTGAAAGCGCGCTTTCTCAATCTGCAAATAGGCGTTTACATGTTCGATCTCATCCGCCAGGGTCACGATCTCCGCTGGCCGTTTCAGGTTTTTGCGGAAAAAGGTCGACAGATACTGCACCAGTTGCCCCGCCTGGTCGCTATCGCGGCGAATCACCGCTTTCAGGGTATTCAGCGCGTTGAACAGGAAGTGCGGATTCACCTGGGCGTGCAGCAGCTTGATTTCCGACTGCGTTAGCAACGCCTTTTGCCGCTCATACTGTCCGGCCAGGATCTGCGCGGATAACAGCTGGGCAATCCCCTCCCCCAGCGTGCGGTTGATGGAGCTGAACAGGCGGTTTTTCGCTTCATAAAGTTTTATCGTGCCAATCACCCGCTGATTCTCGCCGCGCAGCGGAATAACCAGCGTGGAGCCCAGCTTACAGTTAGGATGAATCGAGCAGCGGTAGGGCACCTCGTTACCGTCGGCATAGACCACCTCGCCGGTATCGATCGCCTTTTGGGTATAGAGCGAAGAAATAGGCTTACCGGGCAGATGGTGATCGTCACCGATCCCGGTAAACGCCAGCAGCTTGTCGCGATCGGTGATCGCCACCGCGCCGATATCCAGCTCCTGGATCAGTACCTGCGCGACCTTCATGCTGTTCTCTTCGTTAAACCCCTGGCGCAGGATCCCCTCCGTCGACGCCGCCACCTTCAGCGCGGTGGCCGAGAAAGCCGAGGTATATTTTTCAAACATCGCCCGCTTATCCAGCAGGATACGCATAAACAGCGCCGCCCCGACGGTATTAGTCACCATCATGGGGGCAGCGATGCTTTGTACCAGATGCAGGGCATCTTCGAACGGGCGAGCGATCAGCAAAATGATCAACATCTGCACCATTTCAGCAAAAAAGGTAATCGCACCGGCCGTGAGCGGGCTGAAGACTTTATCCGGTCGCCCGCGTTTAACCAGAATGCTGTGCACCAGCCCGCCGAGCAGTCCTTCAACGATGGTGGAAACCATACAGCTCAGCGCGGTCATGCCGCCCAGCGAGTAGCGATGAAGGCCGCCGGTCAGTCCCACCAGGCCGCCGACCACCGGCCCGCCTAGCAGGCCGCCCATCACCGCGCCGATGGCTCGCGTATTGGCGATCGAATCTTCGATATGCAGGCCAAAGTAGGTGCCGAGGATGCAGAAAATAGAGAAGGTTACGTAGCACAAGAGCTTATGCGGCAAACGGACGGTGACCTGCATTAACGGGATGAACAGACGCGTTTTGCTCATCAGCCACGCGATGACCAAAAACACGCACATCTGCTGAAGCAGCAGCAACACCAGATCAAACTCGTACATACCCGCAGACCACACTTCATTTGAAAGCGCGTAACATACACTGCTTGCTTATAACTTTCTTTGAAGCAATACATGAAAATGATAATTCATGTTCAGGATCACACTTCTTAGCGCCTCGACGATCCGTTTTTGTACAAAAAAAAGACAAAAATCTCCGCTTCGGCAAACAGCTTCTACAGTTAATAGAGGAGAACACAGCGGGAGGAGAAAATGGCGCTTTATACAATTGGCGAAGTTGCCCAGCTTTGCGATATCAATCCCGTGACGTTACGCGCCTGGCAGCGGCGCTACGGATTACTGAAACCTCAGCGTACCGACGGCGGCCACCGCCTGTTTAATGAATATGAGATAGACCGTATTCGCGAAATCAAACGCTGGATTGACTCCGGCGTGCAGGTCGGGAAAGTGAAAACGCTGCTGATGGATAATGAGCAGGAGAGGGTCGACGGCTGGCGCGATCGGCAGGAGATGCTGCTCGGCTATCTGCAAAACGGAAGTTATCATCGCCTGCGGATGTGGCTGAAGGAGCGTAACCACACCGACTCTGCGCAAACCCTGGTGAAGCACCTGGTTAACCCCTTACGCCAGCGCCTGCTCAGCCCGCAGCCAACGTTGCTGGCAATGCGGGGCATCCTGGACGGCATTCTGATTAATCATATCGCCCGATGCCTGTCCTCGACGGCAAAATATCCCGGCGACCATGCGCTGATTATGGGCTGGAATGTGAACGATATCACCCGGCTATGGCTGGAGGGCTGGATAGCCAGCGAACAGGGCTGGCGGGTGGATATTCTCGCCCATTCGCTGAACCAGATCCGACCGGAGCTTTTCCCCGACAGTACGCTAATGGTCTGGTGCGGAGAGGCGCCCTGTAGCGCCCAGGTGAATCAAATGCGTCAATGGGAGCAGCAGGGCCAGATTATCTGGCTGAATCACGCCACCGCAACGTCTCCCGGAGGCGGCGCCTGAGGCGCCTGTCCGGGCTACGGGTTACCGGCAATCTGTGGCCCGGTAGCCCGGCTAAGCGCAGCGCAAGCCGGGAAGAAGCCGCAGCAATACTACATCACGGCACATTCCCCGGGTTGCGGCGTAAACGCCTTACCCGGGCTACGGGTTATCGGCAATCTGTGGCCCGGTAGCCCGGCTAAGCGCAGCGCAAGCCGGGGGGCTGTCGTAGCTAAACCGCAATTAATGTTTCATTAACACCTGCGCTTCACCGTATAATCCTTGCGTTAACATCAGGAGCCTATTATGAAGCCAGCGAAAATTGCGGTTATTACTCTGTTCTTATTTATGGCCATCAGCGGCATCGGCGGCGTGATGCTGGCTGGCTATTCATTTATTGTTCGCGGCGGTGTCGGCTGATTAGCCGGGTCAGCCGTTCAAAGCCGCGATCGACGATAATCGCTGCCAGCGCCACCAGCAGCGCCCCCTGAATGACATAAGCGGTATTAAATCCGCTCAGGCCGATAACAATCGGCGTGCCGAGCGTATTCGCGCCGACGGTTGACGCAATGGTCGCCGTCCCCATATTCACGATGGTCGAGGTACGAATGCCAGCGAGCATCACCGGCGCCGCCAGCGGCAGCTCCACCTTTATCAATCTCTGCCAGCCGGTCATTCCCATCCCCTGAGCGATAGATAATACGCCGGACGGTACCGCCCCCAATCCCGCCAGCGTACCCTGTAAAACCGGCAATATGCCGTACAGCGCCAGCGCGATCAGCGCGGGCTGCCAGCCGAATCCCATCACCGGAACCGCAATCGCCAGCACCGCAACCGGTGGAAACGTCTGTCCCATCGCGGCGATCGTCTCTACCAGGGGGCGAAACTCATGGCCGGAAGGCCGGGTGACCGCAATCCCTGCCCCGACGCCCACCACCGTAGCCGCGAGGCTGGAGAGTGCCACCAGCCAACAGTGCGCCAGGGTCAGCGAAATAAAACTCTCCTGCTGATAAACCGGGCGCGGCAGCTCGGGAAACAGCGCGCTGAATAGCGGCGCGCTGTAGGGCAACGCCAGCAGCAGCGCGACAAACATTGCGCTCAGCCACAGCAGCGGATCACGTAGCACCTTCACGCCGGGCCTCCTCGCGCAGCAGGTCGGCAAAATGCAACGTCCCGCAGGACTCTCCCCGCTCATCCACTACCGGCAATACCTCGCAGCGATGAGCAATAAACTGCGATAGCGCCTCGCGCAGGGTCATCGCCACGTTTAACGCATCTCCCGCCAGGCGCTCATCGCGGCGCAGATAATCACTCACGCCGCGCAGCGACAGCAGGCGCACGCCCAGTTCGCTGCGGCCAAAGAAGGTCTGCACAAAGGTATTTTTTGGCTCCAGCAACATCTGCAGCGGCTCGCCCTGCTGCACTACTTCGCCGCCGTCCATCAACACCAGATGATCCGCCAGCCGCAGCGCCTCATCGATATCGTGGGTCACCAGCACAATCGTGCGTCCCAGCAGGCGATGAATGCGGATCATCTCCTGTTGCAGAGCTTCCCGCGTCACCGGATCGAGCGCGCCAAAGGGTTCGTCCATGAGCAACACCTGCGGATTCGCCGCCAGCGCGCGCGCCACGCCGACGCGCTGCTGCTGGCCGCCGGAAAGCTGATGGGGATAACGTTCGCGCAGCACCGGCTCGAGCCCCAGCAAGGCCATCAATTCATCAACCCGCGCCTGCGTTTTTTGCCGCGACCACTTTTGCAGCTGCGGAACGGTGGCAATGTTTTGCGCCACCGTCCAGTGGGGAAACAAACCGATGGACTGGATGGCGTAGCCCATTCTGCGGCGCAGTTCGAGCACCGGCTGCTGGCGGATATCCTGCCCGGCGAAACGGATCGTCCCGCTATCATGCTCCACCAGGCGATTGATCATCTTCAGCGTGGTCGATTTCCCCGAACCTGAGGTGCCAATCAGCACCGAAAATGCCCCCTCGCGCAGATGCAGATTGAGGTTTTTCACCGCAGGCTGTCCGGCAAAGGCTTTATTGACGCCGTCGAACTCAATCACGGACCTCTCCTTTGAGTAATGCGCCCCACAGCGCGAATAGCGCATCCACCACCACCGCCAGCGCGATGGTCGGGATCACCCCAAGCAGCACCAGATCCAGCGCGCTGCTGAGTAGCCCCTGGAAAACCAGCGCGCCAAAGCCGCCTGCACCAATCAGCGCTGCGACGACCGCCATACCGACGGTTTGTACGCTAACCACCCGCAGGCTGCGCAACAATACGGGCAATGCCAGCGGCAGCTGTACCTGACGAAACCGCTGTCCGCCGCTCATCCCCATCGCCACTGCGCTCTCCAGCGCTTCACGCGGAACCTGCTGCAGGCCGACCGTCACCCCGCGTACCAGCGGCAACAGCGCATACAGCACCAGCGCAATCAGCGCAGGCGTAATGCCGGTTCCGGAAACGCCGAGCTGGGCAAGCGAAGGAAACTGGCGCGCCAGCCCCGCCAGCGGCGCAATAAGCAGGCCGAACAGCGCCACGGAGGGAACGGTCTGAATCACATTGAGAACCGCAAAAACCGGCGATTGCCAGCGTGGGAAGCGCCAGAGCCAAACGCCAATGGGCAGCCCAATCAGCAGCCCCGGCAGCAGGGTACCGAGCAGCAGAGTCACATGCTGCGACAGCGCATCGTCAAACACTTCCCGGCGATTGAAATACTCTTTCAGCAGAGAGAGTTCATCGAGGCTCCCCAGTCCCAGCAGCAGCGCGGGCAGCAGCCAGATTTGCGCATTGAGCAACCAGCGCCACAGGGCACGGGAAGTCAGACGGCGAACGGCATCGCTGGCGATAAGCAGACAGAACGCCAGCGCCAGCCACAGGCCGCTGCCCGGCGAGGTACGGGCCAGCGACGAACCGTTCTGCGCCAGCTGCACCGCCGCCCCACCGGCCCCCCAAAGCAGCGCAGGCAGCAGCAGATCCGCCAGCAGGAAGATGACCAGCAGCGGGAAGCGCCCCGGCCGCCAGCACAGCAGCGCGATTAACAGCGCCGCCCCCGCCTGCACGCCCGCCAGCCATGGCCAGACCTGCCATAGCCAACGGCCCTCGCCGGATAACAGCCGGTTAGGCGCATAATTGATAAACGGCAGCGCCATCGCCAGCAGCAGTAATAATGCCAGCAGCAGCGCAACGCGGTTACAGCAACGAATCGTCACGCGAACTCTACTTCAGCAGCCCTTTTTGTTGCAGATAGTCGGCGGCGACTTTCTTCGCATCCAGGCCCTCTACCGCAATACTGGCGTTCAGCTTTTGCAGGGTCTTTTCATCCAGGCTGGCAAAGACCGGCTGTAGCCAGTCGGCTATCTGCGGGTATTCTTTCAGCACCGCTTCACGCACGACCGGGGCCGGGGCGTAAATTGGCTGCACGCCCTTCGGGTCGCTCAGGGTTTGCAGGCCCAGCGCGGCGACCGGGCCATCGGTGCCGTAGGCCATCGCCGCATTTACACCGGAGGTCTGCTGCGCCGCCGCTTTAATGGTGACCGCCGTATCGCCGCCCGCCAGCGACAGCAGCTGGTTCTGTTTGAGCGTAAAGTCGTAGGCTTTTTCAAATGCCGGCAGCGCGTCCGGCCGTTCAATAAATTCCGCCGAAGCGGCCAGCTTAAAGTCGCCGCCCTTTTGCAGATATCCGGCAAGGTCGCTTAACGAGGCGAGGTTATTTTTTTCTGCCAGATCCTGACGAACGGCGATGGTCCAGGTGTTGTTGGCCGGAGCCGGGGTAAGCCACACGAGCTTATTCTTTTCCGCGTCCAGCTTTTTGACTTTCTCGTAGCCCTGCTGCGCGTTTTTCCACGCTGGGTCGTTCTCCGCTTTAAAGAAGAAGGCGCCGTTACCGGTATATTCCGGATAGATATCCAGTTCACCGGCGGTTATCGCTCCGCGCACCACCGGCGTGGTGCCGAGCTGGATTTTATTGACGGTTTTCACTCCGTGGCTTTCCAGCACCTGCAAAATAATATTGCCGAGCAGCGCCCCTTCGGTATCGATTTTTGAGCCGACTTTAACCGGCTCCGCCGCCTGCAGCGGCAGACTTATCAGGGCCGCCAGCGCCAGCGTGCCGGACCACATACTTGCCTTTATCATTCTCGCGTCCCTCTTTAATTTGCGCTCCATTAACAGGAGCTTAAGCCAAAAGCGTAGTTCATTTGGGGCGGAGCGGAAAAAGAAAAGGCCGATAAATTGGCCTTTGGGATAAGGAATGCGTGTTCCCGTGCGGCGGCTACAGCCTTACCCGGGCGACAAAGCGCAATTACAGCAGTTCGAACTCGCCCTGCTTCACGCGGGCGGAATCGACGCCGATAAAGACGTTGAATTTGCCCGGCTCGGCGTCGTACTTCATCTGCTGGTTCCAGAACTTCAGCGCCTCAATGTCAATCGGGAAGCTGACGGTTTGCGTCTCACCCGGCTTGAGGGTCACCTTCTTAAAGCCGCGCAGCATTTTCACCGGCCGGCTCAGGGAAGCGGTGACGTCCTGCAGATAAAGCTGAATCACCGTCGCCCCTTCACGCTTGCCGGTATTGGTCACCTGCACGCTGGCGGTTACGCTACCGTCACGCTGCAGGGTCGGCGCCGACATTTTCACATCGGAAACGCTAAAGGTGGTATAGCTCAGGCCGTAGCCAAAGGGATAGAGCGGGCCGTTGGCCTCGTCAAAGTAGCGCGAGGTGTACTTGTTCGGCTTATCTGCATTGTACGGGCGACCGGTATTGAGATGGCTGTAGTAGGTTGGGATCTGTCCGACCGAACGCGGGAAGGACATCGGCAGTTTGCCCGACGGGTTGTAGTCGCCGAACAACACGTCGGCAATGGCGTTGCCGCCTTCGGTACCGGCGAACCAGGTTTCGAGTATCGCATCGGCCTGCTGATCCTCTTTCACCAGCGCCAGCGGACGGCCGTTCATCAGCACCAGCACCAGCGGTTTACCGGTCGCTTTCAGCGCGCTAATGAGGGCGCGCTGGCTCTGCGGCAGGGTGATGTCGGTGCGGCTGGAGGCTTCATGCGCCATACCCTGCGCTTCGCCCACCACGGCAACCACCACGTCGGACTGCTTCGCCGCTGCCACCGCTTCATCAATCATCTCCTGCGGCGAGCGTGGATCAACCTGCACCGCTTTCTCGTACAGATTAAGGAAGTCGACGATACCTTTATCATCAGTGACGTTGGCGCCTTTGGCATAGATGATTTTGCCCTGATCGCCCAGCGCCTTTTGCATTCCGGCCAGCACGGTGACCGACTGATCGGCCACGCCCGCCGCTGACCAGCTGCCCATCATGTCGCGCTTGCTGTCGGCCAGCGCGCCGATTACCGCGATAGTGCCCGATTTTTTCAGCGGCAGCGTGTCGAGACGGTTTTTCAGCAACACCAGGCTTTCGCGCGCCACTTCACGCGCTTCTTTACGATGCAGACGGCTTTCGGCGTTGGTATCCTGCGGATCGGAATCTTTCGGCCCCAGGTGGCTATAGGGATCGTTAAACAGCCCCATATCGTATTTGACGTTCAGCACGTGGCGGGTTGCGTCATCGAGCTCCGCCATCGTCACCTTGCCGGACTTCACCAGCCCGGGCAGATACTTACTGTAGTATTCATCGCTCATGCTCATGTTGATGCCTGACTTCAGCGCCACGCGCACCGCGTCTTCCGGGTCCGCGGCCACGCCGTGTTTGATCAACTCCTTTATGGCCCCATGGTCGGACACGGTGATGCCTTTGAAGCCCCACTGGTCGCGCAGCACGTCCTTCAGCAGCCAGGAATCCGAGGTTGCCGGAGTACCGTTAAGCGAGTTGAGCGCGACCATTACCGCGCCGCTGCCTGCGTCCAGCCCCGCTTTATACGGCGGCATATAGTCGTTAAACAGGCGCTGCGGGCTCATATCGACGGTGTTGTACTCTTTGCCGCCTTCGACCGCGCCGTAGGCGGCAAAGTGCTTAACGCTGGTCATCACCGAGTAGCGGTCCGCCGGGCTTTTGCCCTGCATGGATTTCACCATCTCTTCCCCCATGATGGTGGTGAGATAAGTGTCTTCGCCAAAGCCTTCCGAGGCGCGGCCCCAGCGCGGGTCGCGGGAGACGTCGACCATCGGCGCCCAGGTCATGTTCAGGCCATCGTCGGCCGCTTCGTAAGCTGAAATCCGCCCGACGGTATTCACCGCATCGAGGTTGAAAGAGGAAGCCAGGCCAAGAGATATCGGAAATACCGTGCGCTGGCCGTGCAGCACGTCAAAAGCGAAAAATAGCGGGATTTTCAGGCGGCTGAGCGCCATCACCTGATCCTGCATAGCGCGGATATCATGGCGGGTCACGGTGTTAAAAATCGCCCCTACCTGCCCCTCTTTTATCATTTCGCGGATGGCTTCTTTCGGGTTATCCGGACCGACGCTAATCAAGCGCAGCTGACCGATTTTTTCGTCCACCGTCATTTTCGTCAGCAGTTCGGTCACAAACGCATCCCGCGCCTGCGGCGTTAAGGGATGATTGCCGAACAATTCATCCGCCAGCGCGGGTTGCAGCGCCAGGCTCACAGCGACGCCTACAGTACAAAGCCATTTCATTTTTATCCCTCATTGTTCCAGTCGGCCAGATCGGCGAAAAGATAGCAAAAATCGAAGTCTGCCATAAACATAAACGAGACGCCTGAAGAAAGCGCGCGTTGTTCTCTGATTTTTCGAAACATTGATGCATCAAATTGTCATACAAAGGGCTATTCTTATTTTTGATAATTTTGTACCGCCACAAGGAGTGGAACATGTCATCTGCAACAACTCATAACAACGCTTTTCTGGCTGAACTCGCTCGCCTGGTTGGCTCCTCCCATCTGTTGACCGACCCGGCCAAAACTCAGCGCTATCGCAAAGGCTTCCGCTCCGGCCAGGGGGAAGCGCTGGCGGTGGTCTTTCCCGGCACGCTGCTGGAACTGTGGCGCGTGCTGAACGCCTGCGTCAACGCCGATAAAATCATTCTGATGCAGGCGGCAAATACCGGCCTGACCGAAGGCTCAACGCCGAACGGCAATGATTACGATCGCGACATCGTCATTATCAGCACCCTGCGCCTGGATAAACTGCACCTGCTGGATAAAGGCGAACAGGTACTGGCTTATCCCGGCACAACGCTCTATTCGCTGGAAAAAGCGCTGAAGCCGCTGGGTCGCGAACCGCACTCCGTCATTGGCTCATCCTGCATCGGGGCATCGGTGGTCGGCGGGATCTGCAACAACTCCGGCGGCTCGCTGGTACAGCGTGGCCCGGCGTATACCGAAATGTCGCTGTACGCGCAAATTGATGAAAACGGCAAGCTGACGCTGGTGAACCACCTCGGCATCGACCTCGGCACCACGCCGGAGCAGATCCTCAGCCGCCTCGACGACGAGCGGGTTAAAGATGAAGATGTCCGCCACGATGGCCGCCACGCTCACGATCATGATTACGTCACCCGCGTGCGCGACGTGAATGCCGATACCCCGGCGCGCTACAACGCCGACCCGGACCGCCTGTTTGAATCCTCGGGTTGCGCCGGCAAGCTGGCGGTGTTCGCCGTGCGCCTCGATACTTTCCCGGCGGAAAAACGCCAGCAGGTGTTCTACATCGGCACCAACCAGCCGGAAGTGCTGACCGAAATTCGCCGCCATATTCTCGCCGAATTCAGCCATCTGCCGGTTGCGGGCGAGTACATGCACCGCGATATTTACGACATCGCCGAGCAGTACGGAAAAGATACCTTCCTGATGATCGACAAGCTCGGCACCGATAAAATGCCGTTCTTCTTTACCATGAAGGGCCGCACCGACGCGATGCTGGAGAAAGTCTCTCTGTTTAAGCCGCACTTCACCGACCGCTTTATGCAGAAGCTGGGTCACGTCTTCCCGGCGCACCTGCCGGAGCGAATGAAAACCTGGCGCGATAAATATGAACACCATCTGCTGCTGAAAATGGCGGGCGATGGCATCGAAGAGGCCCAGGCATGGCTTGGAGAGTATTTCCAGAATGCCGAAGGGGATTTCTTCGTCTGCACCGCGGAAGAAGGCAGCAAAGCCTTCCTGCACCGCTTTGCCGCTGCGGGTGCGGCGATCCGCTATCAGGCGGTTCACGCCGATGAGGTGGAAGATATTCTGGCGCTGGATATCGCCCTGCGCCGTAACGATACCGAATGGTTTGAGCATCTTCCCGCCGATATTGACAGCCAACTGGTGCATAAGCTCTATTACGGTCACTTTATGTGTCACGTTTTCCATCAGGATTACATCGTGAAAAAAGGCGTCGATGCCCACGAACTGAAGGAGAAAATGCTGGTGCTGCTGAAGGAGCGCGGCGCTCAGTATCCCGCCGAGCATAACGTCGGCCATCTCTATGAGGCGCCGGAAAGCTTAAAACGTTTCTATCGTGAGAACGATCCAACCAACAGTATGAACCCGGGGATCGGCAAAACCAGCAAGCAAAAATACTGGGGAGAAACGCCGGATAACGCGGCAAGCCCTACCGACCCGCAATAATCCCCACGAGGGGCTGTTCAGCCGCGGGGCTTCTGTATTACGCTGCACGCCGGAGAAATCTCCTCTCCGGCAAACCCGCTTAAGGAACCCAACATGTCCGCAGTGGATAAATTACACGACGCTGACTTAGAGATCCGCGAGGCGCTGCCCGATGACGCCCACGCCATCGCCGCGCTGTACGTCTGGCACGTGCTCAATGGACGCGCCTCTTTTGAAGAGATCCCGCCGACCGTCGACGAGATGCGCAAGCGTATTAAAACCGTGCGCGATAGCGGGCTGCCGTGGCTGGTTGCCCTGTGGCGCGGAACCATCGTCGGCTACTGCTACGCCACGTTTTATCGCCCTCGCCCGGCCTACCGCTACACTCTCGAAGAGTCCATTTACGTGGAGGCGGGAATGGGCGGACGCGGCATCGGCAGCGCGCTGCTCTCCCGGTTAATAGAGAAATGCGAACAGGGACCGTGGCGACAGATGTTGGCCATTATCGGCGACGGCCACAGTAACGCCGCGTCGATTGCGATTCATAAAAAGTTCGGTTTTAGCGTGGCGGGCCAGCTGCGCAGCGTTGGTTATAAGATGGGCGACTGGCGCGACACCTTGATTATGCAGCGCCCGCTCGGCGATGGCGACTGGACGCTGCCGGAGTAACCCCTCGGGGTCGCGGGTAAGCGGTAGCCCGGACAGGCGCGCCAGCGCTGCCTCCGGGAAAATCCCCCGGCTCGCACTGCGCTTAGCCAGGCTACGGTTCAGCGCGGTTCTGTAGCCCGGATAAGGCGTTTACGCCGTAATCCGGGGAAATGGGGGTTAATCGTTCTGCGCGGTCTGCGCGCCGCCTTTCAGCATCGCATCGGCCATCTGCGCTTCGCGCTGTTTTTTATAGCTGAGCGCGGAAGCCGGAACCGGCATCACTTTCCCGGTTTCAATCCACGTTCTCAGACGGCTGGCATCGGCAAAGTGGGTATATTTGCCAAAAGCATCCATCACCACCAGCGCTACCGGGCGCTGATTAATCACCGTACGCATAATCAGGCAGTGGCCCGCAGCATTAGTAAAACCGGTTTTGGTCAGCTGAATATTCCAGTTATCACGATAGACCAGATGATTGGTGTTACGGAACGGCAGCGTGTAGGCGGGATGGGCGAAAGTCGCCATATCTTCCTTCGTGGTGCTCAGCTGGCCAATCAGCGGATACTGCTCGCTGGCGATCAGCAGCTTAGTCAGATCGCGCGCGGTGGAAACGTTATGAATCGACAGGCCAGTGGGCTCAACGTAACGGGTGCGGGTCATTCCCAGCGCCTGCGCTTTGGCGTTCATCGCGCGAATAAAGGCGTTATAGCCGCCGGGATAATGGTGCGCCAGGCTGGCGGCGGCGCGGTTTTCCGACGACATGAGCGCCAGCAGCAGCATATTGCGGCGGCTGATTTGGCTGTTCAGGCGAACGCGTGAATAGATCCCTTTCATTTCAGGCGTCTGGCTGATATCAACGGTCAGCATCTCATCAAGCGGCAGATGGGCATCCAGCACCACCATCGCGGTCATCACCTTGGTGATCGACGCCATCGGACGAACCAGATCCGGCTGGCTGGCATAGATGATCTTTTTGCTGGCAAGGTCGACGATCATCGCGCTGCCGGACGCAATATCCGGCTGGGAAGCGGACACCGCCGCGGGGGATTTAGCCATCGCCTGGGGCGCAAAAGGCACAGCCAGCAGCAACGTCAGGCTGAGCAAAGAAACTCGAAATTTGGTCATCGTGAACATTCTGAAAAGTATTTTTGCACGTTATGAACGTACGCCGCGGCGCTGGGGATAACACCGCTGGCAAAAATCATCATACCCTGTCAGAACGCGCGCTGGCTAATAAGAATCGTGAACAAATGCTGCATTGCCGACATAAAAAACTATTTATGCCGGCAATGAGTTAATCAGAAGAGTCGATAGCCGTAGCCCCAGAGGATCACGGTGATGGCGAGCAGCACTTCCAGCACCAGCACGCCAATCGCCAGGGTCGAGCTGGCGAAACTTAGCCCCTCTTCTTTATTGATGCCAAGGAAAGTCGGGATCCCGAGATACAGCAGATAGCCGGTATAGAGCAGCGCGACGGTTCCCACCAGCGCGCATAGCCACACCAGCGGATAGAGCGCCACGATCCCGCTCAGGAATAGCGGCGTGGCGACATAGCCGGCGAAAACCATACAGCGTTTAAGGGAAGGCCGCTGCGGATAGCTTCGTGCCATCCACCAGATAACCCGCCCCATCACCGCGACCCCGGCGAGCATCACGGCATAAAACAGCACCGCCAGCGCCAGGCCGGTCATCAGCGACAGTTTTATCACCGTGCCGTCGCCGAAGTTCCAGCCCAGCTGCGTGGTGCCGATAAAGGCGCAGATAACCGGAACCGCTGCCATAACCAGCACATGATGCGTGTAGTGATGCGAAACGGTTTCGTTTTCGCTTTTAATAACGCTCATCTCTTGATTAGGATGCGAGAAGAGCCCCCAGACATGGTTCATAGCGTCCCCCTTGTCACGGCGTGGTACAGCACTGATCCAAGTATAATTCACCTTGTAGATTATTTTGTGTACAGCAAGAAAAATGCGCTTCCCCGGCATTTTTATCATCAGGGTGTATGATTAAGGGACTGACGTTTTATGGAGTTTATCTTTATATGGATATCAATAACCTGATTACCCAGTACGGCTACGCGGCGCTGGTCATTGGCAGCATGGCGGAAGGCGAAACCATCACGCTGCTCGGCGGCGTGGCGGCACATCAGGGATTATTGAAGTTCTGGCTGGTGGTTATCTCGGTCGCCCTCGGGGGAATGATTGGCGATCAATTGCTTTATTTGCTCGGCAGACGCTTTGGCGGACGCATCCTGCGCCGGTTTTCCCGGCAGAAGAAGCGGATCCAGAAAGCCCAGCGCATGATCCAGCGTCGCCCCTACCTGTTTGTCATCGGCACCCGCTTTATGTACGGCTTCCGGGTTATCGGCCCGCTGCTGATTGGCGCCAGTCGACTGCCGCCGAAGGTGTTTCTGCCGCTGAATATTCTCGGCGCGATTATCTGGGCGTTAATTTTTACCACGCTCGGCTATCTCGGCGGCGAAGCGATAGGCCCGTGGCTGCACCATCTGGACGCGCATTTGAAACACTGGATCTGGCTGATTCTGGCGGTGGTGCTGGTGGTTGCGGCGCACTGGTGGCTAAAGCGCCGCGAGGCAAAGAAGAAAGAGTGATGAGAGTGCCCGGATGGCGGCATCAACACCTTATCCGGGCGACAGACCCACAGACCATGCGATCTGCAGCCCGGCTAATCGCAGCGCAAGACGGGGAAACCGAACTACTTCGCCGCCTGATGATACCCGCCGCCCAGCGCGGAGGTTAGCTGGATGCTGGCATCAAGCCACTGGCCGCGCAGACGCAGAGCGGTAATGCGCTCCTGCAAAGCGGGCAGCTTCGCCAGGCTGACGCGCGAACCGGAAATAATCCCGGCATTCATCCGCGCCTGCGCCAGAGCGACCATCCGCAGAGCATCCTTTTCAACCTGCTGCTGCTGCTGATTTTTCGCCATCAGCGTCTCAACCTGGCTGGCGGTTTTCGCCACCTGATTAACCGCATCGACCACCGCTTTGTTGTACTTCGCTATCGACAGGCCATTTTGCGCGCTGGCGATATCCAGATTCGCGTTCAGCCGACCGCTATCAAAGATCGGCAGGGTCAGCCCGGCAGTGACGCCCATCTGCTGGGCAGAGTGGCGGAACAGATCGCTGAGATGCAGAGCATCCTGTTGCAGGAAGGCCATCAGGTTGATATCCGGATAAAACGCGGCTTTCGCGGCATCAATTTCGCTTAAGGAAGCTTCGATATACCAGTGGGCGACCTGCAGATCAGGACGTCGCGCCAGCAGCTCATAGCCCAGCTCATTGGGCATTTGCGCGCTGACGGCAGGCAAATCCGCCGGATGCAGATTCAGCGCCTGGCTCTGATTGTTGGTCAGCGCCATCAGCCGCGCTTCAATCTCTTTCATACTGCCGGCAACGTCGGCAAGATGCTGATCGGTTTTACTGACGTTAATGTCGTTCTCCGCCCCTTCGGCCGAGTTGGTGATCCCACGTTGATACAGCGCAGTATCCACGGTAACGACGTTATTCTGTTCGCGCTTCATCTGCGTCAGCACGTTTTTAATGGCCGCCTCGGTCTGCCACTGCCAGTAAAGACGGGCGACGCTGCTGGCCAGCAGTTCACGGGTCTGGGCTTCTTCAGCGACCTGAGCTTTGACTTCACCGATTCGCGCTTGTAACAGCGCGCGGTTTTTACCCCACAGATCCAGGTCCCATCCGGCGGTCAGCCCGAAGGTACCGTTGGTGTACCACGGCCCGGTATTGCCGTCGGTATCGGTGGCAAACGGTCCCATCAGCCCCTCGGAAGACATTTTCTGCCGTTCAATATCGGCGGAAAAATCCAGATTCGGTCCCAGGGTGGATTGCGACATCCGCGCCTGCGCTTCCGCCAGTTTGATGCGCTGCCCGGCAATCTGCATGTCCGGCGCATTGGCTAAGGCACGCTGAATCAGGCTATTGAGCTGAGGGTCATGATAATCCTGCCACCAGTTGCTTTGCGGCCAGCCGTTTTTCACGGCGGCGGGCAGTTCCATTGCGATGTGGGATGCCGGGGTTTGCTGCTGGAGCGGATTGCCAATATCGTGCGATGGCGCGCAGCCCGCCAGCGCGATGGCCAGTGGCAGGCCAGCCAACGCGCGTTTGCTCAAAGTCAGGTTCATGAAATCGGTCAGGTGATTAAATAAGGTCGGGTATATTAAGCTAATTGCATCATAGCCGTTTAGTAAAGCGTGTGCCGTAACTATTAGCAGGCTAAAAATAAACTTCTCATGGAGTGAAAATGAGTCAGAACATCTATGACGATCCCGCTTTTTTTGCCGGATACGCCACCCTCGACCGTTCAGTTAAGGGGCTGGAAGGCGCGCCTGAGTGGCCAATCATACAGCAAATGCTTCCGCCGTTATCCGGTTTACGCGTCGTCGATCTTGGCTGCGGCTACGGCTGGTTTTGCCGCTGGGCCCGCGATCGGGGCGCCGCGCAGGTCGAGGGACTGGATCTCTCCAGCCGGATGCTGGAGCGCGCCCGCGAAATGACCCGCGGCGAAGGTATCCGCTACCGCTGTGAAAACCTGGAGAACCTGACCCTGCCCGCAAATAGCTGCGAGCTGGTCTATAGCTCGCTGGCGCTACACTATCTGCCCGATGTGGCGCCGCTGTTCGCTACCGTTTACCAGGCGCTGACGCCCGGCGGTACGCTGCTGTTCTCCGCCGAGCATCCCATCTATACCGCCCCGCCGCAGCAGAGCTGGCTGGAAGATGAGAACGGACAGAAGCGCTGGCCGGTGAGCCACTACCAGCAGGAGGGCGAACGTATCAGCAACTGGTTTGCCGACGGGGTGAAGAAGCAGCACCGCAAGCTGTCCACCTGGATAAACCTGCTGGTGGCCGCCGGTTTTATCATCGAGCATCTGGATGAATGGGGGCCAACGGCGGAGCAGATTGCCGCCCAGCCAGCGCTGGATGAAGAAAAAGAGCGGCCGATGATTTTTCTGCTGCGCGCGCGCAAGCCGGCGTAATACGCAAAATGGCCCGGAGGTTATCCGGGCCATATGGATGATGTTACTTTCGTGCTCAGGGCATTACTCTTTTAAGCTGCCGCCGTTAGTGGCAATCACCTCTTTATACCACCAGAAGCTCTTCTTGCGGCTGCGCGCCAGGGTGCCGTTGCCTTCATCATCGCGATCGACGTAGATAAAGCCATAGCGTTTGGACATCTCCGCTTTCGAAGCACTCACCAGATCGATAGGTCCCCAGCTGGTGTAGCCCATCACCTCAACGCCGTCTTCAATTGCCTCACGAACCTGCACCAGATGGTCGTTAAGGTAGCTGATCCGGTAATCGTCGTTGATGCTGCCGTCAGCTTCCACTTTATCTTTCGCGCCGAGGCCGTTTTCCACGATAAACAGCGGCTTCTGATAGCGATCCCACAGCACGTTCAGCAGCGTGCGCAGACCGAGCGGGTCAATCTGCCAGCCCCACTCCGAACTTGCCAGATGCGGGTTTGGCACCATGCTGAGAATATTGCCGCGCGATTTTTTGTTCAGCTCTTCGTCGGCGGTCACGCAGCCGGTCATATAGTAGCTAAAAGAGATAAAATCGACGGTCTCTCTCAGGGCTTCGCGATCGGCATCGGTGATCTCAAGGCTAATGCCGTTGTCGCGGAAATAGCGCAGCATATAGCCCGGATAAGCGCCGCGGCACTGGACATCGCCAAAGAACTGCCAGCTGCGGTTCTGCTGCAGCGTTTCAAAAATATCGTCCGGTTTGCAGCTCAGCGGATACATCAGGCCGCCGAGCAGCATATTGCCTATTTTGCCCTCAGGCACGATGTCATGGCAGGCTTTAACCGCCAGCGCGCTCGCCACCAGCTGATGGTGAATGGCCTGGTAAACGTCCGCTTTGCTGCTGTCAGCCGGCAGACCAACGCCGGTCATCGGCGCGTGCAGGGACATATTGATTTCATTGAAGGTCAGCCACAGCTTGACCTTCGTCTTGTAGCGCTCAAACACCGTACGGGCATAGCGTTCGAAGAAGCCAATCACTTTGCGATTGCCCCAGCCGCCGTAGTTTTTCACCAGCGCCCACGGCATCTCATAGTGCGACAGCGTCACCAGCGGAGTGATATTATGCTTCGCCATTTCGTCAAACAACTTGTCGTAAAAGGCCAGTCCGGCTTCGTTGGGCTGCGTTTCGTCGCCCTCAGGGAAAATACGCGCCCAGGCAATCGATACGCGCAGGCAGTTAAAACCCATTTCGGCAAAGAGGCTGATATCTTCCGGGTAACGATGATAGAAATCGATGGCGACGTCTTTTATGCCGCTATCGCCAGGTACGCGTTCTACCACATCGCCAAATACGCCGCGCGGTTGGACGTCAGAAGTGGTTAATCCTTTCCCCTCTTCCAGATAAGCGCCTTCGACCTGGTTTGCCGCGGTCGCGCCGCCCCATAAAAACGCCTGTGGGAATGTCTTCATTCATCTCTCTCCTGTGATTAACGGCTTACGGACAACAGCGGCTGACCGGCATCCACCGCGCTGGCGGAAACAATGTCGAGAGCACGGTAATCGTCGCTGTTGCTGATAATAATGGGCGTCGCCAGATCGTAACCGGCGTTCAGAATCGCCTGACGGTCAAACTCCAGCAGCAGATCACCCGCTTTAATTTTGTCGCCCTCTTTAACATGGGCGGTGAACGGCGCGCCATCGAGCTTGACGGTGTCGATGCCCACATGGATAAGCAGTTCAATTCCGCTATCGCTCAGCAGGCCGATAGCATGTTTCGTCTGGAAAATCGAGGCGACTTCCCCCGAGAACGGCGCAATAACTTTGCCTACTGAAGGGATAATCGCCACACCCTGGCCAAGTAAACCGCTGGCGAAGGTGCTATCTGGAACCTGATCGAGCGCCAGCACGCTGCCGGTCATCGGCGCCAGAATATCGTTTTCCGAGGCCGGGGCCACGACAACGGCCGCCTGTTCGGCGGCGCTGCGCGGCAGCCCGGCGACTAACGTGAGCACGCAGGCGATGATTAATGCGCTAATCGTTCCCAGCGCGCCGCCCCACACCGTGGCGTCAATGCCCTGCGGC
The DNA here is from genome assembly GCF_051835185.1 of Klebsiella sp. K5-306. Taxonomy (NCBI): domain Bacteria; kingdom Pseudomonadati; phylum Pseudomonadota; class Gammaproteobacteria; order Enterobacterales; family Enterobacteriaceae; genus Klebsiella; species Klebsiella sp. K5-306. Next base: position 145,597 of record NZ_JAIFJY010000014.1, read on the forward strand.
GGGATCATCTGCGCCAGGGTGAAAATGTTACCGAAACCGAAAGAATAAACGTGGCTGTCGCTGAAGCCGACAATCGCGCCGCCGATAGCGCCAGCGACGCAGCCGAAGATAAAGGGACGGCGGAGCGGCAAATTCAGCCCATAAATCGCCGGCTCGGTCACGCCGAAGATCCCGGCGGATACCGCCGAGCCCGCCAGCACTTTTTGCCGGGCATCGCGAGTGCGCAGGAAAATCCCCAGCGCGGCGCCAACCTGACCCATTACCGCCGGCAACAGCATCGGCATCATCGAATCATGGCCAAGCACGGTAAGGTTGTTAATCATCAACGGTATCAGGCCCCAATGTAAACCGAAGATGACGCACACCTGCCACAGCGCGCCCATCGCCGCCCCGGCAAGCCAGGGCGCAACCTGATAGATAAGCAGATAGCCATTGGCCAGCTGCTGGCTCAGCCAGGTCGCAACCGGGCCGATAATCAGAAACGTGAGCGGGACAACCACGGCCAGGCAAATCGCCGGGGTAAAGAAGTTCTTCATCGACGAGGGCAGTATTGCGTTGCTCCGCCGCTCAATCCAGCAGCTCACCCACGAGGCGAGGATAATCGGGATGACCGACGAGCTGTAATTGATAAAGGTCACCGGAATGCCAAGGAAATATTCCGCCGCGGCGTCAGGCGCCATACTGGCTTCGAAAGATTGAATCATCAGCGGATGAGTTAACGCGCCGCCGATCACCATCGTAATAAAGGCGTTACCGCCAAATTTCTTGCCGGCGGTGTAGCCGAGAAATAGCGGGAAAAAGAAGAACAGCGCATCGCTGGCGGCAAACCAGATTTTATAGGTCGCCTGTTGCGTCGTTAACCAGCCGCAAACGACAGCCAGCGCCAGCAGTCCTTTGAGGATCCCCGAGGCCGCCAGGACGCCGATAAACGGGGTGAAAATACCGGAAACCACGTCGATAATCTGGCCGATAATCGACACTTTTTCGCCCTTCACCGCAACCGGCTCACTGTCGTCCGTCAGGCCGGCTTCGCTGCGCACCGCCAGCCAGACATCATGTACGTGGTTACCGATGACCACCTGAAACTGGCCGCCGCTTTCCACCACCATGATGACGCCAGGATTCGCCTTCAGTCCTTCGGCATCCGCCTTCTTGCTATCTTTAAGCTTAAAACGCAGCCGCGTTGCGCAGTGAACCAGACTCACAATATTCTCTTTGCCGCCTACCCGGCTAAGAATATCCTGCGCGAGTGCTTTATATTCCATGCTGTTTTTCCTTACTTCCGCTGCCCGCAGGCATCGTTAACTGAGTATTAAAAATAAAAAAACCCGAGAACAACGCCGTGTAAGCGTTGCGCTCAGGTTTTGCCTGCATAATGCAGTAACAATCCAGTTGTAGAGTGGGAGCCTGGCGCCAGGCCCGATCGGCGCTTAGCGTCCCTCTTTTCTCACCCGTTCAATATGAATGGCGAGAAACATAATTTCTTCCGTCGTCAGCGGCCGCTGGTAGCTCTTTTGCAGGTGCCGGGCGACGGTTTCCGCACACTTCCACGCTTTTGGGTAGTTATCCTTTACCGCGCTGTGCAGCGTCACATCATCATCTTCGACCACCGTTCGCGTCAGCATACGCTGGGCGAAAAACTTAAGATGCGTAACGAAACGCTGGTAGCTCAGCGACTCTTCGTCGTAGTTAAGGGTCAGCTGATATTTCACCAGCTGCAGAATCTCCTGCATGACCCGGGTAACGTGCATCACCTCCGGCATTTCGCTGTTGAGCTGCGCCGTCACCAGATGCAGGGCAATAAACCCCGCCTCATCTTCGGCCAGTTCAACGCCAAGCCGTTTGGCGATAATCGCCCGCGCTTCCTGCCCTAACTCAAACTCCTTAGGATACAGCCGTTTTATTTCCCACAGCAGCACATTACGAATGGCGAGGCCCTTCTTCTGCCGCTCGATCGCAAAGTGGCAGTGATCGGTCAGGGTAATGTACAAGCTGTCCTGTAACTTACCGAGACGACCGCGCGCCAGATCGATAATCCGATCGCAGGTGGTCATCACTTCTAACGGTATCTGACTGAGTAATTCGCCTAAACGGCCAATCAGTTCATCGCTCTGCAGCGCGAAGACTTTTTCAATTTTACTTTCATCAAGAGAGTCACCAACGCGTTTTTGAAAGGCAAGTCCTCGGCCCATGACCACCTGTTCGCGCTGCTGCTCATCGACAACCACCACTACATTATTATTAAGTACTTTGGCGATTTGCATATGAACCCCAAAAACAAAAAAACCTGACCCCGACAGATGCCAGGAAATCAGGTTTTGCCTGCCGGAGCAGTAACAATCGGTAGTGAGTATTTCACTGTCCGCCGGGTAATCTCAATGGGACAAGCAAAAAAATGTGATGCAGGTCAGATAGTTTAGCTACGCCAGTCGTTAATCGTGCGCGCAATACTGGTTGAATCCTGTAGAGTGCGCACCGCGCTGAACAGCTCAGAAGCTTCGAGGTATTCTTTACGCAAATAGCTCAACCACTGTTTGATACGCGCGACGTGATAAAGGCCGGTATCGCCCTGCTTTTCCAGACGGGTATATTTTTGCAGCAGCCCGACGACCTGGGGCCAGGGCATACGCGGTTCGTTATATTTTATTACCCGGCTTAAGTTCGGCACGTTCAGCGCGCCGCGGCCAATCATTACCGAGTCGCAGCCGGTCGCGGCCAGGCAATCCTGAGCGCTTTGCCAGTCCCAGATTTCACCGTTGGCCACCACCGGGATAGTCAGGCGCTGACGGATTTCGCCAATAGCCTGCCAGTCAATGCGCTCCGCTTTATAGCCATCCTCTTTGGTGCGGCCGTGAACCACCAGCTCGCTGGCCCCCGCCTGCTGGACCGCATCGGCTATTTCAAATCGCCGTTCGCCGCTGTCCCAGCCAAGCCGAACTTTTACCGTGACCGGTAGTTCGTCGGGAACCGCCTCGCGCATCGCTTTCGCGCCGCGATAGATAAGCTCAGGATCTTTGAGCAGCGTTGCCCCGCCGCCGCTGCCGTTCACCAGCTTTGACGGGCAGCCGCAGTTCAGGTCAACCCCCCAGGAACCGAGTTCGACCGCGCGAGCGGCGTTTTCCGCCAGCCACTGCGGATACTGCCCGAGCAGCTGCACGCGCACGCGGGTGCCGGAGGGCGTCAGGCTGTTGTTATGCAGTTCCGGGCACAGTTTGTAGAACGATTTTACCGGCAGGAGCTGATCCACCACGCGCAAGAACTCGGTGATGCAGAGATCGTAATCATTGACTTCGGTCAGCAGCTCGCGCACCAGCGAATCGAGCACGCCTTCCATCGGCGCCAGTAGTACACGCATATTGTTTATCATTGCCCGAAAAAAAGAGGCGCTATGGTAGCGCCTCTGGATGCGGGTTGAAAGGGGTGAATATCGGTTTTACCGGCGGCGCTGCTGCTTCCCGGCTTGCGCTGCGCTTAGCCCGGCGACAAAGTCGCCTCTGTCTGCGGGCCGGGAAATGCACGGCCGCTTAACGTGGTTGCAGACAGTTATCCTCTTTCCAGCCGTACAGCCACTCAATGCCGCGATAAAACTCGCTCTGGGTTTTGCCTTTCCACAGCAGATTGCGCACCTGGCGCTCAACCCCGGCAGCGTGATAGACCCGCCCCATTTCACGCGTCGACCAGACGATCCGCGCGGTACGCGGAATACGCACCGATTCATACAGCGCGAAAGCGCGGGCGGCGTCGCCGTCGCACTGGGCCAGCGCTTTACCCAGGGTCACCGCATCTTCCAGCGCCATACAGGCCCCCTGCGCCATATACTGCGCCACCGGATGCGCGGCATCACCGACCAGCGTAATACGATCGTTGCCCCATTTTTCTACCGGCTCGCGATCGGCGGTGGACCAGCGGCGCCAGGAGGTCGGTTTATCGAGCATCTGCCGGGGACGCGGGTGGATACCTTTAAAGTAGGAGAGCACCTCTTCTTTACTGCCGTCGCGCACGCCCCACTCTTCCTGCTGCCGACTATGGAAGGTCACCACCAGGTTGTACTGCTTACCGCCGCGCAGCGGATAATGCACCAGGTGGCAGTGCGGACCCGCCCACAGTACCGGCGCATTGATGCGTAAATCGTCCGGCATATCGGCGGCATCGACGACCGCGCGATAGACCACGTGGCCGGTTACCCGCGGCGAATCGCCCAGCAGGCTTTGGCGCACCACCGATTTACCGCCGTCGCAGCCGATCAGAATATCCGCCGTCCAGCTATTGCCTTTATCATCAAACACCGTCACGTCATCGGCGGTCTGGCGGATATCCACTACCTGCGTCGAAGTACGATACTCGACGGCCGGATGGGTCAGCGCCGCCTCCCAGACGGTGGCGTGGATATCCACCCGGTGGATCACCGCATACGGCCCGCCAAAATGGTCGCGGAACGCCTGTCCTGTCTCAATGTGCACGACCTCTTCGCCGTTTACCGCATCCATCATGGTGATATGGTCGGTAAAGACCGCCCGCTGACGGGCGACTTCGCCGACGCCGAGGCTGTCCAGCGCCGAGAACGCGTTTGGGCCAAGCTGGATCCCGGCGCCAATTTCGCCGATTTCATGCGCCTTTTCCAGCAGCATCACCTTGATACCCTGGCGCGCCAGCGAAAGCGCCGTGGCTGCCCCGCCAATACCGCCGCCGACAATGATTGCTCGCATCACTTTTGCCATGTTGCCTCCTAAGCCGGGATCTTATCTTGTTGGTTTTCCGGCGCGGCGGCGATAAACGCCGGCAGCCGGGTACAGGCGTCATAAACCGCCTGGCAGCGTGGATAGTGGCTGAGATCGCAGCCCATCCTCAGCGCGTTGGCCCACTGCGGCACCAGACAGCAGTCCGCCAGGGTGGGGGCATCGCCCACGCAAAAATCGCCGGATTTCGCGTGGCGCAATAGCTGTTCAACGGCGCTGAACCCCTGCTGGATCCAGTGCGCATACCAGCGTTTTTTCTCCTCTTCACTCACCTTAAGCTCGTCGCCAAGGTAGCGTAAAACGCGCATGTTATTAATGGGATGAATATCGCAGGCGATGGCGTATACGATCTCCAGCACCCGCATGCGCGCGCTGTCTTCCTCAGGCAGCAGCAGCGGCTGCGGATAGTGCCGATCCAGCCAGTCCGCTATCGCCAGCGACTGGCCGAGAGATTCACCTTCGTCGGTAATGAACGTCGGCACCAGGCCGACCGGGTTCAGCCGCCGGTACTCCAGCGCATTCTGCTGGCCGATGCGGATATTGACGCCCACGCTCTGGTAGTCGATGCCTTTCAGCGCCAGCGCGATGCGCACGCGGTAAGAGGCAGAGCTATTAAAAAAACTGTACAGCTTCATCATTCACCTCACACCACGCGCACGGCGATTGGCGTCAGTCCATCTACGTTTCCGGTGATAACATCGCCTTTCACCACCGCGCCAACGCCTTCTGGAGTCCCGGTAAAAATCAGGTCACCGGGCTGCAGCTCAAAGAAGCCGGAAAGATAGCTGATAGTTTCATTAACCGACCAGATCAGGTGGCGAATATCGCTGCGCTGATGATCTTCCCCATTCACCTGCAGCCAAATTCCCGCCTCGTTGACGTCAACCGTATCCGCTTTGTGCAGCGGCGCTATCGGCGCGGAGAGATCGAAGGCTTTGCCAATTTCCCAGGGACGGCCCATCTGGCGCATCTCCATCTGGCGATCGCGGCGGGTCATATCCAGACCGGTGGCATAGCCCCAGATATACTCATGGGCCTGCTCCAGCGGGATATCGCTTCCCCGTTTGCCAATCGCCACCACCAGCTCAATTTCATAGTGATAGTTGTCGGTTTGCGCGGGATACGGCAGGTTCCGCGTCTCTCCCGCAGCGACGGGTACCACCGCATCGGCAGGCTTGCAGAAGAAAAACGGTGGTTCGCGATCCGGATCAAAGCCCATTTCACGCGCGTGAGCGGCGTAGTTGCGGCCCACGCAGTAAACGCGGCGTACCGGAAACTGCTCATCGCTGCCGACAACCGGAACGCTAATTGGGGCCTGGGGAGCAAAAACGTATTGAGTCATGATGGAGTCCTTATTCGTATTTTTTAATAACGCGCTTCGCGGAACAGGCCGAGCGCTTCCTGCACGGGACGGTCCGAAAAGCTGAATAACACGGTATCTTCGGCGGAGATAAAAGAGACGGCGTGCCAGGTGGGCACCACGAAGATATCCTTTGCCTGGAAAGAAAATGTCTGCTCGCCGATAGTCACCTGGCCGCTGCCCTCTACCACGTGATAGATGGTGCTATCGGTGGTTTTTGCCGCTCGCGAGGTAAACCCTTTCGGCAGCAGCTGGAGAAAGGCGCCCATCGATGGCATCGGGTAGCCACCGGTGACCGGGTTGACGTAACGCATCTTATAGCCGTCCCACTCGTCGGCATCCCTCATACGCGTCAGATCGTGCATCGCTTCGCGGCTGCGGTCGTAGCGATAGTTAAAGATGGGCGAAGAGTTGCCGACCTGATGGCGCAGCGGCAGCATATTGGCGGCGTAGCGCGGCAGATAATCCCCCTCTTTGCGGGTCACCGGCTGCTGATCCTCCGGATAGTCTTCCGCGAAACCGCAGCCCAGATAGTTCACCAGCGGCAGATCGAGGCCATCCACCCAGACAACCGGCTCATTGCCCTGGTTGCCGTGGTCGTGCCAGCGCCACTGCGGCGTCAGAATAAAGTCACCGGCCCGCATTTGCGTGCGTTCGCCATCGACGGCGGTAAATGCCCCTTCACCTTCAACCACAAAGCGCAGCGCCGACTGGTTATGACGGTGGCTCGGCGCCACTTCTCCGGGCATGATCAGCTGTAAACCGGCATACAGCGATGAAGTAATCGATGACTGTCCGCGCAGCGCCGGGTTCTCCAGCACCAGTACGCGGCGTATCGCCTCTTTCGCGCCAATCAGCTCGCCGCTTTTCAGCAGCAGCGGACGAATCTCCTGATAGTTCCAGTAAGCCGGCGCACAGGTAGGGTTCGGCGTTTTCGGGACCAGATGGTGCAGCGATTCCCAAAGCGGCGTCAGGTTTTGCCCGGAAATATGCTGATAGTAGTTCTGACGATCGTTGTTGATTTCCATGGAAGATTGGGACATGAGCATTCTCCTTATTTATTCACGATGCCCGCAGAAGGCAGCGCGGCAGGTACAGATGTTGGGTTGCGAACGGCAAGCGTCAGCAGGACAAGCATCACGGCGCTAACCACAGCCGGTACTGCGATAACAAAAAACAGGGTGTCAAAAGAGAAATTCATCGCCATCATCACGCCGCCGGAGAGCGAACCAACAATGGCTCCGCAGCGGCCAATCGCGTTTGACCAGCTCACGCCGGTCGCGCGGCTTTGGGTGGGATACAGCGTCGCGGTCAGAGCATTTAGCCCCACCTGCGAGCCGCTGATGCCGATACCGGTGCCGAAAATCGCCAGCGCCATCAGCCACAGACCGTTCTCGCTCAGGCCAATCATGACGATACAGACCGACCCCAGGGCGTAACTCAGCGCCAGCACCCGGAAAGGGTTGAAACGGTCCATCAGCACACCGAGCAGCAGTGCGCCAAAGGTCCCGCCAATCTGGAAGGCCGCGGTCACCCAGGAAGCATGCTGTAAATCAATTCCACGATGGTTAAGCAGCGTCGGCATCCAGCTGGAGAGGAGATAGATAATCAGCAGGCTCATAAAGAACACGACCCACAACATCAAGGTGATGGGCAGCTGACGCCCGGCAAATAGCTGGCGGATGCTGCCTTTCGCGCCGGCGGCAGGCTCATCAAGCCAGAAATGGGTATCGGTATAGCGTTCGCCGGTTATCGCGCCAACGGTTTTGGCAATCATCGCTTGTGGCAGCTGACGACGGATCTGCCAGCGCGGAGATTCGGGAAGCAGCGGGATTAGCGCCGCCGCCAGCATCAGCGGTAGCACGCCCCCCAGCACCAGGATACCGGGCCAGCCAATCAGCGGCACCAGCTGCGCGCTGACCACGCCGCCGAACGCCGAGCCGAGGGTGAATCCACAGAACATCAGGGTCACCAGCGCCCCGCGCCGCCGGGCAGGCAGATATTCCGAAGTCATCGTAATGGTGTTAGGCATCGCGCCGCCCAATCCCAGCCCCGTCAGGAAGCGCAGGATCACCAGCGTCTCCAGGTCAGGGGAAAACGCGGAAAGCAGGCTAAACAGGCCGAATAGCGCGACGCAGAACTCGATGACCCGTTTACGGCCAAAGCGGTCGGAGAGCGGACCGCAGAGCAGCGCCCCGGCGGTTAAGCCCAGCAATCCTGCGCCAAATAACGGCGCGAGATCGCCTGCGGTTAATTGCCAGTGGTGACGAATATCCGGGGCGATAAAACCAATTGCCGCAGTATCGAAACCGTCGAGCATGACCACCAGGAAACAGCAGATAATCACGCGCCACTGCCGGGCGCCGACCGGCGCGGCATTAAGCAGTTTCTGTAGTTCGAGTCGTTGAGTCATCGTTATGCCTCAGTGCAGGTAGGGGAAGATGTTGTATTTATTTCTTTTATGTTGCGAGTTTGTAACCAAAGCAATGAAATGTACAATGGTATTTCGGGCATAGACATAACCTGGAGGTTATCGCTGATGGCAGGCTGGACGCAGAAACTGAAGCTGCACCATTTACAGATGCTGGTCGCGCTGGGGGAACAAGGCAACCTCACACAAGTGGCTAAAATGATGAATATTACTCAGCCGGCGCTCTCCAAATGGCTGAGCCAGTTTGAAGATGAAGTCGGCATGCCCCTGTTTGAACGTCACAGCAAAGGCCTGCGCCCGACAGAAGGCGGAAAGCTGCTGCTTCAACACGCCCAGCGGCTGATTAACGATATGTCGCGTTCGCAGTATGAAATCGAGCGTTTCAAACAGGGCGGACAGGTGGGGAGTCTGATGATCGGCTGTTCACCGGTGGCCACCGACTGCGTTTCGCAGGCGATCCTCGAACTGCTTAAAGAGATGCCGACCCTGCATCTTAATATCGAAGAGAAAGTCATGACGCCGCTGCTTAACGATCTGCTCGCCGGGGTGATTGATGTCGTGGTCGGGCGAGTCGGCGGGCGGGCGCTGGAGCTGCCGCTGAGCTACCGGGTGCTCTACACCGAGCCGGTCTGCTTTGTCGCCCGCCCCGATCATCCTCTGGCGCAAAAATCGCAGTTAAGCTGGGCTGACCTCTCTCCGTGGCGCTGGATTGTCTGGCCCACCGGCACACCGATTCGCCTGAGCATCGACAACGCGCTGGTGGATAACGGCGTCATGCTGCCGGAGAACACCATTGAGTCCGCCTCGATGAACGTCACCAGCAACCTGTTACAGAGTAGCGATATGGTGTCGATACTCTCACTGCGCCTGGCGCAGCGCTATGCGGCCCAGCACCAGCTGGCGATTCTTAATTTGCCGCGCATTGAACAAAAAGGTAGCGTTGGGGTTTTCTGGCGAAAAAGTGAAGCGCCGTCGCTGGCGTTGAGCCGATTTCTGCACTGTCTGTCGCTGCAATCGACACACTGATAGCCGTCCGTTTTGCTGTTCCCCGTCTCTATTGCAGGTATGCGTAGAATTCATGATGTGATCGGTAGCACATTTTTGGCTTTAATTGTATGATGAATGCGGTTCATCAAGGGTTATTACCATGAGTAAATCACTGATTATTGTCTGGCAGTATGTGCGCGCTTTCGTGCTGATCTACGCCTGCTTGTATGCGGGCATTTTTCTCTCTTCACTCCTGCCGATCGCCATTCCCGGCAGTATTATTGGCATGCTGATTTTGTTCTTTCTCCTGGCGCTGCAGATCCTGCCGCCGCAGTGGGTTAACCCCGGCTGCAATATCCTGATTCGCTATATGGCGCTGCTATTTGTGCCTATCGGCGTGGGCGTTATGCAGTATTGGGATTTACTCCGCGCGCAGTTTGGCCCGGTAGTGGTTTCCTGCGCGATAAGCACGCTGGTGGTTTTTTTAGTAGTCAGCTGGAGCTCACACCTGGTTCACGGCGAGCGCAAAGTGGTTGGTCAAAAAGGAAGTGAAAAATGATCCATGAAATCTGGTGGTCGCTGCCGCTAACCCTTATCGTCTTTTTCCTCGCCCGCATGCTGGCGGCGCGATTCAAGTTTCCGCTGCTTAATCCGTTACTGGTGGCCATGGTGGTGCTGATCCCCTTTTTGTTGATCACTGGCATCTCCTACGAGCGCTATTTTCAGGGCAGCAAAATTCTTAACGATCTGCTGCAGCCGGCGGTGGTTGCGCTGGCCTTTCCTTTATATGAGCAGCTACACCAAATCCGCGCTCGCTGGAAATCAATCATCACTATCTGCTTTATCGGCAGCGTGGTGGCGATGGTCACCGGTACCACCGTTGCCTTACTGATGGGCGCAACGCCGCAGATTGCCGCCTCTATTTTGCCGAAATCGGTCACGACCCCGATTGCGATGGCGGTGAGCAGCAGCATTGGCGGCATTCCGGCGATCAGCGCGGTATGCGTTATTTTTGTCGGCATTCTCGGCGCGGTCTTCGGCCATACGCTGTTGAATGTGATGCGCATTCGTACCAAAGCTTCGCGCGGCTTATCGATGGGTACCGCCTCACACGCACTGGGTACCGCCCGTTGCGCTGAACTCGACTATCAGGAGGGCGCGTTCAGTTCGCTGGCGCTGGTACTTTGCGGGATTATTACCTCGCTGGTTGCCCCGTTTTTGTTTCCGCTGATCCTGGCAATAGCCGGATAGTTGTGATTTGAATCACAATTTAAAATGCAACGAGATAGAATTACATTAACAATGAGATGTTAATCACATATGTCAGCTATAAGCACCCGTACACTAGATTCCCATTACATTGTTATGAGGCAACGCCATGCACCCACGTTTTCAAGCTGTTCTTCCCCAACTGGCGGCGGACCTGCAAGCGGCCATCGCCCCGATGCTGGCCGACCCGCATTTTCCGGCCCTGCTCAATGCAGATCAGGTCGCTGCGCTGCAAAGCGCGACGGGGCTGGACGAAGACGCGCTGGCCTTTGCTCTGCTGCCGCTGGCGGCGGCCTGTGCGCGTACCGACCTCTCCCACTTTAACGTCGGCGCCATTGCCCGCGGCATCAGCGGTACCTGGTACTTCGGCGGCAATATGGAATTCCTCGGCGCCACCATGCAGCAGACCGTGCACGCTGAGCAAAGCGCCATCAGCCATGCCTGGCTGCGCGGCGAAAAATCCCTGCTGGCGATTACCGTGAACTACACCCCCTGCGGCCACTGTCGTCAGTTTATGAACGAACTGAACAGCGGACTAGCGCTGCGCATCCATCTTCCGGGCCGCGAAGCCCATTCGCTGCAACACTATCTACCGGACGCTTTCGGCCCGAAAGATCTGAATATCAAAACCCTGCTGATGGATGAACAGAACCACGGCTTCCCGCTCAGCGGCGATGCGCTGGCCCAGGCGGCGATTCAGGCAGCCAACCGCTGCCATATGCCGTACAGCCATTCGCCCTCCGGCGTCGCGCTGGAGCTGAAAGACGGGACTATTTTCACCGGTAGCTATGCAGAAAATGCCGCCTATAACCCGACGCTGCCGCCGCTGCAGGGCGCGCTGAATCTGCTGAGCCTCAATGGTTACGATTACCCGGATATCCAGCGCGCTGTTCTTGCCGAGAAGGCCGACGCGGCGCTCATCCAGTGGGACGCAACCGCCGCGACGCTGAAGGCGCTGGGCTGTCATAACATCGATCGCGTCCTGTTAGGTTAGTCACATTCTGCGGGCCAAACGGCCCGCATTGTTGAAAATCCCCGCAATTAAACGACGGTTTCTTGCGCTTGCCCGGCGGGTAAAGTAGCCTGAAGCTTCCCTCGTCCACTATTGAGCCCGGTTCATGTTAAAGCGTGCGTTATACAGCCTGTTAGTCCTGTTCGGCTTGCTGCTGTTAACCGTGCTGGGGCTTGACCGCTGGATGAGCTGGAAGACCTCTCCTTATATCTACGATGAGCTACAGGACCTGCCCTATCGTCAGGTCGGCGTGGTACTCGGCACCGCTAAGTACTATCGTACCGGCGTCATCAACCAATATTATCGCTACCGAATTCAGGGCGCGCTGAACGCCTACAACAGCGGTAAGGTGAACTATCTGCTGCTCAGCGGCGATAACGCGCTGCAGAGCTATAACGAACCGATGACCATGCGCCGCGATTTAATTAAAGCTGGCGTCGATCCGGCGGATATCGTGCTGGACTATGCGGGTTTCCGTACCCTTGATTCGATTGTTCGCACCCGTAAAGTCTTCGACACGAATGATTTTATTATCATTACCCAACGCTTCCACTGCGAGCGGGCGCTGTTTATTGCCCTGCATATGGGTATTCAGGCGCAGTGCTACGCGGTGCCGTCGCCGAAGGATATGTGGAGCGTGCGCCTGCGCGAGTTTGGTGCTCGTTTCGGCGCGCTGGCCGATCTCTATATTTTTAAACGCGAACCGCGATTCCTGGGTCCGCTCATCCCGATCCCCGCGCTGCAGGAAGTCCCGGACGGCGCCCAGTCCTACCCGGCGGTCACGCCGCAGCAGCTGATGGATCTGCAGAAAAAAGAGAAGTGAAGCCGCCATAAGCGAACGTGAAAACTGGCGTCTTACCGAGCGGGAATACTTTTCTGATTACGCGAGTGAATATCGGGATACTGAGGATATATACCCTACCTGATTCAGGTTGCAGGAAGGCGGCAAATTATCATTCCGAAAAAGCAAAAGGCAGACGCCTGAACTGACGCCTGCCTTCATTCACTAATCTTATTTCTTACGCGCGTACTTCAGTGAATCCAGCGCCACGGCGAAAATAATAATGGCCCCTTTGATAATGTACTGCCAGTACGGGTTGACGCCGATATAGGTCAGACCGTAGTTAATGACGGTGAAGATAATCACCCCGGTCACCACGCCGAACACGGTGCCGACGCCGCCGCTGAACGAGACTCCGCCGACCACGCACGCGGCAATCGCATCCAGTTCATACATAAAGCCGAGGTTGTTGGTCGCCGACCCGATGCGCCCCGCCTCCAGCAGCCCGCCGAACGCGTAGAACACGCCGGAGAGCGCGTAAATCATCAGCAGGTTCAGCGCGACGTTCACCCCGGAGACCTTCGCTGCTTCCGGGTTGCCGCCGATAGCAAAGATGTTTTTACCAAAGCGGGTCTTGTTCCACAGGATCCACACGAAGAAAACGGCAATCAGCGCGTAGAAAGTGATATACGACAGACGGAACGAGCCCAGCGCTACGAACCCTTGGGCAAATTGCGAAAAGTGACTATCAAAGCCGGAAATCGGCGACGCGCCAACGAAGTCGTAATACAGCGAGTTAATACCGTAAACGATGATCATCGTACCGAGGGTGGTGATAAATGGCGTCACGTTCAGGTAGGCAATAATAATACCGTTGATAAGCCCAATCACCGCGCCGATCGCACAAACCAGCAGGATAACCAGCGGAATCGGCATCGTGGCCAGGTCCGGGAACACTTTGTTGGCGTTGTCCACCGCCTGTAGCATCGTGGCGGCGATAACCGCCGCCAGGCCGACCTGACGCCCGGCCGAAAGGTCGGTCCCCTGAGTAACGATAAGCCCGGCAACCCCGAGCGCGATGATAATACGCACCGAGGACTGGGTCAGAATATTACTTAAATTCAGCAAACTTAAGAAAGTCGGGTCCTGGAAAATAATGATGGCCAGCAATACTAAAAGAACGACGTAAATCCCACCCTCTTTCAACCAGGTGAGAAAACTCTTTTTATTTAACGCACTCATGAGAAGCCCCTGATCTTAAAGGTGCAACGACGCAAGACGGAGAATTTCGTTTTGCGTGGTAGTTTTAGTCTCAACAATTCCGGCAACAAGACCATTGCTCATCACCAGAATACGGTCGGTAATACCCAGCAGCTCCGGCATCTCGGAGGAGATAATAATGATGCCTTTATCTTTTTTGGCCAGTTCGGCGATCAGCTGATAAATTTCGAACTTGGCGCCAACGTCAATGCCGCGCGTCGGTTCATCGAGCATCAGAATTTCCGGCTGAGTTAATAGCCAGCGACCAATAATCACTTTTTGCTGGTTACCACCGGATAACGAACCAATTTGCGTATGCTGCCCCGGAGTTTTCACGCGCATTGAATCGATGACCCATTGGGTATCGCTTTTCATGCGTGAATTATCCAGCAAGCCGACCTTATTTTTGTACTTCTTAATATTGGAGATCAGCGAGTTAAAACCGATATCCAGATACGCATAAATCCCCGTCGAGCGACGCTCTTCGGTCACCAGCGCAAAACCATGGTTGATGGCTTCATTGGCGTTATGGTTATTAATCTTCTTACCGTGCAGCTTGATTGTCCCGCCAGACTTCTCGCGAATACCAAATAACGTCTCGACGATATCGGTACGTTTCGCCCCTACCAGCCCGGCGATACCGAGGATTTCGCCTTTGTGCAGGTCGAACGAGACATCGCGGATTGACGGCTGACGCAGCGAGGTTAAATTACGCACCTCAAGAATTATCTCGCCCGGCTTATTTTCCCGGGTCGGGAAGCGCTGAGTGAGGGAACGGCCCACCATCATCGCGATAATCTTATCCATATCCAGCCCTTCCAGCGGCTGGGTGGCGATCCACTGGCCGTCGCGCAGAACGGTAATTTCATCGCATAGCTGGAAGATCTCTTCCATTTTGTGGGAAATGTAGACAATGCCGCAGCCGCGCTCTTTCAGCTTGCGGATAATGGTAAACAGATGATTGACCTCTTTTTCGGTTAACGAAGACGTCGGCTCATCCATAATCACAATTTTGGCGTTATAGGAAAATGCCTTCGCAATTTCAATCATCTGCATTTGCGATACCGATAGCGTCCCGACGCGAGCGCGTGGGTCGATATCAATATCCAGCTCGTCAAAAATCGCTTTGGTATCACCATACATTTTGTCCTGATCGACAAACATACCTTTGGTGGGATAGCGCCCCAGCCACATGTTGTCCATCACCGAACGTTGCAATACCAGGTTTAATTCCTGATGAACCATTGAAATACCGTTTTCCAGGGCTTCTTTTGCCGAATGGAAATCGATCTCTTGTCCCTGAAAAAGAATACTGCCGGAATCTTTTTGATAGATCCCAAAAAGGCATTTTAATAATGTTGATTTGCCCGCACCGTTCTCCCCCATTAATGCATGAATAGAGTGGGGACGAACCTTGAGGTTCACATTATCGAGAGCCTTGACGCCAGGAAACGATTTGTTGATGTTGGTCATTTCCAACAAATATTCGCCTGACCGTTCGCTATTATTGCTGACCATAGTTATACCTGGCTGCGTGCATGCATACCCCAGCCGTCGAATTAACGACGGGCCGGGACGGATTCGGTATCAGGAATAATCGGGCGTACAGCGCGTACGCCCGCGGCTTATTAAGCTGTTACTTACCGATAAACTCGCTCAGATTATCTTTATCAACGCCCACGTACGGTACGCGGACAATCTTATTATCAATTTTCCAGTTAGTACCGGCAGCCGGTTCTTTACCATCGGCGAGGTTTTTCGCCAGATCGAAGGTCGCTTTCGCCTGGTTGTTAGCATCGTTCAGTACGGTTCCCGCCATGGCGCCGGATTTCACCAGCGCTAAGGCTTCAGGCAGAGCATCGACGCCGAATACCGGGATGCTGCTCTTATTGTGCGCTTTCAGCGCTTCTACCGCGCCCATGGCCATCGCGTCGTTATTGGCGATAACGACTTCAATTTTGTTCGCGTTCGGGCCGGAGAGCCAGGCATCCATCTTATCCTTCGCCTGCGCGGTATCCCACATGGCGGTATCTAACGCCAGCTGCTGGGTTTTCAGCCCTTTATCATTCAGCTCTTTAATCACGTAGGTGGTGCGCGCCTCGGCATCCGGATGGCCCGGCTCGCCTTTCAGCAGGACAAACTGAATCTGGCCATCTTTATTCAGGTCCCAGTTCGGGTTCGCTTTCCAGTGCTTGGCAATCAGATCGCCCTGAATTACGCCGGACTCTTTAGAATCAGTCCCGACGTAGTATGCTTTATCGTAGCTATCCAGCGCCTTGCGGGAAGGTTCTTTGTTAAAGAATACCACCGGCACATTCTGGCCACGGGCTTTATCGATTACCGTACCCGCCGCTGCGGGGTCAACCAGGTTAATCGCCAGCGCCTTCACCCCTTTTGCCAGCAGGACGTCAATCTGATCGTTCTGTTTGGACTGGTCGTTCTGCGAGTCATTCATCAGCAGCTGAACATCCGGCGCTGATTTACCGTCTTTTTCGATTGCCTTACGCACTACCGACATAAAGTTGTCGTCGTATTTATAAATCGTCACGCCGATACGCGTATCTGCGGCGTGAGCGGCGGCGCCGAATAACATGCTAGCCATTACAGCAGACAGGGTTAACACCTTCTTATTCATGGAATCTCCGGTTTTATTATGCAGGGTCTTTGGAGTGAAAACGGCTGGCGAGTGTTACATTGATGTTACCGCACAGCGACATTCACGACTGTAATTCTGTCTTCCGTGTAGGGTAACGCTCCTGAAAAACGGCTTAATTAATCGTTTAACCGCCGATTACTGTTGTAAAAGTGATTAATCACCGTGACATAGTATGTTCAGACTTGTAAACGCAGCAATCATAGTCAGCTTAATGTTAACAAACTGTGAAATCACTCACATATTGAAAGCGGTTACATCAGCCAGATAATTAGTTAGTGATCGGCCCCACAATTTGCCTCTGCGCTACCGAATGTCGACGCACCAGCGTCGGCATAAAGCAGTGGCTGGCTTCGCGATCCAGCTTCCCAGCAGCCCCCTGCAGCGCCAGCTCTGTCGCCAGTTTTGCCATCGACATGATCGGGTAGCGCACCGTGGTCAACTGCGGGTCGGTGTAGCGCGAAATGGGAATATCATCAAAACCAATCAGTGAAAGGTGCTGCGGCACGGCAATACCGTTATCTTTAAGCGTCGTTAGCGCCCCGGCCGCCATGCTGTCGTTATAGGCAAAGATCGCGGTCAGGCCGAGGTTACGCCCCAGCAGCTCTACCATCGCCGCCTCCCCGCCCTGCATATCCGGCGAACCTGAGCCTATCCAGCCGTCGGGAGCGATAATGCCCTGCTCATGTAACGCCCTGCTCCACCCTTCCCGACGTAAATCATCATCTTCAATACCGTGATTAGAAGAGAGGTAGCCGATGCGCTGGTGGCCATGATTGAGCAGCATGCGGGTCGCCATCAGCGCGCCGCTGACGTTATCCAGCCCGACGCAGCGGTGGGCGTATCCCGGCACGATGCGGTTAATCAGCACCATTCCCGGCATGTGCTCCATAAAATCCCCCAGCTCCGCATCGCTCAACGCTTTGGAGTGAACGATCAGCGCCGAACAGCGCTGGCGAATCAGTACTTCAATGGCGTTACGCTCTTTTTCCGCTTCATGATAGCTATTGCCGATAAGCACATATTTTTGATGCTGCTGGGCGACGGTATCTACCGCTTTGACCAGCGCGCCAAAAAAGGCGTCCGACACGTCCATCACGACCACGCCGATGGTATCGCTGACCTGGGTCGCCAGCGCCTGCGCGTTGGCGTTGGGCCGATAGCCCAGCAGCGTTACCGCCTTCATTACCGCTTCTCGCGTATCCGGGCTCACCAGCGCGCTGTTATTCAGCACGCGCGAAACCGTAGCCACGGAAACCCCCGCCTGACGGGCGACATCACGAATGGTGATCATGCTCACCGACCTTTAGGGAATTGCAGTACGTCACACTCACCTCCTGTGTTCAGCAAGGTGGCTATTCTGGCAGCGACGCGCCGCACGCTACGTGAGTGAAGTCACAGGGATGGAAACGGTTACATCCATTTTGTTAATGATTGTGATCCAGATCGTTATCTGGATGTATCTTTTAATGATGTCCCTGACGCACGCAGGGTTAATTGACGCCATAGCCACTCAACGGGACCCTGACGAAAATGACGTAGCCAAAGCCACGAAAAGAGAAGATTAATCGCCCACACGGCCGGTACGAAGGACAGCAGCTGTAGGCGGTCGTACTTCATAAACAGGCCGAAGCGGTAAAACAGAGTGGTGCAAATCAGGGTTTGCAGCAGATAGTTGCTCAACGCCGTGCGCCCGACGCAGGCAATGGCCCCCACCAGACGAAATTTCGCCAGCTGCGGCCAGAAGCCCCAGGCCAGCGCCGCGTAGCCGATAGTCTGCAGCGGCGCGCCCAGCTCGCGCGGCGCCTGTAGCAGAAATGCGCACCAGCGAGGATCCCAACCGAGATGCCACTGGGCGAAAATAGAGGGTAAATTAACCGCCATGCCGCCAGCGATGAGCAGCGCGCCGGTGCGCCGGTAGTGGCGAAGACTGAACTGCCCTTTCAGCCAGCCGCTGCGCATCAGCGCGGCCCCCATCAGCATCATCCCGGCCAGCTGCCAGCCGTATTGCGCGCCCAGCGCCAGCAGGTTATCCGACAGCATATCCGCACGATTACTCACCGCTTCAAAGCCGCCTTTCAGCTTCCAGTACTGTTCGTACTGTAAATTCGCCGCGTCCGGCACCCACGAACGATTAGGCGAATTGCCGGAGATTAATCCCAGCAATAGCAGTACCGCCACGCCGATGACATACAGCACCACGCCGGTATTAAATAGCGATTTAACATCGTGAGCGTCGCGTATCATCCGCCAGCCCACCAGACCTACCAGCGCATAGGCCAGCAAAATATCGCCGTCCCAGAAAAAGAGACCGTGGATAAAGCCCAGCAGCGCCAGTAGCGTCAGGCGCGACTGGATCCAGCGCTTGCCGCGCGGCAGCAAAAGCTGAAGCCCGGCGCCAAACAACAGGGCGAACAGAGTCAGGAATTTGACCTGCGCCAGCAGATCGAGAATCGCCCAGGTCCAGGCGTCGCTATCGGAGATGCTCCCGGACCACGCCGGGTTAAGGTAGGCGGCCTTCGGTAAACCGAAGGCGCTGATATTCAGTAGCAGGATACCGAGGATGGCGACGCCACGGACGAAGTCCAGCGTGACATTTCTCTCCATGTACCCTGCTCCGTTTTAGTTGTGGTGACGTACGGCGCGCAGGAACTCCTGGCGAGTATTCTGGCTGGATTTAAACAGGCCGCCCAGCGATGTGGTGGTGGTGGCGCTGGTTGCATCGCGAATACCGCGCGCTTTTACGCAGTAGTGAACCGCATCGATGGAAACCGCGACGTTGCTGGTTCCCAGCAGGGTCTGCAGCGCGGTAAGGATCTGCTGCGTCAGTCGCTCCTGCACCTGCGGGCGCTGGGAGAAGAACTGCACGATACGGTTGATTTTAGACAGACCAATCACCGAATCTTTCGGGATATAGGCCACCGTCGCTTTACCATCAATCGTAACAAAGTGGTGTTCGCAGGTGCTGGTCAGGGTGATATCACGCACGGTGACCATTTCATCAACCTGCATCTTGTTTTCGATGACGGTGATTTTAGGGAACCGGGCGTAGTCCAGGCCGGAGAAAATCTCATCGACGTACATTTTGGCGATGCGATGCGGAGTCTCCATCAGGCTGTCATCACTTAGATCAAGGTTTAACAGCTGCATAATCTCGGTCATGTGTCCGGCGATCAGACGCTTGCGAGTTTCATTATCAATTTCTTGCACTGGCGGACGCAGCGGCGTCTCCAGCCCACGAGCGACCAGCGCTTCATGAACGAGTATGGCTTCTTTACTCAGTGATGACATTTTTATTCTCCTGCAGGTGTGGCGCTCTTTGCTCTTCTGAGGGCAAAGTTTGTATTCATTGTGCGTGAGGTGACGCACAGAATCCAGTAGCCGCATCGATAATTGTTGAAATTGGCGTCACCTTTCGTTCCACGCTGCCAGACCAGCGCACTACGATGCGTCACGCAACGCCCTGCTCACCTTGCCGCAACCAACTCAATCGCCGCCGATAGCGCGATTCCGGCGCGACGACAACGTCAGCATGTTGGTTAAAAGTTGCATTAATGATGCAATACGTTCCGAAAAGGAGGAAGTGAAAGTTACTCACCAGCGCATGAAATATCTGTATTATGGAAAATTACGCCTGAGACACTTAAGGAGCCCTGCATGGAACTGCTCGAAGAGCACCGCTGTTTTGAAGGTCGGCAGCAACGCTGGCGGCACGACTCCGCCACGCTGAACTGCGCAATGACCTTCAGCATCTTTCTCCCCCCCGAGACCGCAGACGCGCCGCCGCCGGTTGTCTACTGGCTCTCCGGCCTGACCTGCAACGATGAAAACTTCACCACCAAAGCGGGCGCTCAGCGCATCGCCGCCGAGCTCGGCATTGCGCTGGTGATGCCGGACACCAGTCCGCGCGGTGATAACGTTGCCGACGATAGCGCTTACGATCTGGGCAAAGGCGCGGGCTTTTATCTCAATGCCACCCAGGCGCCGTGGTCAGCACATTTCCGCATGTACGATTACCTTCGCGACGAGCTGCCGCAGCTGATTGCCCGCGAGTTTACGCTCAGCGATCGCTGCGCCATCAGCGGGCATTCCATGGGCGGCCACGGTGCGCTGGTGATGGCGCTGAAAAATCCGGGCCGCTTCGTCAGCGTATCCGCCTTTGCGCCTATCGTTAACCCGACCCAGGTTCCCTGGGGCAAAAAAGCCTTTACCGCCTATCTGGGAGCGAATGAAGCAGACTGGCAGGCCTGGGACAGCTGCGCGTTAATGCAGGCCAGCAGCGAGTCAGATGCGATCCCAACCCTGATTGACCAGGGCGATAACGATGCATTCCTCGCCGAACAGCTGCAGCCGGCGGTGCTGGCGGAAACCGCGCGTCAGAAAAGCTGGCCGTTAACGCTACGTATTCAGCCCGGGTACGATCACAGCTACTACTTTATCGCCTCATTTATTGAGGACCACCTGCGTTTCCATGCCCGGCACCTCTTCTCCTGAACCTTCAATGCGTCGTGAAGCCCCTTCCCGGCGCATTGATACGCAAAATGCCTCAGCATCCAATAGTCATAAAAACTAATAAATACAGAGAGATAATTTATTTCCCGTCGTCGAGGGGGATGATTTTTGGCGACGCTTGAGGCTTTCGCCTCAGGGCAGGATTGAGTTTTACCGTTGTGCTGAGGCAGAAAGAAGAAAGCCCCGAAGGTAATGTAATCACCCACGAGGCTATCTGCATGCTTAGACAACATCAGGTTAGTCTCTTACCCGCCGAAAGGCAAGGAGAACAAACCATGAAGGTACCGCCCAACGTCCCGAGCTGGTGCCTGCTCATCGTGTGTATACCCGTCATACTTCAAGTTGCATGTGCGTTGGCTTTCCTCGCTCGCCCCAGTCACTTACTTAAGTAAGCTCCTGGGGACTCCCTGCGTCGCCGCCTTCCTGCAACTCGAATTATTTAGGGTATATTAGAAATACTTGCGGCAGTATTCGTGCCATTATTCGTCCCGGTAAGTAGCCACCTGAGCGCCTTTAGCGAGGGCTGGCAGGGAAATCTGCCAGCCCTCTTTTATCGCCCGGTTAGAAGCGGTAATCGACGGCCATAAAGTAGCGGCGACCTTCTTCTGTATAGCTGTAGTCGTCGCGGCTCAGATCCTTATCGCCGACGTTAAGCACCCCGGAGCGCAGCTTGACGTTTTTGGTGACGTTCCAGGCCGCGCCGATATCAAACATGGTGTAGCCGCCGGGCGTTTTGCCCGTCGTGCTGACCGAACGCTGTTCGCCGGTATAGTTGGCGGTGACGTAGAAGGACCAGTCGTCCAGCGGTTTCCAGTCGAGTGTGCCGTTAGCCGTATGGAACGGCAGCGTCTGCAGCGGTTTATCGCCGCCGTTACTCAGGTCGCGACCATCGTTATAGGTGTAGTTCACCGTCAGCTTCCATTCATCGCCAAACGGTACTTTCAATTCCGTTTCTACCCCTTTGATTCGCGCCTTATTGACGTTGAAGTAGCGGAAGACCGGCACGCGTTTCCCGTTCACCGTTTTCCAGCCGACAAAGTTCGGATAGCCCGGCGCTTCGCTGGCGCTGGAGGTACGCAGAATATCGATCATATCGTCAACGTTGTTCTGGAAGGTGGTGACGCTTCCTTCCACGCCTTCAAGCCAGCCCTCTTCGCCGCGATAGTACAAACCCAGCTCGAAGCTTTCGCTGGTTTCCGGCTTCAGATCCGGGTTACCGATAATGCTGCACGAACCGCGGCAGGAGTTGGTGGTCCAGTCCGGGTTCAGCTGCAGCAGCGATGGCGCTTTAAATGCCGTCGCCCAGCCGCCCTTCACGGTCACGGTATCGGTAGCGTTATAGACCAGATAAGCACGCGGGCTCCAGTGATCGCCATAGGTCTGGTGATCGTCCATACGGATGCCGGTGGTTAAGGCCAGAGGTTCGATTATCCGCCATTCATCTTCCAGGAACAGCGCATACTGGCTGGCGGAAGTGGATTTACCGCCGCTGCTCAGGTTGACCGGATCCTTCAACTTATCGTGGCGCCATTCGCCGCCGAAGGTCAGCAGCTGGTTAATCATTCCCAGCGGCAGAACGTATTTGCCATCCACCGCGTTACTCTCAGAAGTGATGGTGCCGGCCTGTCCGGGATTTTTATTATCCACTTTCTCGCCGTAGAATTTCAGCTCGCTATTGCCGACATCCCAGCGACCGTTGTGGCTCAGGGAGTAGTTCTGCCGTTCAAGGCGGTTGCGGTCGAGAGAGTCGGAATCACGATCCTGGCGATCAAAACCGTAGCCTGCGGTAATGTCCTGATTGTCATTGGGCGTCCAGGCGAATTCGACATTGCCGTCGCGGCTGGTGAAGCCTTCAATACGCGGCGTTTCGCCAGCTGCGTTGCTGGAAGCCTGCTGATCGTCCTTGGCGCGCTTTGCCAGGCTGCCGTAGGCCTTCATTCCGAGCACACCGTCAATCAGCGGGCCGCTGGTAAAGAACTGGCCATTGTACGTATCGCCGCGATCGCGGTGTTCCTGAATGGTGGTGTCCGCGCTGAGGGTGCCGGTCCACTGCTGGCCGACTTTTTTAGTGATGATATTCACTACGCCGCCGAGGGCGTCGGAACCATAGAGGGAAGACATCGGCCCGCGCACGACTTCGATACGCTCAATGGCATCAACCGGGATCCAGTTAAGGTCAAAATCATTGTGGCGGAAAACGGCGTTGCGCGAGTTAACGCGTTTGCCATCAACGAGGATCAGCGTATAGCCGCTGCTGAGGCCGCGAATACTCACCCCCTTGCGGTTATCCCCTTCGTTGGTGAGCTGCACGCCCGGCACTTCCCGCAGTACATCCTTCAGGTTTTGTACCGGTCTACGCTGCAGATCCTGTTGGATGATAACGCTAATACTGGCGGGCGCATCTTTGACGCTCTGTTCAGTTGCCGCAGCGGTGACGACCAGCGTTTCTTCATTAACGTCGGCCAGCGCCGGAAACGCTAAGGATACGACGGACGCACATAATCCGGCCCGGACAAAAGGGTTTAGCCTGAACATTCCATATCTCCATGAGGTGTACAACAAAACAAACAAAAAAGGTGCTGCTCACAGGTACTGTCGGCATACCGCTCTAACGGCGGCGTGCGCGCAATTTTTTACAGTAGATGTGGCTGGTCGCCCCTTGTCAGTTTGAGTGTCTGCAAGATACGGGGATTGGCTTCATCCTGAATTTGGCGAAAATGATAAAGATAATGATTACAATTATCAATACAATTATGGAGATCTGTATCAATTTGTAAGAACTGGAGACATAAAAAAACCCTCTGGTTGAGAGGGTTTTATCTGACCGAGCAAGCTAACCTTAGCCTTTGAAGCGATCCGGGAACTTCATTTCACTGTAGCGCACAAAGCGCGTTCCTTTCGCCAGCTTGTAGCCAAACCAGATCACCAGGAACAGCGGAATGCCGATATAGGTTGCCGCAACGCCGCCCCAGTCGATGGTGTCTTTGAGGAACGCTTCGTAGTTCTGCCCCAGGGTAATGATCAGACACAGGACGAACGCGAAGATCGGCCCCAGCGGGAAGAAGCCTGAACGGTACGGCAGGTTATTCAGATCGTTCCCCTGCATGACGTAGCCGCGACGGAAGCGATAGTGGCTAATGGCAATCCCCAGCCAGGCAATAAAGCCGGTCATCCCCGAGGTGTTCAGCAGCCACAGGTAAACGGTCTGGTTACCGAACATTGAGCTCAGGAAGCACAGCGCAGCAATCACCGTGGTGGCATACAGCGCATTACGCGGCACGCCGCCTTTTGACAGCTTAGAGAAAATACGCGGCGCTTTGCCATCGCAGGCCAGGGTATAGAGCATGCGGGTGGACGCGTACATCCCGGAGTTACCCGCCGACAATACCGCAGTCAGAATAACCGCGTTCATAATCGCCGCCGCCGACAACAGCCCTGCGTGCTGGAATACCAGCGTAAACGGACTGACGGAAATATCTTTCACGTCGTTACGCAGCAGGCTCGGGTCGGTATAAGGAATAATCAGACTGATGATCAGGATGGCGAACACATAGAACAGCAGGATACGCCAGAACACCTGACGCACCGCGCGCGGGATGTTCTTCTCCGGGTTTTCCGATTCGCCGGCCGCGATGCCGATAAGCTCGGTTCCCTGAAATGAGAAGCCGACAATCATCGCCACGCCAATCATCGCCGCAAAGCCGCCCGCGAACGGCGCATCGTCGACAACCCAGTTGCTCCAGCCCGCAGGCTGTGCGCCTTTGAAGATGCCGAAGATCATCATCACGCCGACAATAATGAAGATAATGACGGTGGCGACTTTGATCAGCGAAAACCAGTATTCCGCCTCGCCAAAGCCTTTTACCGAAATCCAGTTCAGCAGGAACATGATCCCGAGGAACAGCGCGCTCCAGATCCAGCCGGGCGCGTCCGGGAACCAGTAGGTCATCACCAGCTGAGCGGCAACGAGGTCAACGGCGATGGTCACCGCCCAGTTGTACCAGTAGTTCCAGCCCAGCGCGAAGCCAAAACCTTCCTCGACGTAATTTTGCCCATAGGTAGCAAAAGAGCCGGAGACCGGCATAAACGCCGCCAGCTCGCCGAGGCTGGTCATCAGGAAATAAACCATCAGGCCGATGAGAATATAGGAGAGCAGCGCCCCGCCTGGGCCTGCCTGAGAAATCGTTGCGCCAGAGGCAACAAAAAGACCTGTACCTATGGAACCGCCAATAGCGATCATGGTCAAGTGGCGCGCCTTCAGTTCACGACGTAAACCGGGCGCTTCTGTGGTTTTAGTATCCGAAACCA
The DNA here is from genome assembly GCF_051835185.1 of Klebsiella sp. K5-306. Lineage (NCBI taxonomy): Bacteria > Pseudomonadati > Pseudomonadota > Gammaproteobacteria > Enterobacterales > Enterobacteriaceae > Klebsiella > Klebsiella sp. K5-306. The sequence goes on from NZ_JAIFJY010000014.1 coordinate 170,906, forward strand.
TGTGAAAATGCTATCCATCCAAAAAACGAGGCGAGATTGTAGCAGAGAGTCTGTGATCCATCCGATACAAATGCAAAGTTATAAGAGAGCTTCATGATCGACTGCCGATTATTAGTAAAGAACAAATCCGCCATTAGCACAAATAAATGCACAAACCAGAGGGATATCGGGCAAACTTCCGCGAAATTCCACGGAAGGAACCGACGATGAAACGCAAGAACAAGCGCAAACGCCGCACCATGTCGCTCGCTGAGGGAGTCTACGCAGCTTGCTTTTGCTTCATTCTTTTTATCATTGGCTTCTATCAAAGCATCAAGATTATTGAAGAGTGGTACTTCCGTCCGGATTATATTGTCGACAGCGCCGACTCGCTCTTCTCCGGCATCCTCTTTCTCGGTCTGGCACTGCTGATGGCGCTGATTGCCGCCTGCACCGCCAGCGGTACGCCTGGCGAGCGCTACGCCACGCTCCTGTTTTTGTTCTTTATTGCGATGGGGCCGGTGTGGTCTGTCAGCCTTTATGTCCTGCAATACGTCACTATTGAGCACTATAAAAGCCCACAGTTTGGCGTGTGTATCAGCAAAGGCGGCCATGGGGCCACGTATATGTACGTCAGGAATAGCCGCTGGTGCCAGCATTTTGGCTACACCATTATCAGGCCATCGCCGGATGAGCGAGGGAGCAATTGATGCGCAAAGTGCAACCGCCGCCTCAGTATGACTGGCCGGTCTGGGTCGGCGTTTCGCTGATTTGCCCTCTGCTTGCTTTGTGCTCTCTTTACCTGGCAGGCGACTATTTCACGCTACTCAGGCTGCCACGGGCGCCGGATTTCTGTTCGCAGAATATTTTAAAAGCAAACTTTGTCTGCCTGGGGCCTGCGCTGCTGATATTGAGCATAGAGGGAAATAAAAAACTCTTTTTCCCCCAGGCTGCGCCGCTACCTTTTGCAACCCCCATCGTCAGGTCTTGCCTTTACCTGACGCCGCTATTGCTGCTCACCGCAAATACGCTGATTCTGGTTTTACATTTCACCCTTTTTAGCCCTGACCGCTATATTCGCTGCTGGGAACCTTATCCATGGGGAACATGGTATTACGCGAAAACAGCGGATATTTGCGTTCAACACGGGCTGGCGCCGGTGCAAAACCTCGCGTATCAGGTTGCGATCTCGCAATAGCTCAGGAAACGCTGTAATGCCTTGGAAATATGCTTCTGGCGGTGATGAATACGCCACAGGGTGCGGGTTAAGCGCGGCAGTGGAATCTTCAGCGCCACCAGCGATCCCACTTCAAGCTGCTCCGCAACCACGCGTCGCGACAGGCAGCTAATGCCCAGACCATGGCGCACCGCGTGCTTGATGGCTTCCGAATTACCCAGTTCCATTCCAAGATGAAATGCCGGTAGATGCGATAATAATAAATAGTCGACAATTTCCCGGGTCCCGGAGCCGTGCTCGCGTAGAATCCACGGCGCCTCCGCCAGCCGTTGCAGCGTCACCTCCCCTTCCAGCAGCGGTGAATCCGGCGCGGCAAAGACCACCAGTTCATCTTCCAGCCAGGGTTCGGCGATAATATCCGCCGCGTGGCAGGGACCTTCAATCAACCCGATATCCACCCGCAGATCGGCCACCGCGTTGATCACGTCCTGGCTATTGCCCACGCTCAGCTCCAGCGGTAAATCCGGCAGGTCGCGTCGATAGCGCGCAATGATCTCCGGCAAGATATAGTTGCCGATGGTGCTGCTGGCGTAGACGCGAATCGCGCCGTTGTCGCCGCGAAACAGCTGCTCTATCTCCAGCGCCCGCTCCAGTAGCGCCAGCGCCCGCGGATAGAGCAGCCTGCCGTGTTCGTTGACCACCAGCCTTTTCCCGACGCGGTCAAACAGCTGCACTCCCAACTGCCCTTCAAGATCGGTCAGCGCGGCGCTGACCGCCGACTGCGACAGCGCCAGCATTTGCGAGGCCTGGGTCGTCGACCCGCTTTTCAGAACTTCAGCAAAAACTTCCAGCTGCCGTAGCGTGATATGCATGATTTTTCCTGCCTTTATAGACGACCCGGCATTCGCGGCTAAGTCTTATACACATCGTGCTCACACCGCGAAACCGCTCGTTTACCACTTATTACGATTAATTATAAATATATAATCAATTTTATATTTAAACCAGCGCGTCGTATGCTTTTCCCAGACAAAGGAGAAGGTTATGACAGCACTCACTTTACCGACTAAACATCGCCCATTGCGGCACTTTGCACCTGGACTGGCGCTGACCGCCCTGCTCACCGGCGCAGCGCTGTGGGCCGGTAGTTTTCCGGCAATCGCTGGCGCGGGCTTCAGCGCCCTTACGTTGGCCATTTTGTTCGGCATGGTCATCGGTAACACGGTTTACCCGAAAATCTGGCAGCCCTGCGACGGCGGCGTACTCTTTGCCAAACAGCACCTGCTGCGCCTCGGCATCATTCTATACGGCTTTCGCCTGACGTTCGCCCAGATTGCCGACGTTGGCGTCAGCGGTATCGTGATTGATGTGCTGACGCTTTCCAGCACCTTTTTTATCGCCTGTTTTCTTGGGCAAAAGGTTTTCGGCCTCGATAAACATACCAGTTGGCTGATTGGCGCCGGTAGCAGCATTTGCGGCGCGGCAGCGGTCCTGGCGACGGAACCGGTCGTCAAAGCGGAGGCCAGCAAAGTGACGGTCGCCGTGGCTACGGTGGTGATTTTCGGTACCATTGCTATCTTCCTGTACCCGGCGGTTTATCCTTTCCTGGCGCACTGGTTTACGCCGGAGGCCTACGGCATCTATATGGGTTCGACGATGCATGAGGTTGCCCAGGTTGTCGCCGCCGGCCACGCCGTAAGTCCGGATGCGGAAAACGCGGCGGTGATTGCAAAAATGCTGCGCGTGATGATGCTGGCTCCGTTCCTGCTGTTCCTTGCCGCTCGCGTGAAGCAATTAGCCCCGGCAAACGGCGGCGAGAAAAGCAAAATCACCATTCCGTGGTTTGCGATCCTGTTTATTCTGGTGGCGGTATTTAACTCCTTCCACCTGCTGCCGAAAGCGGTAGTTGATATGCTGGTGACCCTGGATACCGTGCTGCTGGCGATGGCGATGGCGGCCCTCGGCCTGACCACCCACGTCAGCGCGCTGAAAAAAGCCGGCGCTAAACCGCTGCTGATGGCGCTGATGCTCTTTGTCTGGCTGATTGTCGGCGGCGGCGCGATTAACCTTGCTATCCACAGTCTGATGGCCTGAGTCTCCTCAATACTCAGGTTGTATTAAGGATGATGTAACTCTCCGGCTAAGCCGCTATCATTACCCTCCCCCCAGCGGCTTAACTGGAGTTTTTTTATGAAATACATTGGAGCGCACGTCAGCGCCTCCGGCGGTGTAGCCAATGCCGCCATTCGCGCAGCCGAAATCGGCGCGACCGCATTTGCCCTCTTCACCAAAAACCAGCGCCAGTGGCGCGCCGCGCCTTTGAGCGACGACACCATTGCTGAATTTAAAGCCGCCTGCGAGAAGCATCATTTCGGCCCGGGACAAATTCTGCCGCACGACAGCTATCTGATTAACCTCGGCCACCCGGTTGCGGACGCGCTGGAAAAATCCCGCGATGCCTTTATTGATGAACTCTCCCGTTGCCAGCAGCTCGGCCTGACGCTGCTCAATTTTCATCCGGGTAGTCATCTGCAGCAAATTCCAGAAGACGAATGCCTGGCGCGCATTGCCGAGTCCATTAACATCGCGCTGGCCAAAACCGAAGGCGTGACGGCGGTCATTGAAAACACCGCCGGCCAGGGCAGTAACCTGGGGTTTAAGTTTGAACATCTGGCAGCCATCATCGATGGCGTGGAAGATAAATCGCGCGTCGGCGTGTGCATTGATACCTGCCACGCCTTCGCCGCCGGCTACGACCTGCGTAGCGCCGAAGAGTGTGAAAAAACCTTCGCTGATTTTGAACGGATTGTCGGTTTTCAGTATTTGCGCGGTATGCATCTGAACGATGCGAAAAGCACGTTCGGCAGCCGCGTTGACCGCCACCACAGCCTGGGTGAAGGCAATATCGGCCACGATGCCTTCCGCTGGATAATGCAGGATAGCCGCTTTGACGGTATCCCGCTGATCCTGGAAACGATCAATCCTGATATCTGGGCGGAAGAGATCGCCTGGCTGCGGGCGCAGCAGACGGAAGAGGCCGTGGTCTGATATGAACGACAGGGAAAAGCAGATCCTCAAAATTTTGCGGCGCAATCCGCTGATTCAGCAGCATGAGATTGCCGATATTCTGCAGATTAGCCGCTCCCGCGTAGCCGCGCATATTATGGACCTCACGCGTAAGGGGGCCATCAAGGGCAAAGGCTACATCCTTACCGAGCAGGAGTATTGCGTCTCGCTGGGCGCGGTGAATATGGATATCCGCGGCATTGCCGATATTCATTATCCCCAACCGGTCTCCAACCCGGGCAATATCCAGTGCTCCGCCGGCGGAGTGGCGCGGAACATCGCGCATAATCTGGCGCTGCTGGGCCGCGATGTGCATCTGATTTCCGCCGTCGGCAGCGACTTTTACGGCGAAACGTTGCTTGAGCAGACCCGACAAGCCGGGGTTAACGTGCAAAGCTGTATCCGCCTGCACGGTCACAATACCGCCACCTATCTCTCCATCGCCAATCCGCAGGAAGAGACGGTGCTGGCGATTAACGATACGCATATCTTACAGTCGCTCACCCCGCAGCTGCTGAATCAATATCGGGATCTGCTGACCCATGCCGGCGTCATCCTGGTCGATTGTAATTTAACGGAGCCGTTGCTGGAGTGGGTATTTACGCTGGCCAACGCTATTCCGGTATTTGTTGATACCGTGTCGGAGTTTAAAGCGCACCGCATTCGCCCGTGGCTGGGAAAGATCCATACCCTCAAGCCGACGCTGCGCGAACTGCAGATCCTCTGGGGAGAACCCATTGAAAACGAGGCCGATCGCGATCGCGCGTTAGCCTGGCTGCATGAAAGGGGAACGCGGCGCGTGGTAATTTGCTCGGAAGACGATTCCGTTTTCTGTAGCGAAGCCGGCGGTGAACGTTTTCAGATGAAGCTACCGGGCCATACCACGATAGACAGCTTTGGCGCCGACGATGCGCTGATGGCCGGGCTGCTTTATAGCTATCTTGACGGCAGCGATTTCAAAGAGAGCGTCGCTTTCGCCATGGCCTGCACCGCCATTACCCGCGCCAGCGACAGCATCAACAACCCTTCTTTATCCGTTGATAACGCGCTCAATTTACTTCCCAGCCTATAGCATCGCGCACCGCAGGCGCGGTGCGCGCGCTGTTTTATGCCAGACCGATAAAGAACCCGGCAATGGTGGCGCTCATCAGGTTAGAGAGCGTGGCCGCCGCCAGAGCGCGCAGCCCAAGCTGAGCAATTTCCGGCGCGCGCTGCGGTGAAATAGCCGAAAATGCCCCGACAACCACACCTATTGAGCCAAAGTTGGCGAAACCGCACAGCGCAAACGAGATAATCGCAACGGTTTTCACGTCCAGGGTACCGCCGGTTTGCAGATAAGGCGAAAAGTTGAGGTAGGCGACGAATTCGTTTATCGCCAGCTTTTGGCCAATCAGGCTTCCCGCCAGCGTCGCATCGCTCCAGTCAACGCCCATAATCCACGCCAGAGGCGCGAGCAGGAAACCGAAAATACCCTCCAGCGTGGCGTGACCGTAGCCAAACCAGCCGCCAATGCCGCCGATAATACCGTTCAGCAACGCGATGATCGCCACAAACGCCATCACCACCGTTGCCACCCCGGCGGCAATTTTCAGCCCGGTCATCGCCCCGGATGCTGCCGCCTCGATAATGCTTTTCGGCGGCGTCTCGGTGAAGGAGAGATTATCGAAAGTGACCCGGGAGGCTTCGGTTGCCGGGCTCAGCATACGAGCAAACAGAATCCCGCCTGGAATAGCCATCAGCGAAGCGGCTAACAGATAATCGATCGGTACGCCCATGCCGGCATAGCCGATCATCATCGATCCGGCGATCGACGCCATCCCGCTACAAATGGCGGTAAACAGCTCATTGCGGTTGAGACGGTCGATAAAGGGTTTGACGATCGCCGGGATCTCATTTTGGCCAAGAAAGATGGTGGTCACGGCGACAAAGGACTCAATCTTGCTGATATTCAGCGCTTTCTGGAAGATACCGCCGAGAATCCGGATCAGCAGCCCCATCACGCCGAGGTAGTAAAGCAGGCTTATCAGCGCGGTGACAAAAATGATGGCGGGCAGCACGCGGAAGGCGAAGATAAAACCCGCGCCGTCAAACAGCACATCCATTTTCGGACCGACAAGCGATCCAAAAATAAACGCGCTTCCGGCGTCGCTGTAGGACATGACTTTATGTACCCCGAGCGCCGCCTGTTCCACCAGCCACTTGCCCGGCGGGAAATAGAGCATCACTCCGCCAATCACGATCTGCAGCAGCAGCGCGGCCCCTACGGTTCTGATACTGATGCGTTTTTTATTTACTGACAGCGCAAAGGCGATGGCCAGCAATACCACCATCCCCAAAAGACTTCTCATGATGTCCATAATGATATCCTTACCTGGTGGAAAACCCGGCGTCAGGCCAGGCTTTCGGTATATTTGATATCGGGGCGGGCAACCGCAAACAGCCCGCTACTGTCGTCAGGCGATCTGCTGATACTCTTTGGCAATCTCGCAGGCCAGCACGGCATTATTGAAGACCAGCTGAATATTGGATTTCAGGCTATCCCCGCCGGTCAGCTCCGCAACGCGGGCCAGCAGGAACGGCGTACTCTCCTTACCCACCACACCCTGCTCTTCCGCTTCCTTCACCGCCTGATCGATGGCGGCGTTGATTTTCGCTTCCGGCATCGCAAACTGTTCCGGTATCGGGTTCGCCACCACCATCCCCCCGTTCAGGCCCGACTGCCATTTCACCGCCATCGCTTTAGCGATTTCTTTAGCGCTATTCAGGCGAATACTGACGTCAAACGGACTGGTTCGACAGAAAAATGCCGGGAGCGCCGAAGTTTGATAGCCAATAAGCGGAACGCCAAACGTTTCTAAATATTCGGTTGTTAATCCAAGGTCGAGAATAGATTTTGCGCCGGCACAAACTACGGTAACATTGGTATTGGCCAGCTCCTGTAAATCGGCGGAAATATCAAAAGTATGCTCTGCTCCGCGGTGCACACCGCCAATACCGCCGGTCGCGAAGACTTTTATCCCGGCCATGGCGGCAATAATCATGGTAGAAGCCACGGTGGTCGCGCCATTTAATCCTGCGGCGACAACGAAAGGTAAATCACGGCGACTGACTTTGGTAACGTTATGTCCTTCACGACCGAGCAATTCAATTTCTTCGCGGCTCAGGCCAACTTTCATAACGCCATGAATAATCGCAATTGTTGCCGGAACCGCTCCCTGACGGCGAATCGTTTCTTCGACTTCCAGCGCGGTCTGCGCATTTTCTGGAAACGGCATTCCGTGAGAAATAATAGTCGACTCCAGCGCGACTATGGGTTGGTTATTCTTTAATGCCTGCTGAACTTCCGCAGAAACCTGTAATAATTCAGAGGAAATATTTAATTCAGACATGTTCGTTCTCCACTACCTTTTTTACGTTGGCGTAAGATAATTCAGGGTTATTGGTGAATTCCGATGAGAGCGCCAGAGAAGAGCATCCCTGAGCAAACTTCACCGCTTGCGAAAATGAACAGCCGTCGAGCCAGCAGCAGGCCAGACCGGCCATCATGGCGTCACCGGCGCCGGTGACGTTGACTACCTGGGTTTTTAACGGCGCCGACCAGCCGCGCTCGCCGTCTTTCTCGCTGAAGTAAACCCCGTCGCCCCCCATGCTCAGCACCAGGCGCCGCAGGCCACGCTGGTGAAACCAGTCGGCAACGCGCGTGACGTCATCAGTGCCGGAAAGCGCAATTCCGCTCAGCGTTTCAGCTTCAATTCGGTTCGGTTTTAGAGTGTGGATACGCCCCAGATGCTGGCTGATTTTCACGCACTTCCAGGCAGAGACCGGGTCAACAAAAATGGGCGTCGGGCCGCTATTTTCCATCAACCAGGCCAGCGCCGATTCGCTGATATTACAGTCAACGACGATGACCGCAGCGCTGCGAATAAAATCCCGGTGCTGGCTTAAAAAGGCTGGCGTAATATGCTCGGTGATACTCATATCATTAATCGCCACCAGCATTTCACCGGTATTATCGAGCAGCGATAAATAGCTCGATGTCCCCTCGCCGTGGACGATCTGACATTTACCGACATGAACGCCGGACTGAGCCGTTTGTTTTAATAGGGAGTGGCCATAGAAATCATCTCCGACAACCGACAGTAGCCAGGATGGTTTATTCAATAAAGCAATATTCTGCGCAATATTCCGCCCCACTCCACCGGGAGTGTATTTTATTTTTCCGGGGTTAGAATCAGCATAGTTCAACGATACATGGGAATAACCAGCAACATCCATATTTGCCGATCCAATAATTACAACGTAATCATTTTCAGGCATAAAAATACCCTCCAGCATACAAAAACGCTTTGGCAGTGGAATGTTTGAATATCAGTAAATAATCATACGCCCATTCAGCACCCTCTCATTAAACACATGTTTGAATGTGAACATATGTTTATGTTAAGCAGATTGGTTTTAAAGTAAAGGGGTCCGCCAGAGGGATTTCATATGAACATGAAGAGAATCACAAAATTTGGCTAGTATGGTTTTTAAACAGCTTAAAAATGCGAAGGAGAGCACATATGGCGGGTTAAGCAGAGGGCGGATACGGCATAAAAAAAGGGCAGAGAAGACTCTGCCCTTTTGCGTGTAACACCGTCGATCAGGCGACTTTTTCTTCCACCTGAACTTCAGGACGTTTCAGCACCGCGTAGGAAAGGCCTGCGACCAGCGTACCGACCACAATCGCCATCAGATATCCGAGCACCGGGGTAATCGCGCCAGGGATCAGCAGGACGAACAGACCGCCGTGCGGCGCCATCAGTTTCGCGCCAACCCACATGGACATCGCACCGGTCACCGCGCCGCCAACGATACAGCAAGGCAGGACGCGCATCGGATCGCGAGCGGCAAAAGGAATTGCTCCTTCGGTGATAAAGCACAGGCCGAGAACCAGTGCGGCTTTACCGCCTTCCTGCTGCGCTTTATCAAACTTTTTACGCGCAATCAGCGTCGCCAGGCCCAGCGCCAGCGGTGGAACCATACCTGCCGCCATAATGGCCGCCATCGGGGCATAGGTTTGGGTACTCAGAAGACCAACACCAAAGGCGTAAGCTGCTTTGTTCACCGGGCCGCCCATGTCGGTACACATCATACCGCCGAGAATTGCACCGAGCAGAACCGCGTTCGCCGTCCCCATAGTTTGTAGCCAGTGGGTCAGGCCTTCGAGGATCCCGGCAACGGGTTTACCAATCAGGTAAATCATTGCCAGACCCACGATCAGGCTGGAAACCAGCGGAATGATGAGGATCGGTTTCAGCGCTTCCATACTTTGCGGCAGTTTCAGCCTGGTACTGATCGCTTTCGCCACGTAACCGGCAAGGAAGCCGGCGATAATACCGCCGATAAAGCCAGATCCGGTGCTAACCGCCAGCATACCGCCGATAAGACCTGGCGTCAGGCCAGGGCGGTCAGCGATGGAGAAGGCAATAAAGCCCGCCAGTACCGGTACCATCAGCGCGAAGGCTGATCCCCCGCCAATTTGCATCAGCGCGGCGGCCAGAGTGTCTTTTACTTCAAAGGCTTTGATACCAAAAGCGAAGGAGAGCGCGATACACAGGCCGCCAGCTACCACCATCGGCAGCATATACGATACGCCAGTCAGCAGGTGACGATAGGCGCCCGCGGACTCTTTTTTGCCTTCTGCCGCGGCCTGGGATTTACCCGCAGGCTGATATGGTTTCGCTTCAACAACGGCTTTATCCAGCTCCTGAGCGGTTTTCTTCAGCGCCAGACCGGTAGTGGTGCGATACATCGGCTTGCCGGCAAATTTCGCCAGATCCACTTCGATATCAGCCGCGACAACCACCAGATCCGCCTGCTCAACCTCTTCAGGAGTGATGGCATTACCCGCACCCACGGAGCCGCGAGTTTCAACTTTCACCCACCAGCCGCGTTTTTTGGCTTCGGTTTCAATCGCTTCCGCCGCCATAAAGGTGTGCGCGACGCCGGTCGGGCAGGCAGTGACCGCCACAATGCGTTTCGGACCATGAGTTGCCGCCGGTAAAGCTGTAGCAGCCGGAGCGGCATATGGCGTGGCATGGCTCCTGGCTTCCCCGAGGAATAGTTCCGGGTGAGCAACGGCGCGATTAATATCGCCGAGATAAACCTTTTTGCCGTTCAGCGCGCTGTCGGCTGGCAGCGTCGCGCCCAGCACAATCGCCAGCTCAGCGTCGTTTGGGTTATCAATCAGTTCAAGTTGCGCTTTTTGCGCCGCGGTGCTTAACAGGGTCTTCGCCATATAGGCGCGGGCCTGTCCGAGCCCGGCATCAATAATCAGCAGCGTTTTCATTATGCCTCTCCTGCTGTTAATTAAAGGGTTGTAAGTCGACGCGCGCCATCATTGCGGCCAACTGGGTACGATCGGTAATACCGACATTGCTCTGACTCACCGCCAGCGCGGCGACGGCCGTTGCCAGGCGCAGCGTATGCTCGCTGGACTCACGCATCAGCAGTCCGTAAATCAGGCCGCCAACCATTGAATCGCCCGCGCCAACGGTGCTAACCACTTCCACTGAAGGCGGCTTGGCAATCCACTCGCCGGAGGCGTTAACCCACAGGGCGCCTTCTTCGCCAAGGGAGATCACCACGTGGGCAATCCCCTGCTCGCGCAGCGCATGAGCGGCCTCAATCACATCCTTCATTTCAGGTAACTTGCGACCCGCCCAGATTTCCAGCTCACGACGGTTAGGTTTAACCAGCCACGGCGCCGCTTTAAGACCGGCAACCAGCGCTTCGCGGCTGCTGTCAAAAATGATGCACGGGCACTGGCTGCGCAAGCGGGTCATCCAGTCGGTGAACGCTTCCGGACTTACGCCGGAAGGTAAGCTGCCGCTCACGCAGACCATATCGAACTGGCCCAGCCAGCTCAGGGAGTCGTTAACAAAACGCTCCCAGTCACCCGGCGTGACTTCAAAGCCGGAGAAGTTGAAGTCGGTCACTTCGCCATCTTTTTCTGTCAGCTTGACGTTAATACGGGTACGGCCCTGAACGACCTGAAAACGGTTAGCGATGCCCAGCTCACTGAACAGTTGCTGAAAGCCATCCTGATTATCTTTACCGAGAAAACCGCCCACGGTGACGTCGATACCGAGATCTTTCAGCACTTTTGCAACGTTGATCCCCTTCCCTGCGGCGTGCAAGCCGGTCGTGCGAACAAGGTTAACCTCACCGCGTTCAATTTCCGGGGTAAAACCCACCAGGTCATAGGCCGGGTTTAAAGTAATCGTTGCGACACGTCTGCTCATTTATGCGCCCTCCCCAAGGCCTGCGGCGATCGCTTCGCCAATCGCATCCAGCGCCTGCTGCGCATCTTCACCCTGCGCGGTGAAGCGCAAGCGGTGCCCTTTTTTCACGCCCAGGGCCACGACTTTCATCAGGCTGCGGCCGTTTGCCGGCTTGCCCGAACCATCGAGGTTAGTGACCGTAATGTCGCTGGAAAATTGTTTAATGGTATTTACCAGCATCGTGCCGGGACGCGCGTGCAGCCCGTGCTCGTTGCGGATAACGTATTCAGCGCTGAGAACATCTTCAGCAATCGCATCGTCGCTGGTCAGCAGCGCCAGCAGCGTTGCGCCATCGGACTTCAGCAAACGGTCAGCTTTTTTGTCCAGCAGCAAATTGCTCAGGCGATTAAGGACCGCCGTCGGCTGGTCATCGGCCATCGCCACGGTGATCAGCAGGGAAACCGGCTGCTCATCGCGAATAAAGGCGTTGGCCGCGCGGCTCACCGCAATGGCGCTACGCAGGTTGCCTTCCGGACTGTCGTTCAGCCAGATGCCCTGGCCGAGGTTCAGCGGGTTGTCATTAATCACATGGCTAACAAAGGAAGCATCGACGGCGCCCGCTTCTTTCAGCCGCGCGGCGTTGAGCGCCTGCAGGGTCAGCAGATCGCTGGCGGCCACGTCCAGGGTCAGCGTTTCGTTATCCAGCTTCAGCGCTTCGCTCTGCTTTTCACCCATCAGCAGGGCGCGCAGCTCTTCAGCGGTGGTGGCGGACTTTAGCTGTTCAGCAACCGAGTCGTCGCTCAGCACATGGGTCAGCTGACGCAGCAGCCCAAGGTGTTCATCTGAACTGGCGGCGATACCGATAGCGACGTAGGCGGTCTGCCCTTCGCCCCAGGTCACGCCCTGAGGAAACTGATAAACCTGAACGCCGGTTTTCAGCACCTGATCGCGCGTGTCGGTGGTGCCATGCGGAATCGCAATACCGTTGCCAAGGAAAGTGGAGGTTTGCTGCTCGCGAGCCAGCATCCCGTTGATGTACCCTTCAGCCACATTGCCCGCGCTAACCAGCGCGGAGGCAACCTGACGAATAGCCTCTTCTTTATTACCGGCCTGCTGACCGGGATGAATATCCTGCACAGATAACTGGAACATGGTTCTCCTCTCCTGCTGAATTGAATCGTTTCAGCTACTTTGAGAAAAAATGCGTCACCTGACTGCCGGAGAATCTCCCGATGACGCTGAAACGTTTCAAGAAGTCTGTACCTTTATTAGTCAGCGCGCAAGAAAAGTTACTCTCCCGATAACAGAAGTTAGAGATACAGCACACTTTTGCTGACGAGGTGATGACAAACCCGCCAGAACTTCAGCATTTTGCTGAAGCAAAATTTTGAAACGTCTTTTTGATTTATTCGTGCCCTGGTACTGTTCATTATCTGACTGACGGCGTAAACTCCGCGACTCCTGAAACCGATGAAAGCCGACATGCAAAACAGTAGCGCCGCCCTGCCACGACGCGGGTTCGATTTAACCTCCTCCGCCTTTCTGATCGTCGCCTTCCTGACGGGCATTGCCGGGGCGCTACAAACGCCTACCCTGAGCCTGTTCCTGACTGACGAAGTTCACGTACGACCGGCGATGGTCGGCTTCTTTTTTACCGGCAGCGCGGTGATCGGCATTCTGGTGAGCCAGTTTCTCGCCGGGCGCTCAGATCGCAAAGGCGACCGCAAGCAGCTGATCGTCTTCTGCTGCCTGATGGGCGTGCTGGCCTGCGTGCTCTTCGCGTGGAATCGTAACTACTTTATTTTGCTCTTCGTCGGCGTTTTCCTCAGCAGCTTTGGTTCCACCGCGAACCCGCAGATGTTTGCCCTCGCCCGCGAACATGCGGACAAAACGGGCCGCGAGGCGGTCATGTTCAGCTCGATCCTGCGCGCTCAGGTTTCGCTGGCATGGGTCATCGGCCCGCCGCTGGCCTACGCGCTGGCGATGGGTTTCGGCTTTACGGTGATGTACCTCAGCGCGGCGATTGCCTTCGTGGTCTGCGGCGCGATAGTCTGGTTTTTTCTCCCCAGCATGCGCAAAGAGCCGAAGGTGGTGACGGGACATCTTGAAGCGCCGCGCACCAACCGCCGCGACGCGCTGCTGCTGTTTATTATCTGTACGCTGATGTGGGGAATTAACAGCCTGTACATCATTAACATGCCGCTGTTCATTATTAATGAGCTGCATTTACCTGAAAAACTGGCGGGATTAATGATGGGCACCGCCGCCGGGCTGGAAATCCCGACCATGCTGATTGCGGGTTACTACGCCAAACGTTTCGGTAAGCGTTTCCTGATGCAGATCTCTGCGGTTGCCGGGGTGCTGTTCTATGTCGGCATGCTAACCGTACACACCCCGGGACTGCTGCTGGCCCTGCAGGTGCTGAATGCTATTTTTATCGGCATTCTGGCCGGTATCGGTATGCTCTATTTTCAGGACCTGATGCCAGGCCAGGCTGGTGCGGCCACGACCCTCTATACCAATACTATCCGCGTTGGCTGGATTATTGCCGGTTCGCTGGCGGGGGTCGTTGCGGAAGTCTGGAGCTATCACGCCGTATTCTGGATTGCGCTGGTGATGGGCCTCGCCACTCAGGCCTGCCTGTGGCGCATTAAAGACGTATAAAGGGTGTCCGTGCGGGCTTCCGACATCACGAAGTGCTCAGCTCAAGATGAAGAAGCCAGATCATGGCTTCTTCGCGATTTGTGGCGCACATCTCCGCTTCCGGCTTCAGGCTGGCGCACACTTTGGGCCTTAACGGCGAGCCAAAAATCGCGCACAGGTTATTGTCCGAAAGCTGTATACAGCGGGTATTTGCCGGTTTGCCCTGCGGCATACCCGGGATAGGGCTGGAGATAGAAGGAGCGATACAGCAAGCTCCGCATTCAGGGCGGCATTCCATAATCGACTCTTCCGATAGGCTTTTGCGGCCCAGCCTAAACGTTTTACCCGAAGATAGCAAAACACACGAATTCCGCTTGCCTGAAAGGCCCGGCGCGAGTAGTTTTACGCGATATTTTCGACCCTTTAAGTGACAGGATTACTGCAATGCCAAGAGCGAATGAAATTAAGAAAGGTATGGTGCTGAATTACAACGGCAAACTGCTGATTGTTAAAAATATTGATATTCAGTCACCGAGCGCCCGCGGCGCAGCGACGCTGTACAAAATGCGTTTCTCCGATGTGCGCACCGGCCTGAAAGTGGAAGAGCGCTTCAAAGGCGACGACATTGTCGATACCGTTACCCTGACCCGCCGCTTCGTTGACTTCTCCTATATCGATGGCAATGAATACGTCTTTATGGATAAAGAAGATTACACCCCGTATATCTTCACCAAAGAGCAAATCGAAGAAGAGCTGCTGTTTATGCCGGAAGGCGGCATGCCTGACATGCAGGTTCTGACCTGGGACGGCCAACTGCTGGCGCTGGAACTGCCGCAGACCGTGGATCTGGAAATTATTGAGACGGCGCCGGGCATCAAAGGCGCATCCGCCAGCGCCCGCAACAAACCGGCTACCCTCAGCACCGGCCTGGTCGTTCAGGTGCCGGAATACCTCAGCGCGGGCGAGCGCATTCGTATTCATATCGAAGAGAGCCGCTACATGGGCCGCGCGGACTAAATCCAGCCTTTAAAGTCAGTGCAAAATGCAAAAGACAGTCAATGGCTGTCTTTTTGCTTCTTAATGCGCGCCATACGGCTGTTGGCCCTTCATCATCGCCAGGCTATCCCCTACAAAGCCACCCAAAGTTGTCATACCAATAGCAGCGAAAATATCGCTAGTTTCCCGCCCCTGTTAGCAGGATCTTCGCTAAACAGCGCTCGATTGCTTGATCAAGCTCACACTAAGCGGATAAACAAGGCTCACCAATTTAATTTGCTGTCATATAACTTTACACTAGAGATGTTAATTATCGGTTAATCAGGTGTATTAAGAATGACTACCATTGCGACGGCCACGCTGCCGGAAAGCGTACAGCTCCCTCATTATGACCGCAGCCAGCTGCGCTCGCGTATTGTGCATTTCGGCTTTGGCGCTTTTCATCGCGCGCATCAGGCGCTACTCACCGATCGGGTGCTTAACGCCAGCGGCGGAGACTGGGGGATTTGTGAGATTAGCCTGTTCAGCGGCGATCGGCTGATGAGCCAGCTTCGCCAGCAAAACCACCTGTTTACCGTGCTGGAAAAAGGCGCTGAGGGCAGCCAGCCAATTGTTGTCGGCGCCGTGCATGAATGTCTGAACGCTAAACTCGATTCGCTCGCCGCTATTATTGAGAAATTTTGTGAACCGCAGGTGGCGATTGTCTCTCTGACCATTACCGAAAAAGGCTACTGCATCGACCCCGCCAGCGGCCTGCTGGATATGACGCAGCCGCGTATTATTCACGATCTGCAAAACCCGACTTTGCCGCAATCGGTTCCTGGAATACTGGTTGAAGCGCTGGCGCGCCGCCGTCAGCGAGGGCTGTCACCCTTTACCGTGCTCTCCTGCGACAATATCCCTGATAATGGACATGTAGTGAAAAACGCCGTGCTGGGCATGGCTGAAAAACGCGATCCGCAGCTTGCACAGTGGATTGCTGAGCACGTCAGCTTCCCCGGCACCATGGTTGATCGCATCGTACCAGCCGCCACCGAGGAGTCGCTGGCGGAAATTCGCGCTGCGTTGGGCGTAGAAGATCCCTGCGCCATCAGCTGCGAACCCTTTATTCAGTGGGTTATTGAAGATAACTTCGTGGCCGGTCGCCCGGACTGGGAAACGGCGGGCGTTCAGATGACCGACGACGTTTTACCGTGGGAGCAGATGAAGCTGCGGATGCTCAACGGTAGCCACTCGTTCCTCGCCTGGCTTGGCTACCTGGCGGGCCATGCGCATATTAGCGACTGCATGCAGGATCCGATTTTTCACAGCGCCGCATACCGGCTGATGGTTGATGAACAGGCGCCGACGCTATCCATTCAGGGCGTTGACCTGTCGGCATACGCTGACAGCCTGATCGAACGTTTCAGCAACCCGGCGCTGAAGCACCGCACCTGGCAAATCGCCATGGACGGTAGCCAGAAGCTGCCGCAACGTATGCTTGACGGAATTCGCGTCCATCTTGCGCAAGAGAGCCGCTGGCCGCTACTGGCGCTGGGCGTCGCTGGCTGGATGCGCTATGTTAGCGGCGTGGATGACGCCGGAGCCGTCATTGATATTCGCGATCCGCTGGCCGATAAAATACACCACCTCGTTGCCACCAGCGATGAGCGACAGCGCGTAGCGGCGCTGCTTACGCTTGAGGAGATCTTCGGCCGCGACCTGACGCAGAATCCGCAGTTCGTCGCTGATGTCACCGCCGCGTGGCATCAGCTCGCCGCTTTTGGCGCGCGCCAGGCCGTCGCCGCCGCGCTGAATGATTAACAATTTCTGCCTTTAAGCGGACGGAGCGCCTTTCTGTCCGCGTTAACGCTTCTCTTTTCCCCTTTTTTTCGTCAGGATAGCCTCAACTGTTACAACATTACATTTATCCTGGAGAAAAAGTGACCAAAACCAACTTGATCACGGGGTTTCTCGGCAGCGGTAAGACCACTTCCATTCTGCACCTGCTGGCCAATAAGCCCGCAAATGAAAAATGGGCCGTACTGGTCAACGAGTTTGGCGAAGTGGGCATTGACGGCGCGCTGCTGGCGGAAAGCGGCGCGCTGCTGAAAGAGATCCCCGGCGGCTGCATGTGCTGCGTTAACGGCCTGCCGATGCAGGTTGGGCTCAACACCCTGCTGCGCCAGGGCAAACCTGACCGTCTGCTGATAGAACCCACCGGACTAGGCCATCCTAAACAGATCCTCGATATGCTGACCGCCCCGGTCTACGCGCCATGGATCGATCTGCGCGCCACCCTGTGCATATTGGATCCGCGTCAGCTGCTGGACGAAAAAGTCGTGAGCAACGAAAACTTTCGCGACCAGCTGGCTGCCGCTGACGTTATTGTCAGCAATAAAGCCGACCGCTCGACGGAGGAGAGCCAGCGCGCTTTTGTCGCCTGGCGTGAGGCGTACGCCGGTGAGCGTCGCTGCGTCAGCGCTAGCCAAGGTAATATCGACCCGGCGCTGCTTGATTTGCCGCGCCGCAATCTGGCGCCGCTACCCGCAGGGGTCGGGCATGCGCACGACCACGGGCAGAAAAAAGGCCTTGCCGCGCTTAGCCTTCCCGCGCACCAGCGCTGGCGTCGTAGCCTCAATAGCGCTCAGGGCTATCACGCCTGCGGCTGGATTTTTGACGCTGAAACCGTCTTCGATACCGTCGCTCTGCTTGAATGGGCGCGCCTGGCGCCGGTTGGACGAGTTAAAGGCGTCATGCGTATTGCCGAAGGGCTGGTTCGTATCAATCGCCAGCAGCTCGATCTGCATATTGAGACGCAAAACGTTGCCCCGCCCGATAGCCGTATTGAGCTGATAGCCGATACGGAAACGGACTGGAATGCTCTTCAGGCCTCTTTGTTGAAGATTCGTTTAACTTAGGGCGGCTATGGTTGCCGTCGTTTTACACAACACGCGATAGTTATGATTAAAAATCGAATTCCCCTCATCCTGCTGTTAAACGCGGCAGGTATAGCGCTTTTCTGTTCATGGTATCTTCCGGTTAACCATGGTTTCTGGGCTCCGCTGGACGCGGCGATTTTCTATTTCTTTAACCACCTGGTCGGCGTCAACACCGCTTATACCTGGCTGTTGGCGGTTATCAACAACCGCGCGTTTGACGCCTGTTCGCTGCTGGCGATGGGCAGCCTGATGCTGAGCTTCTGGTTTAAAGAACAGAGCGCCGGACGCCGCCGGGTGATTATCATCGGCCTGGTGATGCTGCTGGCTGCCGTCATTATCAATCAGCTGGCCCAGCACCTGATGCCGGTGAAGCGAGCCAGCCCTTCGCTCTCGTTCACCGATATCACTAAAGTCAGCGATGTCATCTCCTTTCCGACTAAAGATGCGTCTAAAGACAGCTTCCCGGGCGATCACGGCATGATGCTGCTGATTTTTGCCTCTTTCATGTGGCGCTATTTTGGCCGTCGCGCCTTCGCTATTGCGCTGGTTATCTTTGTGGTGTTCGCTTTCCCGCGGGTGATGATCGGCGCGCACTGGTTTACCGATATTGCCGTCGGATCATTAACGGCCGTGCTCATTGGCGCTCCCTGGGTGTTGATGACCCCACTGAGCGATAAAGTGATTACTTTATTTGAACGTTACCTCCCCGGCGGAAGAACGAAAATTTAAAGTCATCTTTACAATTAATTAATATCATTCATAAGGGATCGTTCTGGGTCCCTTTTTTTATCATCTCACTCTTTCTCACCCGCTATCATCTTGCTGTCACATTAATCCTGTTAAAAATGAGTAAATTGCATATTTTTTACCCATCCCTGCCGCTATTTTGGCCTTTGCCGATGATTCACTTTTTGTCGCAAAAATACTTATAAGAAAATGCGCAAAACCGCTCGCCATCCCCCGTTCGATCGGGTAACCTCAATCTCGTTTTGCCTCTCCAGCAACATCAATTCAGATAATGAATAAATTTGTGCGTCAGGCCACAATTTTATGCTTACGGAATTGTCTCATTGCGACCAGGTAATTAGGCTCTAACACGTTTGGCATTTTTTATAACGACATTGTCGTTAAGGACAACAAGGGATAACACACAGCATGGTCAAATCTCAGCCGATTTTGAGATATATCTTGCGGGTCGCCCCCGCGATTGCAGTTGCGGTTCTGCTTTCCGCGTGTAGTTCAAATAGTACCGCCAGAAATATGCATTCTGAGACGCTTGCTGTGGGTAGTGGCGATTTATCATCACTGCAAGCCTCTCAGGATGAATTTGAAACCATGGTCCGCAACCTGGACGTTAAGTCCCGTTTGATGGATCAATATGCCAGCTGGAAGGGCGTGCGTTACCGCCTCGGCGGCAGCACTCGCAAAGGCATTGATTGTTCCGCCTTTGTGCAGCGTACTTTCCGTGAACAGTTTGGCCTGGAGCTGCCGCGTTCGACTTCTGAGCAGCAGGATTCCGGAAAATCCATTAGCCGTTCACAGCTGCGTACCGGTGATTTAGTACTGTTCCGTGCGGGTTCAACGGGCCGTCATGTAGGCATCTACATCGGCAACAACCAGTTTGTTCATGCTTCCACCAGCAGCGGTGTGACGATTTCCAGCATGGATGAGCCGTACTGGAAAAAGCGCTATAACGAAGCGCGACGCGTTCTGAGCCGCTCGTAATCTCTTCTGCCGTTGGTTATTCCCTTGGCCAACGGAAGAAACAAAACACTGCTGAAGCAGTGTTTTTTTTTGCTCGCCAGCCAATAAACTTCGTAAAATAGGCTATCTCTTGAAGCGACGACAGAAAAAGCATGTTTCTGTTAGCGCATTGCGCGAATCAACCACACGGACTGCCTGGAGCCTATGCCTACCCGTCACCTCTCTCCCCGGCGAAAAATCTGGCTAACCAGCATATGCGTTGGCATAGCCGTCGCCCTGCTGGCCGGTAGCATCCAGTTTATGGTGATCTATCACAACCGCGCGGAGCGTTTCGACGTTATCATCAACAATGTTCATGCTTATCTGACGGGCTATTTTCACGATTTAGACCAGACGATTGCGGGACTACAGCCGCTGGTGAGTCAGCCCTGCGAAAATATCGATTCCGGATTAACCGCCCATGCGGCATTCAGCCCAAACGTACGCGCTTTCCTGCTGGTTAAAAATGGTATTGCGTTTTGCTCCTCCGCCACCGGTGCAATGAACACACCTTTTAACCAGCTCATTCCACAGCTGGATATCACTCAAGCGGTGGATATGGCGATCCTTCCCGGTACGCCCATGATGCCGAAAAGCGCGGCGCTGGCGATGTGGGTTCGTAGCCCGCACGGCGGTAAAGACGGCGTTTTTGTCTCGATCAATGCGAATCTGACACCCTATATACTCTACTCCTCGCGGCAGAATGATTTCAGCGGCCTGGCGCTGTCCATTAAGCACACCGCTATCTCGACCTTCAGCAACAAGCTTATCGACCCGCAGACCCTGCTCTCGCCGCCTATTCGCCAGACGCAGATTGAGGGTTTACCGTTGAAAATCTATCTCTATGCTAACAGCTGGCTGGCGGAGAATACGCAGTTTGCTCTGCTGCTGGGGGTGGTGTGCGGGCTGCTGGCCGGACTGTTAAGCTATTACATTCTCACGATAAAATCAGACCCGCGAAAGGAGCTGCTGCTGGCGATCAAAAACGATCAGTTTTACCTGGTCTATCAGCCGGTGGTGAAATCGGAGACGCTGCAGATCAGCGGCGTTGAGGTACTGATGCGCTGGAAACATCCGGTGGCCGGAGAGATCCCCCCTGATGTCTTTATTAATCTTGCGGAAACCCAGCAGATCATCATTCCGCTTACTCGCCACCTCTTAAAACTGATTGCGCACGATGCGCCTGTTTTGCAGACGCTCCTGCCCGCAGGGATCAAGCTTGGGATCAATATTTCCCCCCTTCATCTGCACGCAGAGAGCTTTCAGCAGGACCTTAAGCACTTCGCCGCCGCCATGCCAGCCGACCACTTTAAGCTGGTACTGGAGATCACCGAGCGCGCGATGATCGATAAAACTCGTTCATTAGAGAACTTCGACTGGCTGCACGAGCAGGGTTTTGAAATCGCGATTGATGATTTTGGTACCGGCCATAGCGCGCTCATCTATCTGGAGCGCTTTAGCTTTGATTACCTGAAGATTGATCGCGGCTTCGTACAGGCTATCGGGACGGAGACCGTGACCTCGCCGGTGCTCGATGCCGTCATCACTCTAAGCCGCCGCCTGAAGCTCGCTACCGTTGCCGAAGGCGTGGAAACGCAGGAACAGGCGGAATGGCTGCGCGATCATGGCGTAAACTTTTTGCAGGGCTACTGGTTAAGTCGCCCGCTGACGCTGGAAGCGCTGATCGCCGCCCACGCGCAGCCGGCGAAATATTTCCCAACCCGCTAAGTGTCCTTTATTATTTGCTATCAGAGGTCAGGCTACTTCAGGCCTGTCATTGGAGGACGATACCCTGGTTATGTTTGCCCGCATCAGCCTGATACTGCTGACCTTATTTAGCCTGCACAGCCGGGCGCAAACTATTCTGACGAGCGATACGTTCGCGATTATCGGCCAGCCGAAGTACGCCGCGGGCTTTGACCACTACGATTATGCGAATCCCGCCGCGCCTAAAGGCGGCGCGATTACCCTTGCGGCTATCGGTACCTTTGATAATTTCAACCGCTACGCCCTGCGCGGTAATCCGGGTATTCGAACCGAAGCGCTATACGATACGCTGTTCACCACCTCTGACGATGAGCCCGGCAGTTACTACCCGCTGATTGCCGAGCATACGCGCTATGCCGATGATTTTTCGTGGATGGAGATTACGCTCAATCCGCACGCCCGCTATCACGACGGCAGTCCCATCACCGCCAGCGATGTCGCTTCTACCTTCCAGAAGTTTATGACCGAAGGGGTGCCGCAGTTTCGTCTCTATTATAAAGGCACTACCGTTAAAGCTATCGCCCCGCTAACCGTTCGCATTGAGTTAGCCAAACCGGGCAAAGAGAACATGCTTAGCCTGATGACGCTACCGGTGATGCCGGAAAAATTCTGGAAAAACCATAAACTCAGCGACCCGCTCTCCGCTCCACCGCTGGCCAGCGGCCCCTACCGCATTACCGCCTGGCGCATGGGCCAGTACATCACCTATTCCCGCGTGAAGGACTACTGGGCCGCCGATTTACCGGTCAACCGCGGGCGCTGGAATTTCGATACGCTACGCTACGATTATTACCTTGATGACAATGTCGCCTTCGAAGCCTTTAAGGCCGGCGCCGTCGATCGTCGGGAAGAAAACGTCGCCAAAAACTGGGCGACCCGCTACGTCGGGCGCAACTTTAGCCACGGCTATATCGTTAAAGACGAATACACCAATACCTCGGCGCAAAATACCCAGTGGCTGGCCTTTAACATTCAGCGCCCGATATTTGCCGACCGCCGGATTCGCGAGGCCATCACCCTCGCCTTTGATTTTGAATGGATGAATAAGGCGCTGTTCTATCACTCCTACAGCCGCGCCAATAGCTTCTTTCAGAATACCGAATACGCGGCGCGCGATTATCCTGATGCCGACGAGCTCGCCCTGCTGACGCCGCTGAAAAAAGAGATCCCGGCCGAAGTCTTCACGCAGATTTACCGGCCGCCGGTTTCCAGCGGCGATGGTTTTGCACGGGAGAATTTACTCAAAGCGGATGCCATCCTCAACCAGGCGGGATGGATAGTGAAAAACCAGCGACGGGTAAACGCGCAGAGCGGCAAACCGTTACGCTTTGAGCTGCTGCTCCCCTCCGGCAGCAGCGATCGCTGGGTACTGCCCTTTCAGCACAATCTTCAGCGGCTCGGCATCGTTATGGACATTCGCCAGGTCGATAACTCCCAGTACAGTAACCGCAAGCGCAGCCGGGATTACGACATGATGCCAAACGTCTGGCGCGCGTCGCCCTGGCCCGACACCGGCCTGCAAATCTCCTGGGATTCGGAATATATTAATTCCAGCTATAACGCCTCAGGGGTTCAAAGCCCGGCCGTCGACCAGCTTATTGCGCAGATCATTCGCTGGCAGGGCAACAAGGAAAAACTGCTGCCGCTGGGCCGGGCCCTCGACCGCGTGCTGACCTGGAACTATTACATGCTGCCGATGTGGTATATGGCGCAGGATCGCACCGCCTACTGGGATAAATTCTCCTTCCCGAAGACTCGCGCGATTTACTCATCCGGTTTCGAAAACTGGTGGTACGACGCCAACAAAGCGGTCAGACTTCCCGCGGACAGACGTTAAGGAATTAAGATGGGTGCATATCTGCTCCGCCGACTACTGCTCATCGTCCCCACCCTGTGGGCGATTATCACCATTAACTTTTTCATTGTGCAGATCGCTCCCGGCGGCCCGGTCGATCAAGCGATCGCGGCGATAGAGTTCGGCGATCGCGGCGCTCTGCCCGGAGCCGGAGACGGCGGGATGGCTGCCAGCCATGCGCGTACCGGCGTCAGCAACATCAGCGACGGCCACTATCGAGGTGGGCGCGGGCTGGACCCGGAAGTCATCGCCGAGATAACCCACCGCTACGGCTTTGATAAGCCTCTCCACGAGCGCTATTTTAAAATGCTCGGCGACTACCTGCGCTTTGATTTTGGCGACAGCCTGTTTCGCAGCTCATCGGTCGTGCAGCTGATCGGGGACAGCCTGCCGGTCTCTATCTCGCTGGGCTTGTGGAGCACGCTCATCATCTATCTGGTGTCGATCCCGCTGGGGATCCGCAAAGCGGTCAGCAACGGCAGCCATTTTGACGTCTGGAGCAGTACGCTGATTATTATCGGCTATGCGATCCCGGCCTTTCTGTTCGCCATTTTGTTGATCGTTATCTTTGCCGGCGGCAGCTATTTCGATCTCTTTCCGCTGCGCGGGCTGGTGTCAGCCAACTTCGACAGCCTGCCGTGGTATCAAAAAATCCTCGACTATCTCTGGCATATCACCCTACCGGTGCTGGCCACGGTGATCGGCGGTTTTGCCGCCCTCACCATGCTCACCAAAAACAGCTTTCTCGATGAAATTCGCAAGCAGTACGTCGTCACCGCCCGCGCAAAGGGCGTTAGCGAAAAGCAGATCCTGTGGGGCCACGTATTTCGCAACGCGATGCTGCTGGTGATCGCCGGTTTCCCGGCCACCTTTATCAGCATGTTTTTTACCGGCTCGCTGCTGATTGAAGTGATGTTCTCGCTGAACGGACTGGGGCTGCTGGGCTATGAAGCCACGGTATCTCGTGATTACCCGGTCATGTTCGGCACGCTGTATATTTTTACCCTGATTGGCCTGCTGCTGAATATCATCAGCGACATCAGCTATACGCTGGTCGATCCGCGTATCGATTTTGAGGGCCGCTAATGTCATTTTTCAGTCCCGTCAATCAGGCCCGCTGGGCGCGCTTTCGCCACAACCGCCGCGGCTACTGGTCGCTTTGGTTATTCTTGGTCATTTTCGCCTGCAGCCTGTGCGCCGAGCTGATTGCTAACGATAAACCGCTGCTGGTGCAGTACCGCGGCAGTCTCTACGTACCGTTATTAAAAAACTATAGCGAGAGCACCTTCGGCGGCCGCTTTGCTACTGCCGCCGACTATCAGGACCCGTGGCTGCAAAAACGGCTGGAGGATAACGGCTGGGCCCTGTGGGCGCCGGTTCGCTTCGGCGCAACGACCATTAATTTCGCCACCGAAACCCCCTTCCCTTCGCCGCCGTCAAGGCTGAACTGGCTGGGCACCGATGCCAACGGCGGCGACGTGCTGGCGCGTATTCTGTACGGCACGCGCATTTCCATTCTCTTTGGCCTGCTGCTGACCTTCTTCTCCAGCGTGCTGGGGGTGATGGCCGGCGCCGTTCAGGGATATTACGGCGGAAAGATTGACCTCTGGGGACAGCGCTTTATCGAGGTCTGGTCGGGGATGCCGACCCTGTTTCTGATTATCCTGCTTTCGAGCGTCGTGCAGGCCAATTTCTGGTGGCTGCTGGCCATTACCGTGCTGTTCGGCTGGATGACGCTGGTCGGGGTCGTCCGCGCCGAGTTTCTGCGCACCCGCAACTATGATTATATCCGCGCCGCGCAGGCGCTCGGCGTTAGCGATCGCGCCATTATTCTGCGCCATATGCTGCCTAACGCTATGGTCGCCACCCTGACCTTCCTGCCGTTTATTCTGTGCAGTTCGATTACGACTCTGACCTCGCTGGACTTCCTCGGCTTCGGCCTGCCGCTGGGCTCTCCTTCGCTGGGCGAGCTGCTGTTGCAGGGTAAAAATAATCTTCAGGCGCCGTGGCTGGGCATCGCCGCCTTTCTGTCGGTAGCACTCCTGCTGACGTTATTGATTTTTATCGGTGAAGCGGTTCGCGACGCTTTTGACCCAAGCAAGGCGGTGTAGCATGACGCAACCTCTGTTAGATATCGACAACCTTTCCATCGCCTTTCGCCAGCAGGGGGAAACCACCACCGTGGTCAGCGAGCTGTCGCTACGCATTGCGGTCGGTGAAACCCTGGCGCTGGTGGGCGAATCCGGCTCCGGTAAGAGCGTTTCCGCGCTGTCGATACTGCGGCTGCTGCCCTCGCCGCCGGTCTGCTACCCCGCAGGGGATATCCGCTTTCACGGCCAGTCGCTGCTACACGCCGATGAACATACGCTGCGCGGCGTGCGCGGCAACCGCATCGCGATCATTTTTCAGGAGCCGATGGTTTCACTCAATCCGCTGCATACCCTCGAAAAACAGCTCTACGAAGTGCTCTCTTTGCATCGCGGGATGCGTAAAGAAGCGGCGCGCGGAGAGATCCTCGACTGTCTGGATCGCGTTGGGATCCGCAATGCGCCGCGGCGTCTGGCCGACTACCCGCACCAGCTCTCCGGCGGCGAACGCCAGCGGGTAATGATCGCCATGGCGCTGTTGACTCGTCCGGAGCTGCTCATCGCCGACGAACCCACGACCGCGCTGGACGTGTCGGTACAGGCGCAAATCCTCGCGCTGCTGCGCGAACTCAAGCAAGAGTTAAATATGGGGCTGCTGTTTATCACCCATAACCTGAGCATCGTTCGTCAGCTTGCCGATCGCGTCGCGGTGATGCAGAACGGCCGATGCGTGGAGCAAAACGGCTGCCGGGCACTATTCTCCGCTGCCGAACACCCTTACACCCGCCGCCTGCTGGACAGCGAGCCGTCGGGCGATCCCGTGCCCCTCGCGCCGGATGCGCCAGAATTACTGCGGGCGGAAAACTTAAGTATCGCCTTTCCGATCCGCAAAGGGGTTCTGCGGCGGGTGGTCGATCATAATCGCGTGGTTAACGCCCTCAGCTTTCAATTGCGCGCGGGAGAAACGCTGGGTCTGGTCGGCGAATCCGGATCGGGCAAGAGTACTACAGGGCTGGCGCTGCTGCGCCTGATTCATTCTGAAGGCGCAATCGTCTTTGACGGCGAGACGCTCCAGGGGCGCAGCCGTCGGCAGATGCTGCCGCTGCGTCGACGCATGCAGGTAGTCTTTCAGGATCCCAACTCATCGCTAAACCCACGGCTTAACGTTCTGCAAATTATTGAAGAAGGATTACGCGTCCATCAGCCAACGCTCACGCCGGCCGAGCGAGAGCAGGCGGTGATTCAGGCGATGCAGGAGGTCGGTCTCGATCCGCAATCCCGGCATCGCTACCCTGCCGCTTTCTCCGGCGGACAGCGCCAGCGCATCGCTATCGCCAGGGCGCTGGTCGTCAAACCGCAGCTAATCGTGCTGGATGAGCCCACCTCTTCGTTGGATAAAACCGTGCAGGCGCAAATTCTGACGCTGCTGAAGGCGCTACAGCAAAAGCATCAGCTGGCCTATATTTTCATCAGCCATGATTTGCGCGTCGTGCGTGCGCTTTGTCATCAGGTAATGGTGCTGCGGCAGGGAGAGGTCGTCGAGCAGGGTGAGTGCGAACGCGTGTTTACCGCTCCGCAACAGGAGTATACCCGTCAGCTGCTGGCGTTAAGCTGACGGTCAGAATGGGTTGTTGCCGGAGAACGGTTCTGCAATCGCCACGCCGAAATTTTTCAGCCGGCAGGTTGCCGCGAATTCGTCCTGACGATTAACAAACAGGCACGGTTCGCCCTCGCATTCAACAACGGAACTGTCGACTTCGATGTCGCTCAGCGCCTGGCTGAGTTTATGCATAACCGGCCAGGCCTTATCGCCATCGGGGCTAAGTAATTTCAACGCCACAAGGCTATTTTCGCTCTGAGCGCCGTTTTGCGGAATCGGTTCAACTCTTGAACCTGCAAAACCGGCCAGCCAGCGATAGCTCTGCGGCAGACGGTGTACGATAGAGAGTTGCAGTGTATTCACGTGTTTTCCCCGGAAGCAAAATACTTCACAATAATTTTACAACAATACTAACACATTATTGACAATTAGTCCTGTTCCTGCACCGAAAACGCTTACACCAGCGGCATAGCCGTGTTAGTGGTTTGTAATATAAAAGTTTATAATTGTGCAGAGTGAACATCTTCGGGCTATATGTACCCGTTTCTGTGATCTAAAACAACTTTTTTATCGCAATAATGCGACTAATTGAGCGATTTGATTTTACATAAAAGAAACAAATTGCTGAACAGAGAAGCCGGTTTCGGTTGATATGTATCAAAAAAGGGGGCGATATCGCCCCCTGGAAGTCGCTTATCGTGCGGCTTTTCGCCGCCGACTGGCATAGAGGTAGAACAGAATAGAGCTGCTGGCGCAGAAGGCGATGGAAATCAGCATTGGCCAGGCCGTGGTAAAGGTCGCCATCGACAGCAGCGCGCCGACAATAGCGCCAATCCCAAAGCGGAACGTCCCAGCCAGCGAGGAGGCCGTCCCGGCCATATGCGGAAACTCATCGAGAATAACCGCCATCGCGTTGGAGGAGACCATCGAAACGCAGCCGATGAAAGCCGCCACGCCAAACACCAGCGCCCAGAAGCCGACGTCAAACAGCGCGCACACCACCATCCATACCGCCATCGCAAACTGGATCCACAGCCCCGCGCGGAACATATTCAGCGCCCCAACCCGCCGCACAAACCGGCTGTTGATCATGGTCATGACAAACAGGAAAACCACGTTCAGCGCAAAATAGTAGCCAAAGTGCTGCGGTGAAACGTGGTTGATATTGATATAGACAAACGGGCCAGCGCTCAGAAACGAGAACATCCCGGCAAAGCTAAATCCGCTTGCCAGCATATAGCTCAGCACGCGCTTATGGCGAAACAGGGTGGCGAAGTTGCCAAGCGTAGTGCGAATATGAAATTTCTGTCGCCGTTCCGGCGGCAGGGTTTCGCTAATGAAAAATGCGATCATCGCCGACGCTAACAGGGCCGCCAGCGCGAGGATCCAGAAGATCGCATGCCAGCTAAACCATACCAGCACCGCTCCGCCGACCATCGGCGCCACCAGCGGCGCAACGGTGGTGACCAGCATGACGAACGACATCATCCGCGAGAACTCTTCCTTGGGATAGATATCGCGCATCAGGGCGTTAATCACCACGCTTGCCGCTGCGGCTGCCAGGCCGTGGAAAAAGCGCATGGTAATCAGCATATCGATAGTCTGCGACAGCGCGCAGGCCACCGCCGCCGCGGCAAAAATGAGCGTCCCGCCTAGTATCACCGGTTTACGGCCAAGACTATCCGCCATCGGGCCATATAAAAGCTGGCCCAGCGCAAAGCCCAGAATATAGGTACTGAGCGTCATCTGCGCGCTGCCGTCCGGCACATTAAACTGGGCCGCAATCACCGGCAGCGCCGGAAGATACATATCAATCGACAGCGGCATTAACATGGCCAGCAGGCCAAGAATAAACACAATCCCTAATGAAGAATTCTGCTTTGCCGTCACGTTTTACTCCGCGCATGTTGGCCGCCGACGCTGGCGACTTCTTCTGCCGTCAGCGGACGATATTCACCCGGCGCCAGCGAAGCATCCAGCGCAATGTCGCCAATGCGTTCGCGATGCAGGCCAACCACATGATTCCCCACGGCGGCAAACATCCGCTTAACCTGATGGTAACGCCCTTCGCTAATGGTCAGGCGGACTTCGGTCGGTGTCACCACTTCCAGCACCGCAGGCCTGGTCAGCTCTTTCTCATTATGCAGCTGAACGCCTTTAGCAAACTGCCCGGCAGTGGAGTCATCAACCGGATTTTCCAGCGTCACCAGATAGGTTTTTTCGCAATGGTGGCGCGGAGACGTAATGCGGTGCGACCACTGACCATCGTCGGTCATCAGCACCAGACCGGTGGTGTCGATATCCAGACGACCGGCAGCATGCAGCTTGTGCGCCACCGGCTCATCGAGGAAATAGAGTACCGTCGGATGATCCGGATCGTCGGTAGAACAAACGTAACCCTGCGGCTTGTTGAGCATAAAGTAGCGCGGGCCGTTCTGCTGAACCAGCGTATTGCCGTCATACTCGACGTCATGCTCCGGCTGAAGCTTGAAGGAGGAGTCTTTTACAATTTCGCCGTCCACGGTAACGCGGCTGCCGCGGATTTCACGCCCGGCAATAGCCCGACTAACGCCAAGTTGCTGAGCGATAAACTTATCAAGTCGCATGAGATTTTTTTAGCCTGTACAAGTGCTGGAGCGGGCAACGCGCCCGAAAAAGAAGAATTTCATGGGGTAGTATAACGGGCTATTAACACCACTCAAGGGAAAAGATTCGTGGCATACTATTCGCGAGTTAATTAACCGCCATAAATTCATGACATTTACATTACGTCCCTACCAAAAAGAGGCGGTCGACGCCACGCTCGCCTGGTTTCGCCGCCATCATGAACCTGCCGCGATTGTCCTGCCAACAGGCGCAGGTAAAAGCCTGGTCATTGCTGAACTCGCACGCCTGGCGCGCGGTCGCGTGCTGGTGCTGGCGCACGTAAAAGAGCTGGTGGCGCAGAACCACGCCAAGTATTGCGCGCTCGGTCTGGAAGCGGATATTTTCGCCGCGGGCCTTAAACGGAAAGAGAGCCACGGTAAAGTGGTCTTTGGCAGCGTGCAGTCGGTAGCCCGTAACCTTGACCAGTTTCAGGG
Source organism: Klebsiella sp. K5-306 (assembly GCF_051835185.1). NCBI lineage: Bacteria > Pseudomonadati > Pseudomonadota > Gammaproteobacteria > Enterobacterales > Enterobacteriaceae > Klebsiella > Klebsiella sp. K5-306. The sequence continues at coordinate 201,085 of NZ_JAIFJY010000014.1, forward strand.
GGAGTTCTCGCTGCTGATCGTCGACGAGTGTCACCGCATCGGCGACGATAATGACAGCCAGTATCAGCAGATTATCAGCCACCTTCAGCAGGTCAATCCGCATCTGCGCCTGCTGGGGCTGACCGCAACGCCGTTTCGCCTGGGTAAAGGTTGGATTTATCAGTTTCACTATCACGGCATGGTGCGCGGTGATGAAAAAGCGCTGTTTCGCGACTGCATTTATGAACTGCCGCTGCGCTATATGATTAAGAATGGCTACCTGACGCCGCCGGAGCGGCTGGACATGCCGGTGGTTCAATACGACTTCAGCCGTTTACAGGCGCAAAGTAACGGCCTGTTCAGCGAAGCCGATCTGAATCACGAGCTGAAAAAGCAGCAGCGCGTCACGCCGCATATCGTCAGCCAAATCGTTGAATTCGCCGAAACGCGCAAAGGGGTGATGATTTTCGCCGCCACCGTTGAACACGCCCGTGAAGTGACCGGGTTGCTTCCGCAGGGCGAGGCGGCTCTTATCACCGGTGAAACGCCGGGGCCGGAGCGCGATCGCATCATCGAAGCGTTTAAAGCGCAGCAGTACCGCTATCTGGTTAACGTCGCGGTGTTGACGACCGGCTTTGATGCGCCGCATGTCGATCTGATCGCCATCCTGCGCCCGACCGAGTCGGTGAGCCTTTACCAACAGATCGTCGGCCGTGGCCTGCGCCTGGCGCCGGGTAAAACTGACTGCCTGATTCTCGATTACGCCGGCAATCCGCACGACCTTTATGCCCCTGAAGTGGGAACGCCGAAAGGAAAAAGCGACAACGTACCGGTCCAGGTTTTTTGTCCGGCATGCGGTTTCGCCAATACCTTCTGGGGAAAAACCACCGCTGACGGCACGCTGATTGAACACTTTGGCCGCCGCTGCCAGGGCTGGTTTGAGGATGACGAAGGCCATCGTGAACAGTGCGATTTTCGTTTTCGCTTTAAAAACTGCCCGCAGTGTAACGCGGAAAACGATATTGCCGCCCGCCGCTGCCGCGAGTGCGATACCATTCTGGTCGACCCCGATGACATGCTGAAAGCCGCGCTGAAGCTCAAAGATGCGCTGGTGCTGCGCTGTAGCGGTATGGTTCTTCAGCACGGTGCGGATGACAAAGGCGCCTGGTTAAAAATCACCTATTACGATGAAGATGGCGCGGATGTTAGTGAGCGCTTCCGCCTGCATACGCCCGCCCAGCGTACCGCCTTTGAGCAGCTCTTTATCCGACCGCATACCCGAACGCCGGGCGTGCCGCTGCGCTGGATAACGCCTGCCGATATCCTCGCCCAGCAGGCGCTTCTGCGCCACCCGGACTTTGTCGTTGCCCGCATGAAGGGGCAATACTGGCAGGTCCGGGAGAAAGTGTTTGATTATCAGGGGCGATTCCGCCGGGCCAACGAACTGCGCTAATCGTCCTCAGGACTGAGGTTTTGGTTGCTGCAAAAACGCAGGGCGGCTATAATGCCGCCCGCTTTTGCATTCGCGAAGCAGATAATCTGCCTGCTGCTGGGTCGCCTGTAGCAGGATTTATATATAGAGAGACATCAATGTTTACTATCAACGCAGAAGTACGTAAAGAGCAGGGTAAGGGTGCGAGCCGCCGCCTGCGTGCAGCTAACAAATTCCCGGCCATCATCTATGGCGGCGAAGCTGCGCCAGTAGCAATCGAACTGGATCACGACAAAGTGTGGAACATGCAGACCAATGCAGAGTTCTACAACGAAGTTCTGACCATCGTTGTTGATGGCAAAGAAGAGAAAGTTAAAGCTCAGGCTGTTCAGCGTCACCCGTTCAAGCCGAAGCTGACCCACATCGACTTCGTTCGCGCTTAATCGCTCGCTGAAAGTTGTATGGCAAACGCCCCGCTCCGCAAGGTTCGGGGCGTTTTGTTTATTAGGCGAGTAGCGTTGAGGCATTCAGCTCGAGATGCTGCAACAGCATAATCGTTTTCGCATCGACGATTTCTCCTTCGCGAATAGCCTGCAGCGCTTTTTCCAGCGGCCACTCCAGCACTTCGATATCTTCTCCCTCCGTCGCCAGGCCGCCACCGTCGCTGCGCCGATCGTCGGCAGAGTATTCAGCGATGAAAAAGTAAAGCTTCTCCGTCACCGAACCGGGACTCATGTAAGCGGTAAATACCGGCTCGATCCGGGTGACGCGAAAACCGGTCTCTTCTTCGGCCTCGGCAACGATGCGTTCTTCCGGAGAAGCGTCATCCAGCAGTCCTGCGGCGGCTTCGATCAAAAACCCATCATGACCGTTAATCCATACCGGAAAGCGAAACTGACGGACCAGCACTACCGTTTGCTTTTCACGATTGTAGAGCAGGATCACCGCGCCGTTGCCGCGATCGTAAGCTTCCCGACTCTGCTCCTGCCAGCGCCCGTCACGGCGCAGTAGTTCAAAGGTATATTTCTTGAGCGTGTACCAGTTGTCCGATAATAGCGTTTCGCGGATATGGCGAACGCGCGGTGCGTCAGCGTGCATGTTTTTCCCCTTTTAGGTGACAGCGAGCAACATAACATGCATAATCGTGCACAAACAAGATCACTCATGAAGGTATTTTGATGCTTGCCAGCCAGAGAAAACAGCAGATTTTGCAGATCCTCGCTGAGGAAAAACAGGTGATGTCAGGCGATCTTAGCCAGCGCTTCAGCGTCTCAGAAGACTCTATTCGCCGGGATCTGCGGGAGCTGGCAGCGGAAGGCAAACTGCAGCGCGTGCACGGCGGGGCGCTGCCGGTATCCGAAGCTATCGCGCCTATTGAAACAAGAAAGAACGTGCAGATGGCCTCAAAGCTAACTATTGCCCAGCGCGCGGTTGAGCTTATTCAGCCCGGTCAGGTGGTGATTATCGACGGAGGCACGACTACCGGAGAGATGGTGCGCCTGCTGCCCGATAACCTCGCGTGTACCGTGGTCACCCATAGCCCGGGAATTGCCGTCGCGCTGGTGGAGAAACCGCTTATCGAGGTGATTTTGATCGGCGGCCGGTTGTTTAAGCATTCGGTGGTCAGCGTCGGGGCCGCGGCCCTTGAAAGCATTTCCCGCATCAATGCCGATCTGTTTTTCATGGGCGTTACCGGCGTGCACCCGCGGGCGGGATTAACCACCGGTGATTATGAAGAAGCGGGCATCAAGCGCGCGCTTGCGGCACGGGCAGCCGAAACGGTGGTGATGGCGTCGCAAGAAAAGCTGAACTCCGCTTCGGCCTTTGCTATCGGCGAGCTGGGGGGCGTCAGTACGCTGATCGTGGATACGACTCTCGACGAGGCGCTGCGACAGCAGCTAACCCTGAATGGGGTGGAAATCCTCTACGCGCTGTAGGGCAGGTCTGACGCTAAAAAAATCCCGACTCACGTCGGGATTTTGCATTTTAATTTCCGCCAGAAGTGCGGCGCTGCAGCTGATCGCGCAGATTCGGCGGCGTGCCTTTAATGGTTAAGGTATCCGTAGCCGGATCCCAGAACACCCGCTCGCCCAGCAGCATAGCGTCAAAGTTGATAGTTAACCCGCCGCCGCTGCCGGCAAACTTGGTTAACTGACGCAAAGTGCTGCGATCCGCCGGGAAGCTCTCTTCCAGCTCGTAACCTTGCTCGGCGGTAAATTCCTGGAAGGTCTTCTCGCTGACGCCAGCCAGCTCTTTGGACAGCGATTCCAGTTCGATTTCCTCACCGGCCTGCAGCTGTTCGTTGCAGTAGCTGTATACCTGCTGACGTACGTTCTGACGTTCAGATTTGTCCAGCTGCGCATCGGCGGCGAAATCATCCAGCGCCTGCAGCAGGCCGCGATTTTGCGCTTTCGCATTCAGCCCTTCGCTGGCGCCGAGGAAGTCCATGAAGAAATCCGCCACTTTGCGCCCTACCCGCCCCTTCAGGAAGGTCAAATAGCGCGTTGACTCCGGGTTGGTTTCCCATTCGGTTAAATCAATACGCGCCACGATGTCAGCGTGATTGATATCCAGATAATGGGTAGAGCTGATATCCAGCTCTTCGTTGACGCGCATGCTGCTTAAGTTATTCAGCACCGCCACCATCAGGTATTCCACCGCCAGATAGCGATACTGGCAAAACAGCACGATCCCGCCTTCAGCAAAAGGGTATTTTGCCAGTTCGTCACGCAGGCGCCCGGTAGCGGCGCGGCTGAACGGCAGGAACTCTTCTTCGCCTTTACGCTGCCCGCGCAGCGCCTGCGCCAGCTCGCTCTCTTCAGTAAACAGGCCATAGGCTTTATTTTTTGCGCTGTAGACACGATGCAGCTCAGCCATCATCTCAACAACCGTCGCCGTCGGCTCCAGCAACGATTCGCGCAGCACCAGTTCCAGATTTTGTTCATCACGTTTGATTAACTGATGCAGGGCAATCTGGTCGATATCCAGACTCATGTTAAACTCTCCTTTTAGACCGGGCGGTATTCAACCACCGCCGGGGCGACGACGCAACCGCCGCGTGACTCTTTGCGAGCGAAGCCGCGCGCTTTTGCGTCGTGGCGAAAAAATGCGGAAAAAAAGCTTCTGCTACGGTAATATGTTGCCCTTTCACGAACAAACAGATTTTGAGTTTATGCCGCAATTATCCCGCTATAGCGATGAACACGTCGAACAGCTGCTCAGCGAGCTGACGAGCGTTCTGGAAACACATAAAGCGCCCGTTGACCTTTCACTGATGGTATTGGGCAATATGGTGACTAACCTGATTAACAGTAGCGTCGCGCCGGCGCAGCGTCAGGCCATCGCCCGTTCTTTTGCCCAGGCGCTGCAGTCATCTATCAACGACGATCCAGCGCACTAAGGATAACGAACAACAGTATATGGTGACTCTTCGTCAGCCCTACCGAGAAAAAGTCTCCCAGATGGTCAGCTGGGGACACTGGTTCGCCCTTTTCAACATGTTGTTGGCTATGGCGCTCGGCAGTCGCTATCTGTTTGTCGCCGACTGGCCAACGACGCTTGCCGGGCGCCTTTTTTCGTACGTCAGCCTCGTTGGTCACTTCAGCTTCCTGGTCTTTACCAGCTATGTGCTGATTCTTTTCCCGCTAACGTTTATCGTTGTCTCTCAGCGCTTAATGCGCTTTATCTCGGTGGTTCTCGCGACCATCGGCATGACGCTGCTGTTGATCGACAGCGAAGTATTCACCCGTTTCCACCTGCATCTTAATCCCTTTGTCTGGGAACTGGTCATTAACCCCGATCAGAACGAGATGGCGCGCGACTGGCAGCTGATGTTTATCAGCGTCCCGATCATCTTCCTTCTGGAAATGCTCTTTGCGACCTGGAGCTGGCAGAAACTGCGCAGCCTGACGCGCCGCCGCCACTATGCCCGGCCCGTTGCGTGGTTCTTCTTTATTTCTTTTATCAGTAGCCACCTGGTCTATATCTGGGCGGATGCCAATTTCTATCGCCCGATAACCATGCAGCGGGCCAATCTGCCGCTTTCCTATCCAATGACGGCGCGCCGTTTTCTGGAAAAACACGGCCTGCTCGACGCGCAGGACTATCAGCGCCGTCTGGTAGAACAAGGCGCGCCGGAAGCCGTTTCGGTGCAGTACCCGCTTAGCGAACTGCGTTACCGCGATCTCGGTACCGGTTATAACGTGCTGCTGATTACCGTCGATAATCTTAACTACTCGCGCTTTCAGCAAAACATGCCAGCGCTGACCGGCTTCGCGAAAGAAAACGTTAACTTTACCCAGCATATGAGCTCCGGTAACACTGCCGACAGCGGCATGTTTGGCCTGTTCTATGGTATTTCGCCGAGCTATATGGACGGCGTCCTGTCAGCGCGTATCCCCGCAGCGCTGATTACGTCGCTGAATCAGCAGGGCTACCAGTTGGGCCTGTTCTCTTCTGACGGTTTTAGCAGCCCGCTGTACCGCCAGGCGCTGCTGTCCGATTTCTCGCTGCCGGCGGCGAAAGCGCAAAGCGACGAGCAGACGGCAAACCAGTGGATAAACTGGCTGGACCGCTACGCCCAGGACGAAAACCGCTGGTTCTCATGGGTTGCGCTCAACGGCACCGCTCTGGATAACGGGCAGCAGCAAAACTTTGTCCGGCGCTACGCCAGCGCCGCTGGCGCGGTCGATACGCAAATTGGTCGCGTGCTGAATGCGCTGCGCGAAGCGGGCAAGCTGGACAACACGGTAGTTATCGTGACGGCGGGCCACGGTATGCCGCTGAACCCACAGCATGACGCGTTTGGCTGGTCGCGCGAAGAGCTTCAGGTTCCGTTGGTGATCCATTGGCCTGGCACCCCGGCCCAGGAGATCGCTACGCTGACCGATAATAAAGACGTGATGACGACGCTGATGCAGCGCTTACTTCACGTCTCCACACCGGCGAATGAGTATTCGCAAGGTGAAGACCTGTTTAGCGCCGCCCGCCGCCGCGCCTGGGTTACCGCAGCCAATAGCGATACGCTGGCTATTACCACGCCGAAGGTTACCGTCGTGCTCAATCACAACGGTACCTACAGAACATGGAACAGCGACGGCGAGAAAATTAAAGATCAAAAACCGCAGCTCAGCTTGCTGCTGCAGGTGCTGACCGATGAAAAACGCTTTATCGCTAACTGATTGATTATTTATAAATCAATCAGTCATTTCCCGGCTTGCATTCGCCCGGGGAACGGGTAATATTGTTCCCCACAAATCGGCACGTAGCGCAGCCTGGTAGCGCACCGTCATGGGGTGTCGGGGGTCGGAGGTTCAAATCCTCTCGTGCCGACCAAATAATCCCAGTAAAACCAGCCTTTTAAGGCTGGTTTTTTTATGCCTGTTTTTCGAGCGGGGTGAAATTGGGGTGTTTCGTTCAGCGCAGAGGCTTACAGATACTGCCGCCGTTTCAGATAGCGAACAAGCCCCCTGCTACCGGACATACATTCGTGGCATCGCGCTCCGGGCATCTGCTGAAAGATTTTCGACATATCAAGCCGATCGTTTCCCGTCAGGATGTAAATGCAGTGACGCGCCAGTTGAGAGAATGCGCTGCACGTTGTCCAGTATCGGCAGACCTGGCTGATGACTTCTTCTTTCTTTTTTATTTCTGTCCAGCGTCAGGCGCTACGATCGTGGCCGCCGCCGGGTTCATTATTCACTCACCTTCCCCGCGTCATATTCCTCTTCATCCGTGCGGCCGGCTGCCGGGACACCGGCGCTGAATATCTGCGCCGGCAGCCTGAAGTTGCGCAGTTTCAGCAGCGCCAGCGGA
>NZ_JAIFJY010000015.1:0-146608 GCF_051835185.1 Klebsiella sp. K5-306
GAAGTAATCCTCAGGGCCCCAGCCGGGGCCCTTTTTACTGGCGAAGTACCTTTCCTGGATATTGCCCGGTGGCGTAAACGCCTTACTGTGCCTACCAGCGGTGGTTATCCACGGTGTTGCAGGTCGGAGGCCGTTCATATGCGGATAAACCACCGCAATGGTCGCGGCGGCGGCGACCATGGCTTCGATGGCGCTTCCGCCTTCGCGCAGTACCGCCAGCGCGCTTTGGCTGGCCAGATGATGGGGGGCGACCGCCATCCCGTGGGCAGCAACATGACTTTGCATGAATTTTCCTCAATTAAGCGACTCGTCCGCTGAGGGTTGCAAAAGCTGTTCCATATCTGAACGTAAAGTTTCACCTGTTGCCGACAACGCGCTTTTTTTGGCGGGACTGGCATACATTATGAATGCGGATACGGTTATGATGCGGTGAAACGAAAGTTACAGAGGTCTTATGCAACAGCTTGATGAACGACTGAAAGAGCAGTACCCGTCATTATCGCCGCAGGAGCAGCGGGTGGCGGATTTTATTTTCGATCATTTTGATGACCTGATTAGCTACAACAGCGCAGAGCTGGCGCAGCTTAGCGGCGTGTCAAAAGCCACGGTCAGCCGGCTGTTCAAGCGCCTGGGCTATGAGAAGTATAAGGATATGCGCGATGAGCTGCGTACCCTGCGCCAGAGCGGTATGCCGCTGACCGACAATCGCGATGCGGTACAGGGCAATACTCTGCTGGCGCGCCACTATAAACAAGAGATGGCCAACCTGACACAATGGGTTAACGCGCTGGATGTTCAGCAGTTCGCCGAGGCGATTCAGGCGCTGGTCGCCGCCCGGCGTATTGTGATTGTCGGCATGCGTAATGCTTATCCTGCGGCGCTGCATCTGCGTCAGCAGCTACTGCAGGCGCGCGGGCAGGTACTGGTGCTGCCGCAGCCCGGACAAAGCCTGAGCGAGGAACTGGTGGATCTCAGCGCCGACGACCTGGTGGTGGTGATGGCATTCCGCCGCCGCCCGCGAATCATTCGCCCTCTGCTGCAGCAGCTACAGAGCTGCGATATTCCGGTGCTGCTGATGTGCGAGCCGCAGGCCCACGGTCTGTTTCCGCTGGCGCGCTGGCGGCTTTGCGCGCCGCTGGATAGCGTGTCGGCCTACGACAGCTACGCGTCGGTCAACAGCCTGATTAATCTGCTGTCGAACGCCTTTTTGCACGAAATTCTCGATAAAGGTCGCCCGCGCATTCACGATATTGCCACGCTCTACCAGCAGCTGGATGAGCTGGAACAGCGATGATGGGGCGCCAGCGTGGTGCTTTGCATGGTTTTGGTGCGATGAAATATGCAGAAATCAGCGCCGCTGGTTCCTCTTTACTCTTCTCTTTCTCTTGTTTTACTGGCCCTTAAGCGAAGCGTTGCCGATGGCGCAGTGCATAAATTTATCTGGCACATTAGTTGCAAAAGTGACTTTAAAGAATCTTTTGTTTCATGCTAACGTAACGGGTAAATATCATGAAGAAACTGTTGATCGCGCTGGCCGGGGCCGCTTGTCTGTTAACCCACCTCTCGGCGGCGAAAGCTGACCAGCTGCAGGATATCGAAAAACGCGGCGTGATCCGCATTGCGGTGCCGCAGGATTTCCCGCCGTTTGGCTCGGTGGGCACCGACCTTCAGCCGCAGGGCTACGACATCGATATGGCGCGCTATCTTGCCAAAGAGATGAAGCTCAAGCTGCAGCTGGTACCGGTGACCAGCGCCAATCGCGTGCCTTATCTGCAAACTGATAAGGTAGATCTGGTGATTTCCAGCCTGGGTAAAAACGCCGAGCGCGAGAAGGTGATCGATTTTAGCCGGGCCTACGCGCCGTTCTTTCTCGGCGTATTTGGCGCGAAAGGCGCTGAGCTGAAAGACCCGGCGGCGCTGAGCGGTAAAAGCGTTGGCGTAACCCGCGGCGCGGTGGAAGACATGGTGCTGACCAGCGTGGCGCCGAAAGAGGCGCAGATTAAGCGCTACGAAGACAACAACACCACGCTGTCGGCGTACCTTTCCGGTCAGGTGCAGTATGTGGCTACCGGTAACCTGGTGGTGGCGGCCATCGCCCGGCAGAACGCCGATAAAGCGCCGGTGCCGAGCTTTATGCTGAAAGATTCGCCGTGCTTTATTGGTCTGAAAAAGAACCAACCGGCCCTGAAGGCGAAAGTGGATGCGCTGATTGAGCAGGGGGTAAAAGACGGCACTCTCAACGGTCTTTCCGAGAAATGGCTGAAAGCGCCGCTGCCTGCCAGCCTCGGCGCATAAGGTCCGGGCATGACGGAGCAACTTCATTTCTCTGCGCTCTGGCCGCACTGGCCGGAGCTGCTGGCGGGGCTGTGGGTGACCATCCAGCTAACGGTACTGGCGACGCTCGGTGGCCTGACGATTGGCATCTTCGGCGCCGCCATCCGCAGCGGGCGGCCCACGTGGTTCAGCCGGGTTTGGGGCGGGTATGTCGAATTGATTCGCAACACGCCATTTGTGGTACAGCTGTTTTTTATCGTCTTCGGCTTACCGAACCTGGGGCTAAAGATGACGGCGGGCGAGGCCGCGCTGCTGGCGATGGTGGTCAATCTTGGGGCCTACAGTACCGAGATCGTGCGCGCCGGTATTCAGGTCACGCCGAAGGGGCAGTGGGAAGCAGGGCGCGTGCTGGGGCTGACCCGGACGCAGACCTTTATTCAGGTGATTCTGCCGCCCGCGCTGCAGCGCATTTATCCGGCGCTGGTGAGCCAGTGCATCATCGTCATGCTCGGTTCGTCGGTAGTGTCGCAGGTCTCTTATGAAGAGCTGACCTTTGCCGCTAACCTGATCCAGTCGCGCACCTTCCTCAGCTTTGAGGTCTACCTGGTGACGACAGGAATTTATTTGGTGCTGTCGATAACGATGCGCCAGCTGCTGATGGCGGCAGGACGAAAATGGCTGGGGGTGCAGGCATGATAACCACCTTTACCGATTGGGACATTGTTCGCAATCTGCTGCTGGCCGGGCGCTGGACGGTGCTGCTGTCGCTGGTGGCGTTTCTCGGCGGCGCGCTGGTCACGCTGCCGCTGCTGCTGCTGCGCATGACCGGCGGGCGCCAGATAAAGCGCCTGATCCGCGGCTATGTTGAGCTGTTTCAGGGAACGCCGCTGCTGATGCAGCTGTTTCTTGCCTTTTTCGGCGTGGCGCTGTTCGGCATCGACGTTTCGGCGTGGACCGCGGCATCGCTGGCGCTGACGCTGTATACCAGCGCGTTTTTGCTCGATATCTGGTTTGGCAGCATCCGCGCGCTGCCAAAAGGGCAGTGGGAAGCATCGCGCTGTCTGGGGCTGAGCTTTGGCCAGACGCTCTATCGGGTCGTTGCGCCGCAGGCGCTGCGGATCGCCATCGCCCCGACGGTGGGGTTTGCCGTGCAGGTGATTAAGGGCACGGCGCTGGCGTCGATTATCGGCTTCGTTGAGCTGACCAAAGCGGGCACCATGCTGACCAACGTGACGTATCAGCCGTTTAAAGTCTTCGCGCTGGTGGCGCTGGGCTATTTCATTCTGTGTTATCCGCTGTCCCGCTACAGCCGTTATCTGGAGAACAAATTCAATGCCTCTCATCACCATTAATCAGATGCAGAAGTATTACGGCGATAATCACGTGCTCAAGGGCGTCGATCTGGATATCGATATGGGCGAAGTGATCTCGATTATCGGCCGCAGCGGGTCCGGCAAAAGTACGCTGCTGCGCTGCATCAACGGCCTGGAAGGCTATCAGGATGGCAGCATTAAGCTCGGCGGGATGACTATTACCGACCGCGACTCGCAGGCGCGGGAGATCAGCCGCTCTATCGGCATGGTGTTCCAGAACTTTAACCTGTTCCCGCATATGACGGCGCTGGAAAACGTGATGCTGGCGCCGCGTCGGGTGCTGAAGAAGAGCGCCGCCGAGTGTCGGGAGCTGGCCCAGCGGATGCTGGAAAAGGTCGGGCTTGGCGACCGGCTGGATTACTACCCGTCCAGTCTTTCCGGCGGTCAGCAGCAGCGCGTGGCGATTGCCCGCGCGCTGGCGATGTCGCCAAAAGTTTTACTCTGTGACGAGATCACCTCGGCGCTGGATCCCGAGCTGGTTGGCGAAGTGCTTAAAGTGCTGGAGCAGCTGGCGGCGGAGGGCATGACGCTGATTCTCGTGACCCATGAAATGAATTTTGCCCGCGAAGTGGGCGACCGCGTGGTGTTTATGCATCAGGGGCGCGTCTGGGAGCAGGGGGACAGCAAAACGCTGTTCGCTAACCCCCAGACCAGCGAACTGAAGCAGTTTATTTCATCCGTGCGCGGCTTAAATCAATAAGGAATCAAAAATGGACATGACACAGTTTCCGCAACTCAATCCGCCGGCGCGTCTGCTGATGGGGCCAGGCCCGATTAACGCCGACCCGCGCGTGCTGCGCGCCATGTCGAGCCAGCTGATCGGCCAGTACGACCCGGCGATGACCCATTATATGAACGAAGTGATGGCGCTCTACCGCGGCGTATTTCGTACCGAAAACCGCTGGACGATGCTGGTGGACGGAACCTCAAGGGCCGGGATTGAGGCGATCCTGGTTTCGGCTATTCGGCCGGGGGACAAGGTGCTGGTGCCGGTATTTGGCCGCTTCGGCCATCTGCTGTGCGAAATCGCCCGCCGCTGTCGGGCGGAAGTGCACACCATTGAAGTGCCGTGGGGTGAGGTGTTTACTCCGGACCAGGTGGAGGATGCCATCAAACGTATTCGTCCGCGCCTGCTGCTGACGGTGCAGGGCGACACGTCGACCACTATGCTGCAGCCGCTGGCGGAGCTGGGGGAGATCTGCCGCCGCTACGACGTGCTGTTTTACACCGACGCCACCGCTTCGCTGGGCGGCAACCCGCTGGAAACCGATGCCTGGCAGCTGGACGCGGTCTCGGCGGGGATGCAAAAATGCCTCGGCGGCCCGTCCGGCACCTCGCCGATTACCCTCAGCGCGCGCATGGAGGAGGCGATTCGCCGCCGCAAATGCGTCGAAGAAGGGATTCGCACCGATGCCCACCGCGACGGCGACGAGGAGATGATCTACTCCAACTATTTCGATCTCGGCATGGTGATGGACTACTGGGGACCGGAGCGCCTTAACCACCATACCGAGGCCACTACCGCGCTGTTCGGCGCCCGCGAATGCGCGCGTCTGATCCTCCAGGAGGGGCTGGATAACGGCATTGCCCGCCATAAGCTGCACGGCGATGCGCTGCTAAAAGGCATTCAGGCGATGGGGCTGGAGACCTTCGGTGACCTGAAACACAAGATGAACAACGTGCTTGGCGTCGTCATCCCACAGGGGATAAACGGCGACCAGGCACGCAAGTTGATGCTGGAAGATTTCGGCATTGAAATCGGCACTTCGTTCGGCCCGCTGCACGGCAAAGTGTGGCGTATCGGCACCATGGGCTACAACGCGCGTAAGGATTGCGTGATGACCACGCTCAGCGCGCTGGAGTCGGTACTTAACTATCTCAAATTCCCGACCACTCAGGGCGCCGCGATGCAGGCCGCGTGGGATCACTATCGCAGCGAGAGCGCGCAATGAGTCAAGCACAACGCCAGCAGGCGGATATGCAGCAGGCCGCGGCCAGGGTGTTGGCCCGCGCCGATGAGCTGGCGGCGATCAGCGAAACGCCGGACGCCCTGACCCGGGTTTATCTCTCTCCACAGCATCTTGCGGCTAACCAGCGGGCGGCGCTGTGGATGACCCAGGCCGGGATGACCGTCTGGCAGGACAGCGTCGGCAATATTTGCGGTCGCTATGAGGGTGAGCAGGAGGGCGCGCCGGCCATCCTGCTGGGGTCGCATCTTGATACGGTGCGCAACGCCGGGCGCTATGACGGTATGCTCGGCGTCCTGGCGGCGATTGAGGTAGTGCATCGCCTGCATCAACAGGGGCGACGGCTGAAAAAAGCCATTGAGATTGTCGGCTTTTGCGATGAAGAGGGGACGCGTTTCGGCATTACGCTGCTTGGTAGCCGCGGGCTGACCGGTACCTGGCCTGAGAGCTGGCTGGCGCAGACCGATGCCGATGGCGTCAGCGTGGCGCAGGCGATGGTGCTGGCCGGGCTGGATCCGGCGCGCATTCACCTGGCCGCCCGCAGCCAGGAGGAGATCGCCGCGTATCTGGAACTGCATATCGAGCAGGGGCCGTGCCTGGAGCAGGAAGGACTGGCCTTAGGCGTAGTGGAAGCGATTAACGGCGCGCGTCGGCTGAACTGCCGCTTTACCGGCGAGGCGGGACACGCCGGGACCGTACCGATGAGCCATCGGAAAGATGCGCTGGCCGCCGCCGCCGAGTGGATGGTGCAGATAGAGTCTCTGACCCGCGAACAGGGCGGAAACCTGGTCGCCACGGTGGGCACGCTGCGCTGCGCGCCCGGCGCGGTTAACGTTATCCCCGGCGACGTTACGCTGACTCTGGATATTCGCGGGCCGCACGACCAGCCGCTCGAGGCGCTGCTCGAGACGCTGCTGACGGGGGCACAGGCTATTGCCGCCCAACGCCAGCTGCAGTTTAGCGCGGAAGAGTTTTACCGCATTGCCGCCACCGCCTGCGATAGCGGATTGCAGCAGGTACTGAGCGAGGCGGCGCAGGCGGTGCAGGGGCGTTCGCTGACCCTGCCGAGCGGCGCCGGACATGATGCTATCGCCATGGCTGAACGTTGGCCGTCCGCGATGCTTTTTGTCCGCTGTAAAGGCGGCATCAGTCATCATCCTGCCGAGTCGGTCACCGCCGACGATGTGGCGCTGGCGATTGAGGCCTATTATCGCGCGGTGACGGCGCTGGATGCCGGGAAGTAAGCGCCGGGCTGTCCCGTCGCGGTACGGTCCCCCACCGGTGGCGATGGGGGCCAGTTTTATTTTTTGCCGTTCGGTTTCAGCTGCTCACCGGGTCTGAGCCTGAACAGCTCGTCATCTCGGGTGGAGTAGCGCACGGTTCCGTCAGCCATCCGATAAGCGCCTTCCGTGAATCCAGCGCCGTTCAGGAACGGAGCGACCGCGTCCGGCGTGTTGCGGAAGGCGGCTTCCAGGGCGAGAAGCGCATAGGGGGCGATACTATCGATACTGGCATATTCGGCCTCAGGATCATCGACAAAAAAGCCGTTGAGGCGCTGCTTGTTGATGATGTTCGCGCCGATGCGATCCGCCAGCGTCAAATAATCCCGCTGCCCGGTGGCCTGCCACAGGTCGATAAGCGCGAAAATCGCATACGGCTGATGATTCTCCGTTTGGCTATTCAGCCTGCGGTTTGTGCCGCCGGGTTCACCGATATCGCCTAACCCCTGGCCTTTCGCGATGCCGCGGGCGACCTTCCAGATGGCATGATCCGGTTCAAGCGTCCAGGCGCGGGCATAGGAGAGAAGAAATTCATTTCCCGCCGGATAGGCTTTGAGCACCGTCCCTTTTTTTCCATAATAGCCATCGCGTTTTAACGCGTAGTCGGAGAGATCCGTGCCGTTGGCCAGCATCGGGCGGAAGGTATTATTCTGCTCATCGTAAGCGTAGGTCGCGAAGGCCTTGAGGCCATCAAGAGTCCATTTTTTGAGATCGTCACCGTCTTTGCCGAGCGATTTTGCCAGGGCAAGCTGCATCAGCGCATTTTCTGAATAGAGCGTACTGGTTCGGCCCTTAAGCAGCATATTGCCTTCCAGCGCGTCCGGGCCCAGTTCCGGGCCAAACTGACGCTGCGCGCGGTCGCCGTATTTCGAATGCGTGTCGCTGTCATCGCTGGTATCGGCGCGTTTTAACGGTTGGGTAAACTGGTATACGCCCAGCCCGGTCTTCTTATCTCGCGGCAAAACGTACTGTTCGGCCAGCCGTTTTGCCCACGTCAGTGCGCCAGCGTCACCATCGTATTGATACAGCAGCGATGCGGAGTAGATCAGGTCGTTGCCGGCATTGAGAAAGCTCAGACCTTTGGTGGCGAAAAAGGGCGGCTGTTGGACAAAATCACTTTGCCAGAGCGCGCCCATCGGTTTGCCGTACTCCCCGTGGCGGCTGGTTTCCAGCGTTTTCCAGTCGTAAACATGGGCATTCCAGAAAGCCTTGATAAAGCGCGCGGTCGCCTGGTCATCGACGGCAAACATCATGTCGTAATAGGGATAGGCATTCTTAAGTTCATGAACCCGCTCTTTTTCACTTGGGCCTTGAGGCTGCAGCGTTTTTAAATCAACAAAACGATGCCCTCCCCATAGCAGCAGCCCGCTTGCATCCTGATAGTGGTCAAAGTAGTAGCGTATATTCTCCGCGACCCGCTGTTTATATTTTGTTTCGCCAGTCAGGTTGCTTAACCCTACCAGCACCCGCATCAAGTTTTGCTGGGCAGAGAAGTTCGACAGCACGGTCACTTTACCGTCCGGAAATACCCATTCCATTTGTTTGCCGGTGCGTGGGTCCACGCCATTAGCCAGCAGGGGAGAGTGATGCCCGTACCGATCGCTTGCTTTGTCCAGCACGACGTCGGCGAACTGCTTTACGCTGCTCAGGCGCTCGTTCTCCTGGGCACCCGCATTCAGTGAGAAGAGACTCAGAACGCCCAATGCCAGGGTGATTTTTGCAATCTTCATTATTTTCCTCTTAATGAAAATAAGGGTTTAATTAAACCCTTATTTATTTTTTATCTGACTGACAGGACGTTATCAGAAGGAATATTTCACGCCAACGCGATAACGCGTTTGGCGTTCATCGGTGGATTTACTACCGGAAACGTTGCCGATGGCCATATAAGGAGACCAGTTTTTATCAAATTTATAGGTCAGCTTAAAATCATGGGTCCAGTCATAGCTTTCGTTATCCGCTAAAATAACCCCGGCGGAGTTGGCTTTTTTATAGTCCAGCTCATAATCCAGTTGATAATCTTTGAGGAATTTCCAGGAAATAACGCTGGTCAGATTATAGCCGTTCTCCGAGGTGTCTTTAGACGTGCCAATATTGCCTGAATTGCGCTTGTAGTAAGGGCGATAGCGCAATGAGGCGCTGAGATCGTCGGTCAGATTCGCTTTACCGCGCAGATAGGGCCGATAGTTATTTGAGGACGAACTGGTATCCAGAGAGAAGCCGGGCTCAATCTGGAAGGTCTTATTTATTTTATGCACGTAGCTCGCCACCACTTCGGTGCCGTTACTCACGGTTTCATCATAGGCTTTATTTTTATCTTGCGATCCTTTCCATTTTCCTTCCAGCGATAAGCCAAAGCCATTGGCAAAACGGTGAGACATCAACAGACGATCTTTATGATTGTTCCCGGCTTTGTCATTCGTTTCATGACGATAATCAAAGGTCACCGCGTGAGCAGCAATACTGATGAAAGGAATTGTGACTAATAATAATGAGCGAAACATAGGGTGCCTCTACTTTTTTTATTTTCCAAAGGTACAAGAAATGACCTGCCGTAAAGCAGGCAGAACGATACAAATGAAATTTTTAAATGGTTGTGTGGTGCCGGGTGCCTCCCGGTGAATCAGGCGCTGACTTCCTGATCCGTCTATAAAAACGAAACGTCGATGAGGGTATTCCTCTATTCAGCATGACCCCGCCGCTTAGGGGGATTCACCACACATTATTCTTTATTCCCCGGTGATGACGAGTTTGTACTGCTTGTGATTTTATTGAAAATAACTTTTACACAAAATGAAATGATGTTTTGAGATCAAGATCTGAATATTTAAAAGAGTGATTAAATAATTTTTATGACATTTATAAAGATAATCCTAAAGAAAATTAACATTTATAATCATGTGGTTGCGGTGTTTTTGGTGTTTTATTTCTGGTCTATGCACGGCTTTAATTGAATTAACGGTAATCTTATTCCTATATTTTTAAGGGTTTATTTTGTTAAAAATTAAAAAATATTCCGGCGGTATCAATGGTTAAATCGGGGCTAATGCTTGCGATGTGCTTTAGTTAAACAAAAGCTAAACGGATAGGCTCGCGGTATTGATCTGCCTGACTGACGACATAACACTCACAAAAACGCGTCCATGTGGAAGGATAATAAAAGACGGTGACCTCGGGGCTACAAGATGACCATTTATGGAAAGGATCGTGTATTTATTTATGGAGTAGAAAAGATACTGCAGGCGCTTAGCGATGAGGCGGGAACGGAGGCAGAGAGCGATGCGGCCTGCATGTACGTCACCCATGGGATGGATATTCAGGAGATCTATGCTCTTTTCTTCCGCCACCCGCCGGAGCACTACGCCATCTTCATCACCTCCGAACGCCATTTTGAGGCGATCAACCGCCTGTTTCCGGGCCTGTTAAAGCTCTGTTTAGCTGAGCGGTTGACGGTAGACGAGCTGCATCAGGCGTTAAGGGTGATGCGCCTGTTCTCGGCGCAGAACCAAAGCGTGGCCTATCTGCCCGCCAGGTTGAATTTTACCCATGCCGAGCGACAGATTATGCGGCTCAGTTTGCGCGGCCATTCTCTGGATGATATTGCCCGTATCCGTGGGGTTAGCCCCTCTACGGTCAGCGTCCAGCGTACCCGGCTGATGAAGCGTATGGGAACCAAAAGCCTGCAGGAGCTATGCTCCCTCTATGCGGCAATGCGCGCCAGCGATCGCTCACGCACTCCGGCTAAGCTGAATGAGGATCGCGGTTATTGATTAATGCAGCCCGTTGGGTAAGCGCGAAAGGCGAACGCGAGATAATATTGTTTGCCCGTCAGGCGCCAACGTACCGCCCGCAGGTTGTTGCGGGCATACCGTCAGTAAACAGGAGAAAGAATGGCCGTCGATCGCAATGGCGACATTGCCCTGCCAATAGTGAACGCAATGCAGCCCGAATTCGCCCGCCTAGTGGACGGGGTCGTGGCAACGCTAACCCGGTGCTTCCCTGAACTGATGCATAGCCTTTATGTTTACGGTAGCGTGGCGCAAGGACGAGCAACGCCCGACAAGTCCGATCTCGACATGAGCGTGATATTCCACGATCGCCCCGATCGGGCCACAGCGGCGCGGCTCGCTGAGATTAAGCGTGAACTGGAAAAGAGCTATCCGGTTGTCAGTAAAATCGATTTTGATTGCGGTGTGCTGCCGCAAGTCCTGCACCCGGATCATACGCTGAGCTGGGGATACTGGCTTAAACATCATTGCATCTGCGTGTACGGCGAAGATCTGAGCCGCCGGTTTGCTCCCTTTAAACCGGCAAAAGCTATCGCCGTTGCCGTAAATGGGGATTTCCTGCCGGTACTGGAAAAATTCATGGCACAAATACGCTCATCCGCGGATAAGAATGAAGGGTTACAGCTGCAGCGCGCTGCCGCACGCAAAATCATCCGCGCAACCAGTATCCTGCGTAGTGAGTACGACAAAGACTGGCCGGACACCCTTGCTGAGCACCATGGTAAGCTCATTGC
Organism: Klebsiella sp. K5-306; assembly: GCF_051835185.1. NCBI lineage: Bacteria > Pseudomonadati > Pseudomonadota > Gammaproteobacteria > Enterobacterales > Enterobacteriaceae > Klebsiella > Klebsiella sp. K5-306. The sequence continues at coordinate 11,417 of NZ_JAIFJY010000015.1, forward strand.
CCGCTATCCTGAAAAAGCTGATGACATGGATTACCTGCTGGCAGTGAGTCATGAACCTCAGGGAGACCTGGCCGACTTTGAAAAAAGGATTCTGGCTTTTGCCCGCTGGCTTAACGTCGAGTTTCATCGTCGTCAAAGCTGAGCTGAAAAGCGCCCTGGCCTCATGCTCTGCTAACCATAGCCGTGATATAAAGTCCGCATCCCCAGGCCAGGTGCGTAAGCACGCTCAGCAAGCGAGCCAGCCACGGGCGAGGTGTTTGTGACGCCGCAATGCCGAAGCCCAATGCGGGTTGAAGAATCAAGAACGGCGCAAATAAAGTTAGCACGCCTGCCAGCAGGCCTGCCGTCAGCGTCGGCTCGTTTAACCAGACGGTTCCGTTCAATGCCAGCGGGACAAAAGCAAAAATGGCCCCGGTCAGGTAGTGAAACACCCAGCCGATAACGCTCTCTCCACGCAATGCCGGCGTGGAAGAGATGGTATTATGGCAAAGCTTTCCTCTGAAAAGCCATGCAACCCAGCGACCCACCAGCGCATAGTTTAGCGGCGGCAGCTTGAGCAGGTATTTTTGGCCGAATGACCAGAGATCCATTATCAGCGTCGCGCCAATACCCGTTATGACCGTTTTTACTACCATCATCGTCTCCAGGGTGTACTCCTTTTCCAATGCATGTCAGGCTGGTAGCCAGTGTGCAACTTGAAGCGAGGTTTAAGTCAACCATGAAAGCCCTCGATATCCGGGAAATTGCCGATCTTTCTGGCATAAATCCCTCCGCGCTGCGTTATTACGAAAAAAAAGGATTAATTCAGCCTGTTGGCCGTAACGGTTTACGACGGCAATATCACAAAAATGTGCTCAATAAACTGCAGCTCATTACGTTGGGGCAGGCGGCAGGGTTTACGCTGGATGAACTTGCCGCGATGTTTGGTTCGCAAGCCGGGGTCACGATTGACCGGGGGCTGCTCCTCCAGCGGGCGAAAGAGATTGATGCCACCGTGCGCAAGCTGCAGCAGTTAAGCCGCGGGCTGAAGCACGCAGCGCGCTGCACGCAGCCGGAGCCTGTTCATTGTGAAGAGTTCAAAAGAGTGGTGGCGAAAGGGTTGAGGCTGGTTGGCTGATTAATTACTTCAGACTGTGATGAGAGCATAATAATGGACAAAAATTTTACACCTGAGCAAATCGAAATCATTAATCGCGTGGTTTTTGCGCGCGTCGAACAAATGAAAGAGCAAGTGACTGACCTTATTGCGCAGACAGAGCGCGATGCGCACCAGCAGCTGGCGGATTGCGGGATTGATATGACCGATTTCTGTCCGGCTAATCAGCACTTTCTTATGATGACAATCGTCCAGGCGCTGATAGATCGGGTGCACGGCGGCGACAGGGCCCTTGCCCGGAAGATAATAACCATGGAGGCGAAGAGACTGAACGTCAGCGTTAACGTTGAAGCTGATAGTTCGAGATAGCCTTGAGGCTGAGTCTGCGGCGGACCAGAGCGTTATAAACTGCGTCAGCACTGCCTTGTTTGCATAGCAGAGTCAGCCCCTTCAGCATCGGCCATCGGGCTAAAAATGGAAGACCGCTCCCGGAGTCCAGAAAAGGCCTTTCCCCCAGCACCGATTGCCACATCCTCGTAGCGTTAACTCTTTATTATTCGCGCCACTGACTTCGTCGCCATGGATTGGTAGTAGGTTGGAACATTCCGCGGGGTCAGTCCACTCTCTTCTGCTCGCTGCTGCGCATCGTCAGGCTGCGCGCCTTTAAAGTTCGCTCAATCGCTCTGCGCTGTTATGCTAAAAGTCTGGCAAGCCGCGCTGTTAAGAGACCTGACCATGCCCGAACGCGAGAAAAACATCCATATTCAACCCTCATCTTCAATCTCCCGCACCCATATTCTACCGGCGCTGCTGGCGATCGTCGCCGTGACCGGACTGTGCGCGTATATCTCGTCGCCGCTGGGGCCGTGGCGCGAAATTTTGATTAATCCCGGAATGTATATCGATCTGCTGGCGCTGCTATTTCTGCTGTTTATGCTCTGGAGCTCCACCAAAGTGCGCATGAATCACGTGGCGGTTAACTGGGTACGCTACGGACTGCTGCTGTGGATTGCCGGCGGTACGTTCGATCTGATGGATGAAATCTTTCACCAGCCGCGCTGGATGGGGTACTACTGCGAAGATCTGCTGCGCCTGTCCGGCATGCTGCTGAGCGCAGTCGGGGTCTACAAAATTATTGAGCGCATCAATCTGCTGTACGTTGATGCGCGTTCCCAATCATTAAAGGATGAGCTGACCCAACTGCCTAACCGTCGCTTCTTTATCGACACCATCCGCGAGAAGGAGGGACGCAGGCTGGGGCTAATGATTGTCGATATCGATTACTTCAAGAAAATTAATGACACCTGGGGCCATCTGGTGGGGGACGAAGTCCTCTTTGCTCTCGGTAAGCAGCTGGCTAAGCTCACCAGCGATAAGGTGCTGCCTTCGAGGATTGGCGGCGAAGAGTTTGCCATTATTGTCGACGGAATGACGGCGCAGGAAGTGGATGAACTGGCGCAGGCTATTCTGCAAAACGCCCGGGCGATCCTGATCAACCACGACTATCCGCTGTCGATCAGTATCGGCGTTGGTCTGCGTAACAAAGGGGAACCGCAAAACCTGTTCATTAAAAAGGTCGATGACGCCCTCTATAAGGCCAAAAATAACGGTCGCGGGCGGGTCGAGTGGGCCGTCTGAGTCAGCCCTGCTGCGCGCTGCGGCAGTGGCGACGATATTCTGATGGCGAACGCTCGGTGTAGCGTTTAAACACCCGGCAAAAATAGTTGCTGTCGACGAACCCGCAGTTGTGGGCGATCTCTTTTACCTTGAGATCGTAGCCGCGCAGCAGCTTTTTGGCCTTTTCCAGGCGTACGCTGGTGAGAAACTCATTAAAACCGACGGAGCCGGATTTCTGAAAAATATGCGACAGGTAATTGGGCGTAATATGAAAGCGTTTCGCCACCGACTCGCGGGTCAGGGGCTGGCTGAGATGCTCTTCGAGATAGTCCTGCACCGCCAGAAACAGATCGCGACTGCGGCTGACGCGCATCTCCAGCCCCACCAGTTGCTCAAGGCAGTGGCTTAACAGGGCCGCGACCACCAGCCTGGCGGTCACCGGATCCGGCTGCAGGCAGATTTCATTAAGCGATAGCAGCAGATAGGAGCCGACGCGCGGCCCGAGGCGGGCAACGTTCTGCTTTTCCGTGCGCAGCTGCTTGCCGTCCCAGTACTGAACGCAGAATCCGAGCTTCTGGCGGCCAAAGAGGATGCTTAACGTCGATGCTGGCCCGGTCCACTCCGGCAGCGTCCACTTGCCCGCCTGAACGTAGAGCACCTGCGAGGCGGAGAGCATCGTCTCCGATAGCGGCAGCCCGCTCTCCTTAAGCTCACCCTCAAGCACAATTTCCAGCCGCGGAAAGGGCACTTTAAACGCCAGCGCAGGCTCGGAGATATCCGGGTCGGGGAATCTGACGTGCAGATTATCTTTCTGATTTACTAAACGATTTAAAATATCCGCCAGATCGTCAATCATTCCGTACGCCTTAGAAGAGAACAATTATCTTGTTGATTATAATCTATTTTATCAGTGGTGATTTGTTCTGTGTCAGGCTGGGTCGCGAATGTTTGCCCTACAGAAAGAGGAAAAAAGCTGGATTTTGATAGCCATCACACTTTTCTTCCTCGCGTACGCTTGTCCAGTTTTTCGTAGTTTTGGCCTCATGTATTCCCGGTCGGTGCAGATTAGAGTTTGTTTTGTGTTATCGATAAGTTAAGGAATAGAAATATGGAACAACAATCTGCGGTTTATCTGGATGCGCTGGGGGCGAATGTTGCGCTGAGCCCGACAATGAAACAGGAACTGGATACCCTGGGCTACACCGTCGTGCATAACGTGGTGGACGCGGAGTGGCTGGCGGCGATGCGCGAGCTTATCGACGCCATCGTCGAGAGAGAGGGCGACAGTCTGGCCATTGAACACCACCAGGAAGCGACCGCCACGCGCATTGCCAACCTGATTAATAAAGGGGTGATTTGGGAAAAGGTCTGGTCGCATCCGCTGATACTTTCCGCCTGCCGGTATATTTTTCAGGGCGATTTTAAAGTCTCCAGCCTGAACGCGCGGGAAGCGTTGTTTAACGGCGGCCATCAGCCGCTGCATGCGGACTGGAAAAAACCGCGTCCTGACTTTCCGAAAGTACATCTGGTGAATACGATATGGGCTATCGATGACCTGAGCGCTGAAAACGGCGCACCGCGCATTATCCCCGGCACCCATTTGCGTCCGGAGCTGCCGGAAGAGGTGCTGGACGACCCGGAGCTGGCGCATCCTGATGAAGTGGTGTTCGCCGCGCCGGCGGGCAGCGTGATGATTTATAACGCCCACGCCTGGCACGGCGGGACGCGCAACCGCGTCGGCAGCAGAAGGCGGGTGCTGCACGGCTTATATATCGACAGAGCGGATACCGCGCAGCAGGATCAGCAGCGCTGGCTGACGCCGGAAACCGCCAGCCGTTTGACCCCCGCGCAGAAATGGCTGCTGGGGGTGGCGTAAATTAAATTGCCGAAACACGGTGTTCCCGGAGGCGGTGCTGCGCACCTGTCCGGGCTACAAAATCGCTGAGCACCGGTAGCCCGGACAGGCGCATCGCGCCGCCTCCGGGATTTCCCGCTCTCAAGGGATCTCAATATAAACCACCGGCTTTTTCATAATGCATTTCACCGCGTCGACGATCTGCTGCGGCTGCAGCAGAAAAGTTTTGATGCTGGTCTTAATGGTGCGGATGCCGTTGAAGCGTCTGGCATCGTCAATTTCAATATCCGTCACCAGCAGTACGACATCGGCATGGGCAATATCGTCAGCGGTAATTTTGTTCTCAACCCCCAGCGCGCCCTGGGTTTCTATTTTGATATTCCATTTCTCATGGTGGCCGACCTTTTCCAGGCGTTCGGCCGCCATATAAGTGTGAGCGACGCCGCTGACGCATGCCGTGACGGCAACGATATTGAAATCCATAGCATCCTCCAGGCGTTATCCGCCAATGGTCACGCTAAAACCGGCCCGTTCGGCCAGCGTCCTGAATGGCTGAATCTCAGATTCTGCAGGGGCCTTAATCATCGACATCGACCATTTTTTTCCCAGTAAATGATATTTTGGTTCGCCGAACTGATGGAACGGCAGAAGATGAATTTCGCGCAGCTTAAAGGGGGCCAAAAACGCCAGGATCTGGCGGAAATTCTCTTCGTTAAGCGTAAATCCCGGAATCAGCGGCACCCGGGGAATTAGCGGGATTTGGGCTTCGACCAGACGGGTGAAGTTATCCAGCACCCGCGGCATATTCATCCGCAGCTGCTCCCGGGCCAGCGTTTCATCCATGATTTTCAGGTCGAACAGCACTTCGTCGCACGCCTGAGCCAGCGGAAAAAAGCGGCTGAACGCGGTATCGCCCGCTGTTTCAATCGCCGTTCTGATCCCCCATTCGCGCAAGCGGCGCAGAAAACGCGCGGCAAATTCGGCCTGCATCAGGACTTCGCCGCCCGACAGGGTCACGCCGCCGCCCGAGGCGCGGAAGAAGATCTCATCCTTCAGCACCTCTTTAAGCAGATGATCGAGGGTAACGTCGCGGCCAATCTGCTCCCACGCGCCGGAGGGGCACTCGACCACGTCCTGCTGGCAGCGCGAGCAGCGCAGGCACTTGCTCTCCCGGCGTACGGTCTGAATTTTCGGCGAGATCGACTCCGGATTAGCGCACCACGGACAGGTATGCGGGCAGCCCTTAAAAAACACCACGGTGCGGATCCCCTGACCGTCATTCAAAGAGTAGCGCTGGATGTTAAAAATGCGCGCCTTATCGGCGCGCGTTTCCATGACCTCACAGCTGATGCGCGGTGCGGCGGATAATGTCATCCTGAATCTCCTGCGACAGCTCAACGAAAAAGGCGCTGTAACCCGCAACGCGCACCACCAGACCGGCAAAATCCTGCGGCCGCTGCTGGGCTTCGCGCAGCGTATCGGCGTTGACCACGTTGAACTGAATATGCTGTAGCCTCAGCCTGGTGAATGCCTGCAGGAAGTCGGCCAGCTTATTCAGGCCGCTGTCGCCGGCAAGCGTTGCCGGGGTGAATTTGACGTTCAGCAGCGTACCGTTGGAGAGCAGAAAGTTATCCAGCTTGCTGACCGACTTGAGCACCGCGGTCGGTCCCTGAACGTCCTGGCCGAGCATCGGCGACAGCCCGCCGTCCGCCAGCTGTTCTCCCGCCAGGCGTCCGTCCGGGGTGGCGCCGACGACCGAACCGAGCGGCACGTGGGCAGAGACGGTATAGGAACCCGGCGTAAACTGACCGCCGCGCGGGTTCTGGTATTGTTCTACCTCTTTGCAGTAAAAGCGCAGTAGATCGGCGCTGATGTTGTCCACTTCGTCAATATCGTTGCCGTATTTCTCGAAGCGGTTGATCAGGCGAGCGCGAATTTTTTCCCCTTCCGGCGTCTGGAAATTGGCTTTCAGCACTGCGATAAGTTCAGCGAAGCTGAGCCGTTTTTGCTCAAAAACCATCCCTTTTAGCGCGTGCAGCGAGTCGCTGAGGTTAGCAATGCCGATGCCCTGGACCCCGGAGAAGTTATAGCGCGCGCCGCCTGCGGTAATATCCTGACCGTGCTGCACGCAATCCTCAATAAAAGAAGAGAGCAGGGGAACCGGCGCCCAGTCGCGGTGGCCGATATCGCAAATGTTGCTGCCTTCCACCATCAGCTTAATGTAATAGCGAATCTTGTCGCGGATCTGGTTAATCAGCCCATCCCAGGTGATATCAGGATTGCTTTCGTTTTCCAGCATCACGATTTCCATCACCTTCAGCAGGTTAAACATGGCGATATCGTGCAGGCCGTAGGTGCGTCCCGGGATCGACAGCTCAACGCAGCCAACCACCGAATAATCCCGCGCGTCCTCCAGCGATACGCCGCGGTTGAGAAATGCCGGGATCACCACTTCATCATTAAAGATTTGCGGAATGCCGGTACCGAGGCGAATGGTCTCGGCGGTTTTGCGCAGGAAAGGACGATCGATGAGCTCGTTGACGCGTACGCCAAGGTTCGGCTGCGGCAGTCGAACGTTCTGGTAGGCGTCGAGGGACAGAAACGACAAAATATTGACCGCGCTGCGTCCGGTCTCGGTCAGGCCGCCGAGCAGCGCGGTATAGCCGGTCGGGAAGCCTGCAAAGTAGCGCGCGCTGCTGGTGGAGCGCAGCAGAACGATATCGTTGCACTTCACCCACAGCGACTCCAGCAGCTCCTGAAGAAACTGCGGATCCTGGCCGCGATTCAGCGAAGCCTGATAGTACGGCAGCATGTACTGGTCAAAGCGTCCCAGCGAGATAGAGCTGGCGTTGGATTCATACTGCAAAATGATGTTCATATACCAGAAGAGCTGGCAGGCCTGCCAGAAATCTTCCGGGCGGTGTACCGCATTATGGCGGGAGATGTTGGCGATGGTCTCCAGCTCTTTGCGCCGCTGTTCATCAGCACAATCGGCGGCCATTTCATCGGCAAGGGCCGCATAGCGCAGAATATGGCGCTGGGAGGCTTCCAGCAGGATCAGCACCGCCTGATAAAAACTGTTCTGCGGGTGCTGCTGACGCACCGCCTTAATCTCCGTCACCAGCGCGGCGAGGCCGTTTTCCAGCAGGCGAGGGTAGTCGATAATGATATGTCCCTGGCCCTTATCGGTCTGGTTGACGCTAAAAATCTGCGTGCTGACGGCGTTTTTGACTTCATCGGTCATCTGGGCGTTGATGAAGTCCTTCATCGAGCGATTTTCCCAGTAGGGGAACAGCTCTTCGCGATAGATGCGCTTGTCTTCTTCGCTGATATTGAAACGGTCCTGCGGGCGGGTCGGGAACTGGTCCAGCTCCTTGAGCAGCCAGTAGGGGTCCATCTCCGGGGACATAATTCCGGCGCGCGGCTTGATAGTCCGGTTGCCGGCAATCAGTTCATCATCACGAATCGAAATCTGCACATGATCGAGGATCCATGCGGTCGCTTTCGCCCGGCGGATCATTACCGGCTCACCCTCCGTCTGTTTATGGCTGGCGGTGTAGAGCAGCGCCCGCTCGAGTGAGATTTCGCGCGGGTTGGCGAACAGACGATCTTTTAAGCGTTGAGTGCGATTGGTCATGACAAACTCCATGTTATTTTGCGGGGCGCAGGGCGCGCCCCGGGCATTCAGTCAGGCATTCTGTGAAAGGTGGCTGTCGATTTTGTTCATAATGGCTTCGGCGCGCTTCACGGCATCACTGATGTTGACGCGCACGATGGTTTTACCGGCAAAGCGTTCTTCAAACTTAATGCCGATATCTTTGGTCAGTATCACCATATCGGCGCTGGCGACGTCTTCTGCGGTCAGCTCGTTCTCAATGCCGATGGAGCCCTGAGTCTCGACTTTGACCTGCCAGCCTTTGGCTTTAGCGGCGCTCTCCAGCGATTCGGCGGCCATATAGGTATGGGCAACGCCAGAGGGGCAAGCGGTAACGGCGATAATTTTGGTCATACGATATTCCTTCCACTGTTTCAGTTAATTTCGAAATCAAGATCCATCTCGTCATCGGCTTTGGCGTCTGACGTTTTCTTTTTCGCCAGGGCTTTGAGCAGAATGACGCAGGCGGCGCTGACGATGGCGCCGACCGCCAGACCGGCAACAAACCCGCCTTTACCTTCGACGACCGGCAGAACGATGAGCCCGCCCCAGCCGGCGTAGCACTGGGCGCCGAGCAGCGCGGCGGTGACGCAGCCGGCGGCGGCGCCGATCATATTGGCCGGGATAACGCGCAGCGGGTCGGCGGCGGCGAAGGGGATCGCGCCTTCGGTCACGCCAACGCAGCCCATCACCAGCGCGGCTTTCCCGGTTTCGCGCTCTTCCGCGGAGAAATATTTACGCCCAATCAGCGTTGCCAGGCCCATGCCCAGCGGCGGCACGGCGATACCGACGGCGGCGATGGCCACTACGCTGTAAACGCCCTGAGAAACGCAAATCAGCATGAAGGCGTAGGCGACTTTATTCACCGGACCGCCCATGTCGAAGGCCAGCATCAGGCCCATAATGATGGCGAGAATAACGATGCTGCCTTCGCGCATGCCCTGCAGCCAGCCGGTCAGACTGGCGGTCAGCGCGCCAATCGGCTCGCCGAGACCCCACATCATGATCCCGGCGGTTATAAAGGTGCCGATAATCGGGATAACGAAGATGGGCATCACCGAGCGCAGCACCTTGTGCACCGGGATTTTCTTCAGGTAGTAAACCACCAGCCCGCCAATGATCCCGGCAATCAGCGCCCCGAAGAAACCGGCGCCGAAGCTGTTGCCGACCCAGGCGCCGATGGCGCAGGGGGCCAGCGCCGCGCGGTCGGAGATGGAGTAGCCGATATAGGCCGCCAGAAATGGCACCATTAGCGTCAGACCGGCGACGCCGATATCAAACAGTTTTTTCAGGTTAGGGTCGGTGGCGGCATCGGGCACCGCGCCCTTGCCGTACAACATGACGGAGACTGCCAGCAAGATCCCACCGGACACGACAAACGGGATCATATGTGAAACCCCGGTCATGAGGTGCTGGCGGGTATTTTTTAATATTTGCACCAGTTCGTTCATTATTTTTCTCCTGAGCGCTGCGTGGCCCGTGACTGAGTTGATGTCTCAACATTAGAAAAAGGGCGGCGCATAAAATAGTAGAGAAAAAGTGCATTTACTGGATATTTGTAAGGCGAGGAGAAAATTGCGATCCACCTCAAATCTTAGTTCTGGTGGGTTTTTGACGCCCTTCACGAGGCGATTTGTGACCACGAGCATAAAAAAGATTCAGCCATACAATTATCCAGTAATTACCACTTTTATCGTGTAGTGGCGGGCGGCTTCTTTCTTTACCTTTTGGCTAATACGCATTATTCAGGAGGAAGGCGATGGCTCTGGTAATTGAATTCATATGTGATTTGCCCAACGGCGTACATGCGCGTCCGGCAAGCCTGGTAGAAACGCTGTGCAATACTTTTTCATCTTCGGTCGAATGGGTAAACACCCGCACAGAAGGACGCGGAAACGCCAAAAGCGCGCTGGGGATTATTGGCACCAATACCTTAAAGGGCGACCGCTGCCAGCTTGTTGTCAGCGGTGAAGATGAACAGCAGGCGTTTAATACACTGACGGCGTTCATCACCGACGAGTTCCCGCACTGCGATGCGCCGCTGCCGGCGGCGGAGCAAATGGCCGTTCAGCCGGTTCCTGAATCCCTCTCGCGTCTTAATCCTACCCTGTTTCACGCGCTGCCGGTCTGCGCCGGCAGCGCGGGCGGCAGGCTCACCCATCTTAAGTCCCTCGACCTGCGCGATTCAGGCGCGCTGCCTGCAGCGGGCGCAATCGAACAGGAACAGGCGGCGCTGGACAGGGGCCTGACCCTGCTGGTGAAAAATATTGAGTTCCGCCTGCTGGATAACGACGGTACCGCCAGCGCGATCCTTGAGGCGCATCGCTCTCTGGCCACCGACGCCTCGCTGCGCCAGCATCTGCTGGACGGGCTGTTGAACGGTCTGAGCTGCGCTGAAGCGGTGGTCGCGACCGGCGAACATTTTTGCGCCCAGTTCAGCGCTTCCGGCAATAGCTATTTGCAGGAGCGGGTGCTGGACGTGCGCGATGTGTGCTTCCAGCTTCTGCAGCATATCTACGGTGAGGATCGTTTTCCGGCACCGGGTAAGCTGACCGAAGAGGCCATCTGCCTCGCCGATGAACTCACCCCCAGCCAGTTTCTTGAACTGGATAAAACGCTGCTTAAAGGCCTGCTGCTGCGCAGCGGCGGCACCACTTCACATACGGTGATCCTCGCGCGTTCGTTCAATATTCCTACCCTGGTGGGCGTCGATATGGAGGCGCTGCTGCCGTGGGTCGATCGCCGGGTACAGATTGACGGTAACGCCGGGCTGGTGGTGGTGAATCCCGATGAAGCGGTGGCGCGCTACTATCAGCAGGAAGCCTGGGTACAGGCGCAAATCCGCCGCCAGCAGCAGGCCTGGCTGGATAAAGAGGGCCGAACGGAAGACGGTATTCGTCTGGAGGTGGCGGCCAACATCGCCCATTCGGTAGAGGCGGCGGCGGCCTTCAACAACGGCGCGCAGTCGGTAGGACTGTTCCGCACCGAGATGCTCTATATGGACAGGCCCAGCGCGCCGTCGGAAAACGAGCTGTATAACATCTTTTGCCAGGCGCTGGAGCCGGCCAACGGGCGCAGCATTATCATCCGCACCATGGATATCGGCGGCGACAAGCCGGTGGCCTACCTCAACATCCCGGCGGAGAATAACCCGTTCCTCGGCTACCGGGCGGTGCGTATTTATGAGGAGTATCAGGCGCTGTTCCGCACTCAGCTGCGGGCAATTCTGCGCGCTTCCGCGCACGGCGCGCTGAAAATCATGATCCCGATGATCTCCTCGATGGAAGAGATATTATGGGTCAAAGAGCAGTTGGCGGATGCTAAACAGTCGCTGCGCAGCGAACATATCCCGTTTGATGAAAAGATCCCGCTGGGCATTATGCTTGAGGTGCCGTCGGTGATGTTTATCATCGATCAGTGCTGCGAAGAGATTGATTTCTTTAGTATCGGCAGCAACGACCTGACCCAGTACCTGCTGGCGGTGGATCGCGATAACGCCAGGGTGACGCGCCACTACAACAGCCTCAATCCGGCTTTTCTGCGCGCGCTGGATTACGCGGTTCAGGCGGTGCATCGTCAGGGGAAATGGATTGGCCTGTGCGGCGAGCTGGGGGCTAAAGGTTCGGTGCTGCCGCTGCTGGTGGGGCTGGGGCTGGATGAGCTGAGCATGAGCGCGCCGTCGATTCCGGCAACCAAGGCACGTCTGGCGCAGCTTGACAGCCGCGCCTGCCGTCAGCTGCTTAACCAGGCGATGCAGTGCCGTACTTCATTAGAGGTAGAACATCTGCTTGCCCAGTTCCGCATGACCCAGCAGGACGCGCCGCTGATTACTCCGCAGTGCATTACGCTGAACAGCGACTGGCGTAGCAAAGAGGAGGTCATTAAGGGCATGACTGATAATCTGCTGCTGGCCGGGCGCTGCCGTTATCCGCGTAAGCTGGAAGCCGATCTGTGGGCTCGCGAAGCGGTGTTCTCTACCGGTTTAGGCTTTAGCTTCGCCATTCCACACAGTAAATCTGAGCATATCGAGCAGTCGACCATCAGCGTCGCCCGTCTGGCGCAGCCGGTAGCGTGGGGCGACGACGAGGCGCAGTTTGTGATTATGCTGACGCTTAATAAGCATTCGGCGGGGGATCAGCATATGCGTATTTTCTCGCGGCTGGCGCGGCGCATTATGCATGAAGAGTTCCGGCAATCGCTGGTGACGGCGCAGAGCTGCGAGGCGATCGCGGCGCTGCTGCAGCGCGAGCTGGAGCTGTAATTCGGTCCGGAGAATCTCCCCGGTGGCGCTTGCGCTTACCGGGGCTACGGGTTTCCAGCGATCTGCGGGGCGGTAGCCCGGGTAAGGCGTTTACGCCGCGACCCGGGATATCCGGGCCCGGTGCCTCCGGGAATGTATACGTATTCCGTTCACCGCTATTCGGCAGAAAATGTATTTCCGTCGAACGTGAACGGGTAAAGGGGGAGAAAACCGTCTCCCCCTTTACAATCCCCGCGGTCCCGCAAAGAAATCGGTGCTGCGCACTGCGCTCACCTCCCGGCCCTCAGCCTGCGGTCGGCTCAACTCGACATCAATGTCTCGATTCGCCTCTGTCCGCCATCCCTGGCGGCCAGCCCTTGTCTTCGGTCCTCCGGTTCGCCGATTTCAGCGGGGGCCAGGGCATCGCTGCATAACACGATGTTTCAGAGACATATCCGTAGCTGCATGAAACTCTCCCGGAGGCGGCGCTACTTTTGTTCAACAATAGCCTGACAAATGGCCTCGCCCACCTGCTGGGTGGAGGCAGTGCCTTTCATATCCGGCGTCTTTGGTCCGCTGGCAATGGTCTGCTCAATCGCTGCGAGAATGCCGTCATGGGCGGCCTGGTAGCGAGCGTCACCGTTGCCGAGGAAGTCGAGCATCATCGCGCCAGCCCAGATGGTGGCAATCGGATTGGCGATATTTTTGCCGTAGATATCCGGCGCCGAACCGTGTACCGCCTCAAACAGCGACGGAAAGGTGCGATCCGGGTTGAGGTTTGCCGATGGGGCAATGCCGATGGTGCCCGTACAGGCCGGGCCGAGATCGGAAAGGATATCGCCGAACAGATTAGAGCCGACCACTACGTCAAAACGCTCCGGCTGCAGCACGAAACGGGCGCACAGAATATCAATATGCTGCTTATCCCATTTCACCTCCGGGTATTGCTGCGCCATCGCTTCGACGCGCTGGTCCCAGAAGGGCATGCTGATGGCGAGGCCGTTAGATTTGGTCGCCGAAGTCAGGGTTCTGCGCGGGCGGCTTTGCGCCAGCTCAAAAGCGTAGCGCAGGATGCGGTCAACGCCGCGGCGGGTAAACACCGACTCCTGAATCACCACTTCATGTTCGGTTCCCGGATTCACATGGCCGCCAAGAGCGGAATATTCGCCTTCGGTGTTTTCACGAACCACGTAGAAATCGATATCGCCGGGCTGTTTACCCGCCAGCGGGCAGGGGACGCCGGGGAACAGGCGCACCGGACGCAGGTTGACGTACTGGTCGAATTCGCGGCGGAACTTCAGCAACGAGCCCCAGAGGGAGATATGATCCGGGACGATATCCGGCCAGCCGACCGCACCGAAATAGATCGCATCAAAGGTTTTCAGCTGCGCGTGCCAGTCCTCGGGCATCATAGTGCCGTGTTGGGCGTAATAATCGCAGCTGGCCCACTCGAAGTGCTCGAAGCTTAACGCCAGCCCCCAGCGTTCGGCGGCGGCCTGCAGTACGCGCACCCCTTCCGGCAGCACTTCTTTACCGATGCCATCGCCGGGGATGGCGGCAATACGTAAGGTTTTATTCATCGTTATTCTCAGTTTGAGGTAAGGAAAATTGACTTCATCTCTATCCTATAATTGACTAATTCATAATTAATCCCTTCAACTGGTGAAACATAAAACACGAAACATGAATAATCTTCCGCTGCTGAACGACTTACGCGTCTTTATGCTGGTAGCCCGCCGCGCCGGTTTTGCCGCCGCTGCGGAAGAGCTCGGCGTCTCTCCGGCATTTGTCAGCAAACGCGTATCGCTGCTGGAGCAAACCCTTAACGTCCAGCTGCTGCACCGCACTACCCGGCGAGTGGCTATCACCGAAGAGGGCGAGCGCATCTACGAATGGGGGCAGCGCATTCTGCAGGATGTCGACCAGATGATGGATGAGCTCTCCGATGTGCGGCAGGTGCCGCAGGGAACGCTGCGGATCATCAGCAGCTTTGGCTTTGGTCGGCGGGTGGTCGCGCCGGCGCTCTCCGAGCTGGCCCGCCGCTACCCGCAGCTGGAGATCCGTTTCGACGTCGCCGACCGGCTGGTAGATTTGGCTAATGAAGGGGTCGATCTGGATATTCGCGTCGGCGACGATATTGCGCCCAACCTGATAGCCCGCCAGCTTGCCAGCAATCATCGTATCCTCTGCGCCTCGCCGGCGTTTGTCGCCCGCCATCCCTCGCCGAAACAGCTGAGCGACCTTGCCGCGCTGCCGTGTCTGGTGATCAAAGAGCGCGACCGGCCTTTTGGCGTCTGGCAGCTGCGCGATGATAAAGAAGGTGAGCACGCCATCAAAGTGACCGGGCCGCTGTCGTCAAACCACGGTGAAATCGTCCACCAGTGGTGCCTCGACGGGCAGGGGATTGCGCTGCGCTCATGGTGGGACGTAAAGGAGAATATCGCCAGCGGCAATCTGGTACAGCTGCTGCCGGAGTACTATCAGCCCGCCAATATCTGGGCGGTATACGTGTCTCGGCTGGCGACTTCGGCCAAAATTCGCACCACCGTGGAGTTTTTACGCCACTACTTTCAGCAGCGCTTTCCGCAGCAGTGCGGGGCGGCGATATTGCCGACGGCGGGCGCCGTCGGCCGGGGGGATTAAACGCCGAGCCGATCGCGCAGGCTATAGTAAGCCGCGCCCATGGCGGTAAACGGAATGCGCAGGCTGCGTCCGCCGGGGAACGGGTAGTGCGGCAGCTTCGCGAAGGCGTCAAAACGTTCGGCGTCCCCGCGCAGCAGCTCCGAAATTAGCCGTCCGGCGAGGTGGGTACAGGTGACCCCGTGGCCGCTGTAACCCTGCATATAATAGATATTGTTATCGAGGCGGCCAAACTGCGGCATCCGTGAGAGGGTCAGCAGGAAGTTGCCGGTCCAGCGGTAGTCGATTTTCACCCCCTTCAGCTGCGGGAAGGTTTTCAGCAGCTTCGGCATAATCAATCGCTCAACGTCGTCCGGATCTCGCGCGCCGTAGACCACGCCGCCGCCGTACAGTAGACGGTTATCGGCGGTCAGACGGTAGTAATCCAGCAGATAGTTACAATCCTCCACGCAGTAATTTTTCGGGATCAGCGAGCGCGCCAGTTCCTCGGACAGCGGTGCGGTGGTGACCACCTGGGTGCCGCACGGCATGCTGCGTTTCGCCAGCTCCGGCTCGATCTTATCGCCGAGATAGGCGTTACCGGCGACGATCACGTAGCGGGCGGTCACTTGTCCGCGCGCGGTGGTCACCACCGCCGGGCTGGTGTGCTGAATGCGGGTAACCGGTGATTGCTCGTACACCCGGCCGCCGTTTAGCCGAATGGCGTCAGCTTCGCCAATCGCCAGGTTGAGCGGATGGATATGGCCGCCGCTGCGATCCAGCAGGGCGCCGGTGTAGCGGTCGCTGTCGACTTCGCGGCGAATAGCGCTGGCATCCAGCAGCTCCAGCTGGGTATTGCCGTAGCGCTCCCAGTTGGCTTTCTGCTCTTCCAGAGTTTCCAGCTGTTTATGATTCATCGCGACAAACAGCCCGCCGGGGCGATAGTCGCAGGCAATCTGATAGCGCTGGATGCGCTCGCGAATAATATCGCCGCCTTCAAACATCATGCTGCCGAGCATTTTCGCCGCGTCCGGGCCGTAGGTTTTCTCGATGACGTCGATATCGCGGCTATAGGAGTTAACTAACTGGCCGCCGTTGCGTCCGCTGGCGCCGAAGCCGATGCGCGCGCCTTCCAGCAGCACCACATCGTAGCCCATTTCGGCCAGATGCAGCGCCGAAGAGAGGCCGGTATAGCCGCCGCCGACGACGCAGACGTCGCAGCCGATCGTTTCTTCCAGCGCCGGGAACGGTTCATAGCGGTTGGCGCTGGCGGCGTAATAGCTGGTGGTATGTTCGGTCATGATTAAGACTCCAGGGCAATCCAGATAGTTTTCAGTTCAGTGAATTTTTCCAGCGCATGCAGCGACTTATCGCGTCCGTTGCCGCTCTGCTTATAGCCGCCGAACGGCACGGTCATATCGCCATCGTTGTAGTTGTTTACAAAGACGGAGCCGGCTTTCAGACGGCGGCTGATGCGGTGCGCGCGGGAGAGATCGCGGGTCCAGACCGCCGCGCCGAGGCCATAGCGGCTGTCGTTGGCCAGCGCCAGCGCCTGCTCTTCGGTTTTAAAACGGGTGACCACCAGCACCGGGCCGAAGATCTCCTCCTGGCTGAGCGCGGAGGCGGGATCGACGTCAACGAAAATGGTCGGGCCAACCGCCGCGGGCCACGGATTTTTGCGTCCATCCAGCAGCAGCGTGCTATGCGCTTCGCCGGCGCGAATAAAGCTGTGGACGCTATCGGCGTGGCTGTTGTCGATCAGCATGCCCATGGCGGTATTCGGGTCGAGCGGATTGCCCGGCTGCCAGCCTTTGGCCTGCTCTTTAAGGAGATCGAGAAACCTGTCGGCAATGCTCTCCTCAAGCAGCAGGCGGGTTCCGGCGATACAGACCTGCCCCTGGTTGTAAAAAATACCGCCGGCGGTAGCGTTAACCGCTTTTTGCAGATCCGGACAGTCGGCAAAAACGATATTGGCGCTTTTACCGCCCGCCTCCAGCCAGACGCGTTTCATATTGCTGTCGCCTGCGTCCTTCAGCAGCTGTTTACCCGTGCGGGTAGAACCGGTAAAGGTAATCACTTCGACGTCAGGATGCCGCGCCAGCGCCTGACCGGCTTCATGGCCGAAACCGCTCACTACGTTGAACACGCCGTCCGGCAGTCCGGCCTCTTTCGCTAAGCCCGCGAGTCGCAGGGCGCTGAGTGGGGATTTTTCCGACGGTTTGAGCACTACGCTATTGCCTGACGCCAGCGCCGGGCCAAGTTTCCAGCAGGCCAGCAGCAGCGGAAAATTCCACGGCACCACCGCCGCAATCACGCCAATCGGTTCGCGGACGATCATAGCCAGTTCGTTGCCGCCGGTAGGGGCAACTTCGCCGTAGACTTTATCGATAGCTTCGGCATACCAGCGAATCGCGCGGGCGGCGCCGGGGATATCGTCGCGCAGGCTGTGACGGATCGGTTTGCCGGTGTCCAGGGTTTCCAGCAGCGCCAGCTCTTCGCAATGGGCCTCCATCAGGTCGGCAAACTTATTCAGGACCGCTTTACGCTGGGCAGGAGAGGCCTGCGACCAGTCGCCGCGCTCGAATGCGCTGCGGGCGGCCTGGACCGCGCGATCGACGTCGGCCTTTTTGCCGCGCGCGACTTCGGCGAGCGTTTGCTGGGCGGCAGGGTCGATGGTGGCAAACACGCTGTTATCGGCGGCGGCGCTGTATTCGCCATTAATAAATAACCGCGTTTCAATCGCGATGTTCTTTGCTTTTTCTTGCCAGTAAGCCAGGTTGTGAAAATCCATCATGACTCCTTAATGACATAATCGGAAAAAAAGTGGTGATTTCAGACCTTCAGGGCGCAGGGCGTCCCCGGGGTTGAGTACCGTTTAAATTGCCCATTAACAGGCGTGAATTATCCGGGGCCAGCGGAAAACGTTTTTCCGCATTGCGCAAGGTGAACTGCGTTATCTTCGCGCCGCCGGAATTCACCCCGGGCGGCGCAGGCCTGAAGAAAACCTGAGAAAGGCTCAGGCTAATAAATCAGAAGGTGGTGGGAGTATGGGCGCTGATAATTCGGCAGATACCTGCCGAAGTGTTGCTGAAGCTATGCGGTATGCCGGTGTTAATGGCATAACTTTGCCCAGCCACCAGGTGATACGCCTGACCGTTAATGGTCAATACGACTTCACCCTCCAGTATGGTGCCTATCTCTTCACCCTGATGCTTGATCCTCTCCCCGGTTGTGGTTCCAGGCTGGTACGTTTCAAATATCATCGCCAGCGTGCGGTTCGGATTGCCATTGTGAACCAGCTTCATCGATACCCCCTGGCTGCCGATTTCAATCAGATCGTCCTGATTGATAACCACCTGCGGTTCAGCCGGTTTTTCTGGTTCAGAGAAGAATTCCGAGAGCGACAGCCCATAGACTTTCAGCAGCTTTTGCAGCGTGCTGATGGCAGGACTGACTTTGTCCTGTTCTATGGTGCTGATGGCACTATGTGTTAACCCAGACAGTTCGGCGGCACGACGCTGTGAGAGACCCAGCTGTTGGCGGATCGCTGACAAACGTTTCCCTGGCGCCAGTCCGTCATCGCTCATATTTGCATTTCCTTAACGGTAGTGGTCAGAGTCGCTGTTTTTCAGCGATATAATTCTGACAGGCGGTGATAAAACCTTCAAACAACATTCGCGACAGGGCGTATTCGCTACTGTTCCATTCAGGATGCCACTGCACGCCGAGGGCGAAAGGATGGTCGTTAACGCTGACCGCTTCCGCTAGCCCGTCCGGAGAACGCGCTTCCACGCGCAGCCGTGGACCCGTCATTTTTGCTCCCTGCCCGTGTAACGAGTTTACCCAAAACGTGTTGCAGCCCGGTATTAACTGAGAAAGTAATCCTCCCTCCTGAACCTGAACTTCATGCGAGGGCGCGTATTGCTGCTCGACGGGAAGTTCGGGGTCTTCGCGGTGCTCAAGAAGCTCAGGCTGCTCGAACAGACGACGATACAGAGTCCCGCCGGTGGCGACAACCAGTTCCTGTAGTCCACGGCAGATGGCGAAAATGGGGATGCGCCTTTCGAGCGCGGCGTTAATCAGCGCCATGCTCAGAAGATCACGCCCGGGATCGGCGTCAGGCTCATCGCCGTTTTCACCATAAAGGTGCGGCTGTACGTTGCTCGGGCTACCGGGCAGATAAATGCCGTCCAGTTTCGGCAGTAGCGTAGCAAGCAGTTCCGGCTCGGCCAGCGCGTGCGGCAGGGCAATCGGTACGCCGCCGGCGTGAACAATCGCGTTCAGGTACTTCTCTTGCAGAGTCTGGGTCTGGTGACCCTTAAGCCTGTTTCGGCACATCACTACGCCAATAACTGGCTTGTACATTATATTTTCCATGATCGCCCTCACAAAGTGGACTAAATTATGACCGGGTTAGCGGGTAAAACGGCCATTTCGTTCAATATTTTCTCAATCTAGCAGTGGATATTGCCCTTTGCAAACTTAATTTAACATTTGACAAACAATTTGTTTGCATACACATTCGGAGGGTGGACATTATATTTAACAGTGCAATTCAGGGTCCGAAACTACAACAACGGCGGTGAATCATGGAAACCAATATCGTAGAAGTTGAGAATTTTGTTCAGCAGTCGGAAGAGAGACGGGTCAGCGCATTCACCTGGGAAGTGAAGCGCTACCTTGAGCGTTACCCCAATACGCAATACGTTGATGTGCTGTTAACCGATCTGAACGGCTGCTTCCGCGGTAAGCGGATCCCGGTCTCCAGCCTGAACAAGCTGGAGAAGGGCTGCTATTTCCCGGCTTCGGTATTTGCCATGGATATTCTCGGCAACGTGGTGGAAGAGGCGGGGCTCGGCCAGGAGATGGGCGAACCTGATCGCACCTGCGTGCCGGTGCTGGGAACCTTAACCCCGTCCGCGGCGGACCCGGAATACATTGGTCAGGTTCTGCTGACCATGGTTGATGAAGATGGCGCTCCCTTTGACGTTGAGCCGCGGAACGTTCTGAACCGCCTCTGGCAGCAGCTGCGCCAGCGCGGGCTGTTCCCCGTGGTAGCGGTAGAGCTGGAGTTCTATTTACTTGACCGCAAGCGCGACGCGGAAGGCTACCTGCAGCCGCCTTGCGCGCCGGGAACCGGCGATCGCAATACCCAAAGCCAGGTTTACTCCGTCGATAACCTCAACCATTTTGCCGACGTGCTTAACGATATTGATGAGATCGCTCAGCTCCAGCTGATCCCCGCCGACGGCGCGGTGGCGGAAGCGTCTCCCGGCCAGTTTGAAATCAACCTCCACCATACCGATAACGTGCTCGATGCCTGCGATGATGCGCTGGCGTTAAAACGTCTCGTGCGTTTAATGGCGGAGAAGCATAAGATGCACGCCACTTTTATGGCGAAACCCTATGAAGAGCACGCCGGTAGCGGGATGCATATCCACATCAGCATGCAGAACAACAAAGGCGAGAACGTGCTGGCTGACGCCGACGGTGAAGATTCCGCGATGTTAAAACGCGCGCTCGCCGGGATGATCGATCTGATGCCGGCATCGATGGCGCTGCTGGCGCCGAACGTGAACTCGTATCGCCGTTTCCAGCCGGGAATGTATGTGCCGACCCAGGCGTCGTGGGGGCATAACAACCGGACGGTGGCGCTGCGCATTCCATGCGGCGATCGGCACAACCATCGCGTCGAGTATCGGGTGGCCGGGGCTGATGCCAACCCGTACCTGGTGATGGCGGCGATTTTTGCCGGCATCCTCCACGGGCTGGATAACCCGCTGCCGTTACAGGAAGAAGTGGAAGGCAATGGCCTTGAGCAGGAGGGGCTGCCGTTCCCGATTCGCCAGAGCGATGCGCTGTGGGAGTTTATGCAAAACGACCACCTGCGCGAGCGGCTTGGCGAACGTTTCTGTCACGTTTATCACGCCTGTAAAAATGACGAATTACTGCAATTTGAGCGTCTGATCACAGAGACTGAAATTGAGTGGATGTTGAAAAACGCCTGATTTTCGCCCCGCAAGGGGCGCTTTAGCATTATCACGAGTAGCATCATACGGCCTGAGCGGAGCCTGGTCGGACGTTTTTGCTGGGAGCCCAGCCATTCCCGGATGCCGCGTTAAGGAGCGCAGGCGGCAACGGGGCTTCAGTTAACGACACAGTGTGTAACGAGGTAGGAAATGATGCAGATGTTTAAATATCCGCAGGGAGAAGGGGGCCGTCATGGCCGCATGGAATGCGCCGCTACCGCCGCTCGTCGGTTCTTTTTACCTTTTGATTTGCCATTAACCCCGTTGCGAAGCAGGTTGGTTTCCCGGTCTCTACGACCGCAAGCCCAGGCGTGCAGCGGGGGAAATGGCCATGGCTATTAATCCCTCTCTCGACAACGCCTCCGGGGCGGGGAAACCGCGCCTGCGCAAATCCCTCAAGCTGTGGCAGGTGGTGATGATGGGCCTCGCCTATCTGACGCCGATGACGGTTTTTGATACTTTCGGCATTGTATCCGGCATCAGCAACGGCCACGTTCCGGCATCCTATCTGCTGGCGCTGGCCGGCGTGCTGTTTACCGCCATCAGCTACGGCAAGCTGGTGCGCCAGTTTCCCCAGGCGGGCTCAGCCTACACCTATGCGCAGAAATCGATCAGCCCGCACGTCGGCTTTATGGTGGGCTGGTCGTCGCTGCTGGATTATCTGTTCCTGCCGATGATCAACGTGCTGCTGGCGAAGATTTATCTTTCCGCGCTGTTTCCGGACGTGCCGCCCTGGGTATGGGTGGTGACCTTTGTCGCGATTCTGACGGCGGCGAATCTGAAAAGCGTCAATCTGGTAGCGAACTTCAACACCCTGTTCGTGCTGGTGCAGATCTCGATTATGGTGGTCTTCATCGTGCTGGTGGTGCAGGGGCTGCATAAAGGGGAAGGGGTGGGCACCGTCTGGTCGCTGCAGCCTTTTATCAGCCAGAATGCGCACCTGATCCCGATTATTACCGGGGCGACGATCGTCTGCTTTTCATTCCTCGGCTTCGATGCGGTGACTACGCTTTCCGAAGAGACGCCGGACGCCGCGCGGGTGATCCCGAAGGCGATCTTTCTGACCGCGGTCTATGGCGGAGTGATTTTCATTGCCGCTTCGTTCTTTATGCAGCTCTTTTTCCCCGATATCAGCCGTTTTAAAGATCCGGATGCGGCGCTGCCGGAGATTGCTCTCTACGTCGGCGGCAAGCTGTTCCAGTCGATCTTCCTGTGCACGACGTTTGTGAATACGCTGGCCTCCGGCCTGGCGTCGCACGCCAGCGTTTCACGACTGCTGTACGTCATGGGCCGCGATAACGTTTTCCCGGAGCGTATTTTTGGCTACGTCCATCCGAAGTGGCGTACCCCAGCGCTCAACGTGATCATGGTGGGGATTGTCGCGCTGTCGGCGCTGTTCTTTGACCTGGTCACCGCCACGGCGCTGATTAATTTTGGTGCGCTGGTAGCATTCACCTTCGTTAATCTATCGGTGTTCAACCACTTCTGGCGGCGTAAAGGCTTTAACAAAACGTGGAAGGATCGCTTTCACTATCTGCTGCTCCCGATGGTCGGCGCGCTGACGGTGGGGGTGCTGTGGATTAATCTGGAAGCGACATCCCTGACGCTCGGTCTGATATGGGCGGGGCTGGGGTTACTCTATCTGACTTACCTGACCCGCCGTTTCCGTAAGCCGCCGCCGCAGTTTGACGGCGCTAAAGCGGAGCAGGCCTGGGAATCGTAACCATTTTTTACGCCGACACAAAGGCAGGCGAAAGCGCCTGCCTTCTTTTTTGTCATTCTCGTTTGAAATCAGGCGGTCGGTAAGAAATAGCAGGGGCAAAAGGTAAGAATAGTAAGGATGAATTATTTCTTTTTCTTATGAGTTGGCAGTTGCGCGGAGCGCCGATCTTTGACGTAGGAGACCAGGCTGTAGACCGCGACTCCCAGCAAAACCACCGCGACGATAAAGAGCAGGATACCTGACATAGATTAACCTAATGTTATGTTTAACATGGAGAAAAAATACCGTGATATCGGGATAATAGCATCGGGATATTTCTTAAAGATGACCCGATGAGTCGGACGAGAATAGACAGCCAGCCGAGCAATGAAATTATTATTTACATGAATAAATGTGAAGAGTAAAGCTCGACGGTGATGAAAAAATGAACGGAGTAACACTCGTTTAAGCGAATTTACAGACCACGGCCCGGCAGGCTGCTACCCTTGGCCCGCTTAAATAGGGGGCGAGAGTAATCAATGGTGAATAAGCATATCGTCGGGCTGGCTGGACTGCTGCTGATGGCGACGTCAGCAAGCAGCCTGGCCGATTCCGGCCATCAATCTATCCATGAACGCGTTGTCGAACGGATTTTAAAACCCTGCGAAGGAAAAAAAGCCGGAGATAAAGTGGTCATCGTTGACCATCACGGCGGCGAGCATGAGGCTATCTGCACTCTGGCGGCAGTACCGCTGCCGCAGTAATCCTGTTCCCTGATTTTGCGACCCTCGGTCATCGCGGAAAGCGTATTTCTTTCCGTACTTTGCGAGCCATTGCCCGGAAAAATGTCATAAATTTGTCACAATCATGGCGATGATAATCACTGACTGAGGATGAAGGGATGAGAAAAAGTCTACTCGCCGCCGCTGTGGCCGGCGCTGTTTTACTGTCCGCTGGCGTTCAGGCGCAGGAACCGGCCGCACCGGAAGGGTACCAGCTTCAGCAGGTGCTGATCATGAGCCGCCATAACCTGCGCGCGCCGCTGGCGAACAACGGCAGCGTGCTGGAGCAATCCACGCCAAAGTCCTGGCCAGAGTGGGATGTCCCCGGTGGACAGCTGACCACCAAGGGCGGAGTGCTGGAAGTCTACATGGGGCACTATATGCGCGAATGGCTGGCGCAGCAGGGAGTGGTGACCAGCGGCGAATGCCCGCCGGAGAACGAGGTCTACGCCTATGCCAATAGCCTGCAGCGTACCGTCGCCACCGCGCAGTTCTTTATCACCGGCGCGTTCCCCGGCTGCGGCGTGACCGTACATCATCAGGAAAAAATGGGCACCATGGACCCGACGTTTAATCCGGTGATCACCGATGATTCCGCCGCCTTCAGCGAAAAGGCCGTACAGGCGATGGAGAAAGAGCGGCAGGGGATGCAGCTGAGCGAAAGCTATAAGCTGCTGGAGGAGATGACCGACTACCGTAACTCCCCGTCCTGTAAAGAGAAGCAGCAGTGCTCGCTGAGCGACGCGAAAGATACCTTTAGCGCTAAATATCAGCAGGAGCCGGGCGTTTCCGGGCCGCTTAAAGTCGGCAACTCGCTGGTTGACGCCTTTACACTGCAATATTATGAAGGTTTCCCGAAAGACCAGGTGGCGTGGGGTGAAATTAACAGCGATAAGCAGTGGCAGGTGCTGTCGAAGCTGAAAAACGGCTATCAGGACAGTCTGTTTACTTCGCCGGAAGTGGCGCGCAATGTGGCCAAACCGCTGGTGAAATATATTGATAACGTTCTGGTAGGGGACGCGGCGAAGTCGGCGAAAGTGACGCTGCTGGTGGGGCACGACTCTAATATCGCCTCGCTGCTGACGGCGCTGGATTTTAAACCTTATCAGCTGCACAACCAGTACGAACGCACGCCCATCGGCGGCAAGCTGGTGTTCCAGCGCTGGCATGATAAGAGCGGCAATCGTGATTTGATGAAGATCGAGTATCTGTACCAAAGCACCGAGCAGTTGCGTAATGCCGATGCGCTGACCCTGCAATCGCCGCCGCAGCGGGTAACGCTGGCGCTGAACGGTTGTCCTGTGGATGACAACGGCTTCTGCCCAATGGATACCTTTAAAAAGGCGATGGCCGAGGCGACAAAGTAGCAGAGCATAAAAAACCCGGAGCAATCCGGGTCTTGCTGCCGATGTTTAGCCGGGTGTTGTCGCCTGGACTGGCGCAACGCGCCGCCTCCGGGAAGCTCATGCAATAAATCCAGGAGGCGGTACTGCGTACCTGTCCGGGCTACACGTTCTTGCGTTCGATGGTTTGTTCGCCCCAGAACAGCGAGTCTTTGTCGGTTTTGGCGAAGGCGCGGGGCAGGACTTCATCGCTGCCTTCTTCCCAAATTTTCTCCGCCAGCTTTTCATCATAATTGGCGAGTTCAAAAATTGCCTCGGCAATTTCAGGAGATGTATTGCGCAGACTTGCCCATTCACCCACGCGGTGGGCCTTTGCTTCTTGATTCGGCATGCTTTTCCTCCTGCTGAAGATTAACCGTGTAATTTAACTGCCAGACCTGCAACGTGTTGACCCTGATAGCGGGCAATGGCCAATTCTTCTTCACTTGGCTGACGCGATCCGTCTCCGCCGGCAATGGTGGTGGCGCCGTAAGGCGTGCCGCCGCGAACCTGCGAGACATCAAACAGCTCCTGAGCGCCGTAGCCAATCGGCACAATGATCATCCCGTGGTGGGCAAGGGTGGTCCAGGTGGAGGTGATGGTCTGTTCCTGACCGCCGCCGGTACCGGTTGAGCTGAATACGCTGGCCAGTTTGCCGTACAGCGCGCCGGATGCCCACAGACCGCCAGTTTGATCGAGGAAGGTGCGCATCTGCCCGGACATGTTGCCGAAGCGGGTAGGGGTACCAAAGATGATGGCATCGTACTCAGCCAGCTCCTGCGGTGTGGCAACGGGGGCGTTTTGTGTTTTCCCGCCTGCTTTGGCAAAAACCTCTGCCTGCATGGTTTCCGGCACGCGCTTCACGACCACTTCCACGCCATCGACTTTGTTAGCCCCTTCGGCGACGGCATGCGCCATGGTCTCGATGTGTCCGTACATTGAATAATAAAGCACCAGAATCTTAGCCATTTGCATCACTCCTCGGTTGCGTTATGCGCCAGCCAGACGACTGGCTACCTTTAAAGATAAGATCTCTGGCGAAGAGTGCAAATGTAACAATCATTTGTTTGATTTATAACAAAAATGCAAAAAATAGCGGCTGTTGCAAAAAGATACATCTTTGGCGGCGCTATTTTAGGCTGTCATAAGAGTTGCTTAGCGCAGAATGTGCGCCATAGCGGCGGTTGTTATCAGAAATCTATTTCAGGATATGACTATCTCCCTACAGCCGCTTCTGCATTCGCTAACCTTAACAGTACGCGATCGGAAAATGGGAGCGCGGAGGCTAAGGCCTTTTGTTTCACCTAATGCAGCATGATGTCTAACCTAAATGGAGGTCAGTAATGGCAAACCATCGTGGCGGTACCGGCAACTTTGCTGAAGACCGTGAAAGAGCATCAGAAGCAGGTCGTAAAGGTGGCCAGCATAGCGGGGGGAACTTTAAAAACGATCCTCAGCGCGCTTCCGAAGCTGGTAAAAAAGGGGGAAAAAACAGTCACGGCAGCCGCGATAGCTAGCGCCGTCCTGATTGTCTGCCGATAGGGGTTAATCTCCAGAGCAAACCCCATCGCCCTCGCCGCCGACGTGTAGTCGGCGGTTTTTTTTATCCCGATGCATGCAGATGCCGCTAAGCGGAAGTAGCCCCCGGCCTGCGGCTAATGCCTTAGCCGGGCTACGGGTTGGCGCTGTTTTGTCGCCCCGGTAAGCGTAGCGCGACCGGGGATTTCCCGGTACGGGTCTGCTGGCGTTGCACGCTTTCATACCGGGGTGACGTTGGTTTGCCCGGCCTCACGCGGACGGCGGTTAAGCAGAGCGTGGAGCAGAATCGCGCCGAAGGTGGCCGTGCCGATCCCGCCGAGGGTAAAGCCACCGAGCGAAAGCGCAAAATCGCCCGCCCCCAGCACCAGCGTCACTGCCACCATAATCAGATTCGCATTCTGGCTCAGATCCACCCGATTCTGTACCCAAATTCGCGCGCCCGCGACGGCAATCAGGCCAAACACCACGATCGATGCGCCGCCGATCACCGGCCCCGGAATGGTATGGATCAGCGCGCCGAATTTCGGTGAAAACCCAAGCAGCATCGCAATCAGCGCCGCCGCGACGAACACCAGCGTCGAGTACACTTTGGTGACCGCCATCACGCCGATATTCTCCGCATAGGTAGTCACGCCGCTGCCGCCAACCGAGCCGGAGAGCATCGTTGCCAGCCCGTCGCCGACGAACGCGCGGCCCATATACGGGTCCATATTGCGCCCGGTCATCCCGGCAACCGCCTTCAGGTGGCCGAGATTTTCCGCCACCAGAATTACCGCCACGGGAGCGATCAGTATCATTGCCTGGCCGTTAAAGGTCGGGGCGGTCAGCTGCGGCAAACCGAACCACGCCGCCTGCGCAAGCAGGCTAAAATCCAGCGGCTTGCCCAGCCCGAGGCCGTTGGCCAGCAGCGCGTAGAGGGCGCAGGCGATAATCAGCCCGACGAGGATCAGCAGCCGCTGCAGCATCCCGCGGGTAAACACTGCCACCAGGCCGATGCAGAGCACGGTCAGCACCGCCATCCAGCCGTCGAACGGCGTCGCTGATACGCTGCGAACCGCAATGGGGGCCAGATTAAGACCAATCGCCATCACCACCGCGCCGGTGACCACTGGCGGCATCAGCCGCTCAATCCAGCGGGTACCGAGTTTCATCACTACCAGACCAATCAGGGTATACACCAATCCGCAGAGGATAATTCCGCCCAACGCGACGCTAAGGTGCGGGTTAAGCCCCTGGCCGTTGAAGCCGGTGACGGCGATGACCACGCCGACAAAGGCGGCGCTGGAACCAAGGTAGCTCGGCACACGCCCGCCGGTGACCAAAAAGAACAGCAGGGTGCCGACGCCGGACATCAGGATCGACAGGTTAGGATCTAACCCCATCAGGATTGGCATCAGGACGGTTGCGCCAAACATCGCCACCGCGTGCTGAACGCCCATCACCACGGTTTGCCCGACCGACAGCCGTTCATCGGGGGCCACGACGCCGGACGCGGCGGAGGGGGAGGTTAACTGCCAGCGAGGAAAATCGAAGAGAGCCATGATGAGATCCTGGGTTTAGGGTTAACAGGCTGGACGCATCAGCGTGTGGTAGCCGCGATCGAACCACATCAGTCCACGCGGTTCCGGATGGCGAACAATCGCCGCCACTTCGCAAAACAGAATGTCGTGCGTCCCGACGCTGACGATCTGGCTGATGCGGCAGTCGAAGCTGACCAGCGCTGCCTCCAGACGCGGGCAGCCGGTCGCGCCGATTTGCCAGTCGGCGGCGGCGAAGCGCTCCGCCATCGGCGTTTTACCGCCGAAAAGGTTCGAGAGTCCTTCCTGACCGGCCGCCAGGGTATTAACGCACAGCGCCTGATGCTGGCTGAAGATCGGCCATACCGAGGCTGAACGATTCAGGCAGACCAGCAGCGTGGGCGGCGCGTCGGTGACGCTGCAAACCGCGCTGGCGGTAAATCCTGCGCGGCCTGCGGGACCATCGGTGGTGATAATGTTCACCGCCGCCCCGACGTGGGCCATGGCGTCGCGAAAGCTTTGTTTATCGGCAAGAGACATGCGGGCTCCTTATACCAGCTGGCAGGCATCATCAAAGGACAGACGCGGCAGGCGCGCGTACAGTTTACCGGGATCGCCGTAGCCGATATTAATCAGCAGGTTGCTTTTCCAGGCGCCGTCGGCAAAAAACGCCGCATCGACTTTTTCGCGGTCAAAACCCGACATCGGACCGGTATCCAGGCCCAGCGCGCGGCAGGCGAAAATCAGGTATGCCGCCTGCAATGAGCTGTTGCGAAAGGCGGTCTCCTCCGCCATTTGCGAACTGGAGGTAAACCAGTTGCGGGCGTCGCCGTGGGGGAACAGCTCCGGCAGCCGGTCATAGAACGCGCGGTCCCAGGCGACAATAGCGGTGACCGGCGCCTGCAGGGTCTTCGCGATGTTGCCGCTCGACAGGGCCGGGCGCAGCTTCTCTTTACCTTCCGGGGTGCGGACGAAAACGAAGCGCGCCGGGGAGCAGTTGGCGGAGGTCGGCCCCATTTTCAGCAAGTCGTAGAGTTCGCGCAGTTGCGCGTCGCTGACCGGCTTATCCAGCCAGCCGTTGTGGGTTCGGGCCTCGGTGAACAGCGCGGCGCAGGCGGCCGGACTAATGGCTTCGCTCATAGGTTCTCCTGGGGTACGGGCAGCATCGCGGCCAGCCCGTCGCATAAAATAGGGTTAAAGGTGGCGCTATCGGTGACGTTGCAGGCGTGGCCGCCCCAGGCCATTTCCACCAGTTGGCTGTCGGGGATTGCCGCCTGCAGCAGGCGGGAGCAGGAGGCCGGGACCAGCAGATCGTCAGCGGCGCTGATAACCAGCGTCGGGCAGACGATGGCTGCCGCCCGGCGCGAAAAGTCGGCCTGCTTGAGAGCATTCAGCCTTTTCAGCAGATTCTCTTTGCCCTGGAAATGGCTGATGGCGAGCGCGTCTTCGGCCTCCAGACGCGGCAGGCGAGAAGCCATCCACTCCGCCGGATAGAGGAACAGCGGCTGCGCTTCTACCCACGCCTGCGCGCCACCCGCGTGCAGCAGGCGCTCGCGCACCAGGAAGCAGCGGCGGGTATGCGGGGAGAGCGTCAGCCAGCCGTTCACCAGTACCAGGGCGCTTA
The DNA here is from genome assembly GCF_051835185.1 of Klebsiella sp. K5-306. Lineage (NCBI taxonomy): Bacteria > Pseudomonadati > Pseudomonadota > Gammaproteobacteria > Enterobacterales > Enterobacteriaceae > Klebsiella > Klebsiella sp. K5-306. The sequence goes on from NZ_JAIFJY010000015.1 coordinate 41,074, forward strand.
TCGCTTCGGGATGGTCCAGCGCGAGTTGCATGCCAATCAGCGCCCCCAGGGCGTGGCCAATCAGCGCAAAGCGCCCAATACCCGCCTCCAGCAGCGCCGCGTAGAGTTCCTGCGCCATCTGCGCCATGCTATAGCTGGCGGGCAACGGGCCGCCGTTTTCGCCGGTGCCGTTGTGGTCATAGCTCACCAGCTGGTAGTGCGCTTCCAGCGCCGAACGCTGCGGCAGCCAGTAGCCGCCCGCGCCGCCGAGCCCGGCGCTCAGAACCACCACCGGCGCGCCGGGATAAGGCGCCGGGGAGATATTCAGCTTCATCATGCCGGTTTCCCGATATGGGCGACGGTGGCGATCTCCACCAGCGCTTCGGGCTTCACCAGCCCGCACTGAATGCAGAAACGCGCCGGTTTGTCGCCGGGGAAGAACTCCGCGTAGACTTCGTTAATCGCGGCGTAGTTTTTCCAGTCGGTGATAAAGATGCTGTTGAAGGTCACATCCGCCATACTGCCCCCCGCCGTCTCGATAACGCTCCTGATGGTTTCCAGCACGTGGCGGGTTTGCGCCTTTGGGTCGCCGATGTAAACCACGTTATTTTGCTTATCGAACGGCAGGGTGCCGGAGACGTAAACCACGCCGTCGGCCAGCGTGCCGGGAACAAACGGTGCGATAGGCGCGGTGGTGCCTGGCGGAATAATCACCTGTTTAGGCATAACGTTTCTCCTCGTTAAATGCGTGCGGCGCGGCGGGCTCAAGGGCATTACAGAAGCTGGCGACATCGCTGACCCAGCCAAAGAAGGTTTCGATATTAAACAGCGCCGCCTGCTGGGCAAACGCCGGACCGGCCTGGTGCGTAGCGTCCTCCAGCACGATGCCGAAATATTCGAGGAAAAAGCCGTCGCGCAGGGTTGATTCCACGCAGACGTTGGTGGCGATGCCGGTAAACACCAGATGGCGGATGCCGCGGCTGCGCAGGATGCTGTCGAGCGCGGTATTAAAGAAGCCGCTGTAGCGCGGTTTCGGCAGCACGATATCGCCGGGCTGCGGCTTAAGCTGATCGACCAGCTGATAGTCCCAGCCGCCTTTCGCCAGCAGCTTGCCCTGCAGCTCCGGGTTCTGGCGCATGGTTTTCAGCGCGTTGGATTTATGAAAATTGGGCGAACCGGGGCCGCCGGCCTCCACGTACTGGTCATCCCAGCCGTTCTGAAACCAGATAACCAGCATCCCGGCGGCGCGCGCGGCGGCCACGGCGAGGTTGATATTGTCGATAACCGGTCGGGTGGTGGAAACATCAAAGCCGGCGAGGTCGAGATAGCCGCCCTGGCTGGCGTAGGCGTTCTGCATATCGACGACGATCAGCGCGCTTTGTAGCGGCGCGAAGGTCAGGGATTCCGGGCGAGCGGGCAGGGTAATCATCAGGCAACCTCTTGAGTCATGGTGGCAATATGGTCGCGGCAGCGCATCAGCGGCTGAATGCGCTGTCCAAAGGCTTCGATACCGATAAGGAAATCATCAAACGTCAGCAGCACGCCGTCGGTGCCGGGAACCGCCGCCACCTCGTCGAGCATACGGGCGACATTGGCGTAGGAGCCCACAAGAGTGCCCATGTTGATATTGACCGCCGAGGTGGGATCGGCCATCTGGCGCACGTTGGTGTCGCTGCCGGAACGGGTGTCTTTCTGGCTCTGTTCCGTCAGCCACGCCAGCGCCTCGTCATCCGCGCCGGCTTTGTAATGCTCCCATTTGGCCCGGGCTGCCTCGTCGGTTTCGTCGGCAATCACCATAAACAGGACGTAGGAGCCGACGTCGCGGCCGGTTTTTTCCGCCGCCTGCATCATCCGGGCTGCGGTGGGGGCAAAGGCGGCAGGGGTGTTCACGCCTTTACCGAAGCAGAAGTTATAGTCAGCGTGTTGGGCGGAGAACGCCATACCGGCATCGCTTTGCCCGGCGCAGATGACCTTCATCGGCTGCGACGGCTGCGGGCTGACCCGGCAGTCATTCATGGTGAAGTAGTCGCCTTTGAAGTCGCTGCGCCCGGTTCCCCACAGGTCGCGCAGGACCTGGACATATTCGGTGAGGTAGTCATAGCGGCTGGCAAAATAGTCATCGCCCGGCCAGATGCCCATCTGCTCGTACTCCGGCTTTTGCCAGCCGGTGACCAGATTGACGCCAAAGCGGCCGCCGGAGATAGAGTCAATGGTTGAGGCCATGCGGGCGACGATCGCCGGGGGCAAGGTCAGGGTGGCGGCGGTGGCGTAGATCTGGATGCGTGAAGTCACGGCGGCCAGTCCGGCCATCAGGGTGAAGGACTCCAGATTATGATCCCAGAATTCGGTTTTGCCGCCGAAGCCGCGCAGTTTAATCATCGATAGCGCGAAATCGAAGCCGTAGTGTTCGGCTTTTTGCACGATAGCCTTATTGAGCTCAAACGTCGGCATGTACTGGGGAGCATGGGTGGAAATCAGCCAGCCGTTATTACCAATCGGAACGAAGACACCAATTTTCATACCTACCTCTCTGCATGTCGTTGAACAAGAAGGCGCGGCGCTGCATCCTGCATCTCCCTCAATCACCTCGCCTGAAAGATAAAGCAAAGGCGATGCCAGTTTTACAAAGGCTAATGTTATTAATGTGTTGCGTTATGGTTGCTGAAAATGGCAGCAATAAAAGTGGACTGAATGGTCAAAATCGGTGCACGAAAAAGCCGCAGTCGTGCGCAATCGGGGTGCACAGAGTCGTGCCGGCGCTGGGCTTTTGCTATGCTGATGGCGGGAAATGAAGGAGATAATGCATGGCACAGGGCGGCGTGAAAAAGATCGGCAAACGTTCACAGGCGGTGAGCGCAAAAAAAGAGGCTATTCTGGCCGCCGCGCTGGACGCGTTCTCGCAGTATGGCATTCACGGCACGCGGCTTGAGCAGGTTGCCGAGCTGGCCGGGGTGTCGAAAACCAATTTGCTCTATTACTACCCCTCGAAAGAAGCGCTGTATATCGCGGTGCTGCAGCAGATCCTGGCTATCTGGCTGGCGCCGCTCAAGGCGTTTCGTGAAGACATCAGTCCGCTGGTGGCCATCGGCGAATATATTCGCCTTAAGCTGGAGGTTTCCCGCGATCACCCGCAGGCGTCAAAGCTGTTTTGTCTGGAGATGCTGCAAGGTGCGCCGCTGCTGATGGGCGAGCTGACCGGCGATCTGAAAGCGTTGGTAGATGAGAAGTCGGCGATTATTTCCGGCTGGGTTGAGAGCGGCAGGCTGGCGCCCGTCGACCCGCAGCATCTGATCTTTATGATCTGGGCGACTACGCAGCATTACGCCGATTTCGCCACTCAGGTTGAGGCGGTAACCGGCGCGACGCTGCGCGATGAGGCGTTTTTTCAGCAAACCGTCGATAACGTCCAGCGGATGATTATCGAAGGGATTCGGGTGCGTTAATTGGCGGGCGGCAGCGGGCAGCTCTGATCGCCATCCTCGCACTGCAGCAGCGAAGCGAGATACGACTCGCGCTCGACGGTTTTATCGGACATGCACTGGTTGATCAGCATTGGCTGTACGCTGCCGCCTTCTGCGCCGGAGGCGAGGAATTGACAGTCGGCGTCGCGCAGGGCAATCCACGTCAGCTGCGCTTTTTTCAGCAGTTCCTGCTGTTTTTCAGAGGCGCGCTTCAGCGCTTCCTGATACGTTTCATTTAATTTTTTGTCGTCAGCCTGGTACTGCTCGGCGGTGCACTGGTTCATTTCCGTTTGATTGCTGGCGTTGCTACATTCGTCCGCCAGCGCATGGGTGCTTGCCAGCAGCGCGGCAAAAGCGAGTAAAGTGCGTTTCATTGGTCAACTCCCATAAAAAAAGCTCCCGTCCGGGAGCCTTAATTAACCACAGCCTGCGTCTGGTGTCATTAGCTGACGTTGTGCCGTCTGCTTTCCCGGGGGCGGCGCGGAGCGCCTTGCCCGGGCGACCGGTCTACAGCCGTCTGCGATCCGGTAGGCCGGACAGAAACGCAGTATCGCCTCCGGGAAAAGGCTTAGCCAATCGTCATCAGGCTGGCGTTGCCGCCGGCTGCGGCGGTATTGACGCTGAGCGAACGTTCAATATAGAGCCGCTCCAGCAGCAGATTGCTCTCGCCGCGGGCGAAGCCCTGCACCGAAACAATCGCGCCATCGCGCGCCGCTACCTGTTCACACAGCTCACGCAGCTGATCGGAATCGCCGTGGTAGATAACCGCATCGAAAGGCTCGCTCGCCAGGGTTTCCGCTTTGGCAAAGTGGATCCGTTCGCTGACTTCGCGCGGCAGTTTTTTCGCCAGCTCGCGCTGCAGAGGCGCGTCAGGCCACAGCACTTCGCACCCGACGGCGATCACGCCCGCCAGCTGGGTGAGCGCGTCCTGTTCGTTATCGGCGACGCACAGCACGCGGTCGCGCGGCATAAAGGTCAGGGTGTTGCGCTCACCGGTTGGGCCCGGAAGCAGACGCTGGGTACCGGCCTGCGCCTGTTCGCTGAACTGTTGGCACAGGGCCTGCAGTTCCGGGCGGTCTTTAGCCCACTGCTGTAACGCGAGCAGCGGTTTCTCCAACAGCGTTTTCAACTGCGCGTCCAGCGGGTACTCCGCATCCTGGCGGGCGAGGGTGATCCCGACGGCGTTCTGCGGCCGGCTGGAGAGCAGTCGGTACAGATACAGCGGGCCGCCGGCTTTTGGACCCGTACCCGACAGGCCCTCGCCGCCGAACGGCTGCACGCCGACCACGGCGCCAACCATATTACGGTTGACGTACAGGTTGCCGACGTTGGCGTTGCCGGTGACCTGGGCGATGGTTTCGTCGATACGGGTATGCACGCCCAGGGTCAGGCCATAACCCGAGGCGTTGATCTGCTCAACCAGCCCGTCCAGCTCGTTGCGGTTATAGCGCACCACGTGGAGTACCGGGCCGAAGACCTCTTTTTTCAGCTCGTCGAAGCTGTCGAGTTCGATCAGCGTCGGTGGAACGAAAGTACCGCTGGTCCACTCGCGCGAATCTTCACTGGTTTCGCGCACCGCCTGGAAGACTTTGCGCCCTTTGGCGCGCAGCGTCTGAATATGGCGCTCAATGTTCTCTTTGGCTTCGGCGTCAATAACCGGCCCGATATCGGTGGTCAGGCGGCCCGGATTGCCCATCCGGCACTCGGCCATCGCGCCGCGCAGCATCGTCAGCGTATGGTCGGCGATATCATCCTGCAGGCAGAGCACGCGCAGCGCAGAGCAGCGCTGTCCCGCGCTGTCGAACGCCGAGGCGAGAACGTCGATCACCACCTGTTCGGTCAGGGCGGAAGAGTCAACGATCATCGCGTTCATGCCGCCGGTTTCGGCGATGAGCGGCGTCGGGCGACCCTGAGCATCCAGGCGGCTGGCGATATTGCGCTGCAGTAGCGTGGCGACTTCGGTTGAGCCGGTGAACATCACGCCGCGAACGCGCTCGTCGGAAGTCAGCGCCGCACCGACGGTTTCTCCGCGGCCCGGCAGCAGTTGAATAACCCCCGGCGGTACGCCCGCTTCCAGCAGGATAGCGACGCCCTGAGCGGCGATCAGCGGCGTCTGTTCCGCGGGTTTCGCCAGAACGGTGTTGCCGGCCGCCAGCGCGGCGGCAATTTGGCCGGTAAAGATTGCCAGCGGGAAGTTCCACGGGCTGATACACACTACCGGGCCGAGCGGACGATGGGTTTCGTTATCAAAATCCGCGCGCACCTGGCCTGCGTAATAGTGCAGGAAATCCACCGCTTCACGCACTTCGGCAATGGCATTGCTGAAGGTTTTTCCCGCCTCGCGCACCAGGATACCCATCAGCGTTGGCATCTGACCTTCCATCAGTACCGCAGCGCGTTCGAGGATCGCCGCGCGCTCCTGCGGCGGGGTGGCGAACCAGATCGGCGCGTTGTTGACCGCGCTGGTCAGCGCCAGCTGAACTTCAGCCTCGCTGGCTTCGCGCACGTGGCCGACGATATCTTTTGGCTCCGCCGGGTTGATGACTGGCTGCATTTCGCCTTCGGCAACCGGCTGTTCCAGCATCGGCAGCGCCTGCCATTTATGCAGCGCGCTGTTTAAGAGCGAGGAAGAGAGGGAGGCCAGGCGATGCTCGTTGGCCAGATCCAGACCGGCTGAGTTACTGCGCCCCTTGCCGTAGAGATCGCGCGGCAGCGGGATTTTCGGATGCGGCAGGCCAACCTGACCTTCCTGCTGGGCCAGTTTTTCCACGGCGGCGACCGGGTCAGCAACCAGCTCATCCAGCGGCAGGGTGCTGTCGGCGATGCGGTTCACGAACGAGGTGTTAGCGCCGTTTTCCAGCAGGCGACGCACAAGGTAGGCCAGCAGCGTTTCGTGGGTGCCCACCGGCGCATAAATACGGCAGGGACGGTTGAGTTTGCCATCGGCGACTTTGCCGGTCACCTGCTCATACAGCGGTTCGCCCATGCCGTGCAGGCACTGGAACTCATACTGACCGGGGTAGTAGTTTTGTCCGGCGAGCTGATAAATCGCCGCCAGGGTATGCGCGTTATGCGTTGCGAACTGCGGATAGATCAGGTTCGGCACCGCCAGCAGCTTTTTCGCGCAGGCCAGATAGGAGACATCGGTATAAACCTTGCGGGTATAGACCGGATAGCCTTCGAGCCCGTCCATCTGCGCGCGTTTGATTTCGCTATCCCAGTAGGCGCCTTTTACCAGACGAATCATCAGGCGGCGACGGCTGCGGGTAGCCAGGTCGATCAGGTAGTCAATGACGAACGGGCAGCGTTTCTGATAGGCCTGGATCACAAAGCCAATCCCGTTCCAGCCCGCCAGCTCCGGCTCAAAGCAGAGTTTTTCCAGCAGATCGAGCGAGATCTCCAGGCGATCGGCCTCTTCGGCGTCAATGTTGATACCGATATCGTACTGGCGAGCCAGCAGGGTTAGCGATTTCAGGCGCGGGTAAAGCTCATCCATCGCGCGATCGTACTGGGCGCGGCTATAGCGCGGATGCAGCGCGGAGAGTTTAATCGAAATGCCCGGCCCTTCATAAATCCCCCGGCCGTTCGAGGCTTTGCCTATGGCATGAATAGCCTGCTGATAGGAAACCATATAGGCCTGGGCATCGTCAGCGGTCAGCGCCGCTTCGCCCAGCATATCGTAGGAGTAGCGGAAGCCTTTGTCTTCCAGCTTGCGGGCATTGGCCAACGCTTCGGCGATGGTTTCGCCGGTGACGAACTGCTCGCCCATCAGGCGCATCGCCATATCGACGCCTTTACGAATCAGCGGTTCGCCGCTCTTGCCGATAATACGGTTCAGCGAACGCGACAGGCTGGTTTCGTTATGGGTCGAGACCAGCTTGCCGGTAAACAGTAGCCCCCAGGTGGCGGCATTGACGAACAGCGAGGGGCTGCGGCCGATATGCGATTGCCAGTTGCCGTTGCTGATTTTGTCGCGGATCAGGGCATCGCGGGTGGCTTTGTCGGGAATGCGCAGCAGCGCCTCCGCCAGGCACATCAGGGCCACGCCTTCCTGCGACGAGAGCGAGAACTCCTGCAGCAGGCTCTGCACCATTCCTGCGCGGCCGCTGGCGGTTTTCTGGTTGCGCAGCTTCTCCGCCAGCTGATATGCCAGCTTGTGGGCCTGCTCGCCGAGATTCTGCGGCAGGCGAGCCTGCTCCAGCAGCATCGGCACGGCGTCGGTTTCGGCCCAACGCCAGGCGGCGGTAATTGACGCGCGGGAGACGGACTGCGGCAGGATCTGCTCAGCGAATTCGAGGAACGGCTGCCAGGGCTCATCGCCCGGACTGCCCGTTTCATCGCTTTCGTTAGCCGCGCCGGAAAGTAACGCCGGTAGCTCAGGCAGCGTCTCGTCGTTTTCCAGCTTTTCCAGATAATTGAAAATGGCCTGCTTAATCAGCCAGTGCGGCGTACGGTCAATACGGCTCGCCGCGGATTTAATACGTTCGCGCGTCGCGTCGTCAAGTTTTACACCCATGGTGGTGGTGCCCATGTCAGGAACTCCTGTTATTGGTCATTCGCTTTATCCTTCAACCCGCCTCTTTATTGGCTGCATTACCACGCTCCGGCCACAAGGTTAACGATGTCGCCGGATGCTGATAAATTTGCCGCCCGGACGCCGAGTGATTGATTTGGCGAAGTTCGCTTCTGTGCAGTGATGAGGTTGCGTAGAAATATCTACCATGTTGCAACTTTGTGCAACCTTGTTAATTGAGAATTGTGCTGCAGGCCTGAAATTGCCGTAATTGTTAAATTGTATGGCGTTAATAGCAGCTATTCATTCCCTTTATATTTGGGGTTTTATCTGCGTGACTTAACACTTTTACGTGGTGCAACCGATAAAAACGTGAGAGAGTGCAACCTATTACAAAATGAAGTTTGGTCCCCGATGCATTTAGTGTAAATGCTGTGTTAAATCATTTGTGAAAAAACAAAGCTTCCGTCAGGATACGGTCGCCCAATACAACCAAAAGGCCATTGCCCCGTTCCGGTAGTGGATAAAACGACAAATCTGGACGCTGTCGACAAAAAATTCTGGAGATTTTTACATGGCTATTAGCACACCCATGTTGGTGACTTTTATTGTTTATATTTTTGGCATGGTACTCATCGGTTTTATTGCCTGGCGTTCGACGAAGAACTTTGATGATTATATTCTCGGCGGCCGCAGCCTTGGCCCATTCGTCACCGCGCTCTCCGCCGGCGCTTCAGATATGAGCGGTTGGCTGCTGATGGGGCTGCCCGGCGCAATATTTATCTCCGGGATTTCCGAAAGCTGGATTGCCATTGGCCTGACGCTAGGCGCATGGATTAACTGGAAGCTGGTGGCGGGGCGTTTGCGGGTACACACCGAGGTGAATAATAACGCGCTGACGCTGCCGGATTATTTCACCGGCCGTTTTGAAGATAAAAGCCGGGTGCTGCGAATTATCTCGGCGCTGGTGATTCTGTTATTTTTCACCATCTATTGCGCATCCGGTATTGTGGCCGGCGCGCGTCTGTTTGAAAGCACCTTTGGCATGAGCTATGAAACCGCGCTGTGGGCCGGCGCGGCGGCAACCATTATTTATACCTTCGTCGGCGGTTTCCTTGCGGTGAGCTGGACCGATACCGTCCAGGCCAGCCTGATGATATTTGCCCTGATCCTGACGCCGGTCATGGTGATTATTTCGGTCGGCGGCTTTGGCGAATCGCTGGAAGTTATCAAGCAAAAGAGCATTGAGAACGTTGATATGCTGAAAGGGCTGAACTTCGTGGCGATTATTTCGCTGATGGGCTGGGGGCTGGGCTATTTTGGCCAGCCGCATATCCTGGCGCGCTTTATGGCGGCGGACTCGCACCATAGCATCGTACACGCCCGTCGTATCAGCATGACCTGGATGATCCTCTGCCTGGCGGGGGCCGTAGCCGTTGGCTTCTTCGGCATCGCTTACTTCAACAACAACCCGGGCGTGGCGGGCGCAGTTAATCAGAACGCTGAACGCGTCTTTATCGAACTGGCGCAGATTCTGTTCAACCCGTGGATTGCCGGGATTCTGCTGTCGGCGATCCTGGCGGCGGTCATGTCGACCCTGAGCTGCCAGCTGCTGGTTTGCTCAAGCGCCATCACCGAAGATCTGTATAAAGCGTTTTTGCGTAAAAATGCCGGTCAGCAGGAGCTGGTATGGGTTGGCCGCTTTATGGTGCTGGCCGTGGCGCTGGTCTCCATTGCCCTTGCAGCGAACCCGGAGAACCGTGTGCTGGGGCTGGTGAGCTACGCCTGGGCCGGCTTCGGCGCTGCGTTTGGTCCGGTGGTGCTGTTCTCGGTGATGTGGTCGCGAATGACGCGTAACGGCGCGCTGGCCGGGATGATCATCGGCGCTGTCACGGTGATTGTCTGGAAACAGTTCGCCTGGCTGGGCCTGTATGAAATTATCCCGGGCTTTATTTTCGGTAGCATCGGAATTGTGGTCTTCAGCCTGCTGGGTAAAGCGCCTTCCGCAGAGATGCAAAAACGCTTTGCCGAAGCGGACGCCCATTACCACTCCGCGCCGCCGGTGCGCGCGACTGCCGAGTAATGCTCTGTCGCATCATCAAGCCCGCATCATGCGGGCTTTATTGTTTGTGCCTCTTGCTAATCGATTGAAAATACGCTGATATCTGAGCATAAATATCAATGAGGGTAGCAAGATGAGTGTCAAACAGGGTGCGATGGCGTTAGTACTGGCAGGGATTTTAAGCGGCTGCGTAGCGCCCGCCGCGAAGATGGCCCCGGCGGCGGATGCTGATGCCTGCCCGGCGGATAACGCCATGGTGCAAACCACGCTCTATTTTGGCTTAAGCCGTCCGGCCGGGAAGGACATTACTGCCCAGGAGTGGCAGCAGTTCGTTGATCGCGACGTGACGCCGCGCTTTCGCGATGGCCTGACGGTCTTTGACGCGCGCGGTCAGTGGCTCGGCAATGACGGAACCGTGGCGCGCGAGCAGAGCAAGGCGCTGATGCTGATCCATGGCAAAGATGCGAAGAGCGAAGAGGGGATTGAGGCGCTGCGCAATACCTATAAATCGCGCTTTGCACAGGAGTCGGTCATGCGCGTTGACCAGCCGGTCTGCGTGCACTTTTAATTGGCATCTGATGAAAGGCCCGGGTTGCGGATAACGCCTTACCCGGGCTACGCAACCTCAGCTCGTACGAGCTGCCTGCCCGGGCAAGGCGCTCTGCGCCGCCCCCGGGATCACAGGCAATAACTGCGGTTACAGTACCAGACCAGCAAAGCTGGCAGAGAGCAGGCTGACCAGCGTTGCGCTATACACCAGCCGCAGGCCAAAGCGGGAAACGATATTCCCCTGCTGCTCGTTCAGACCCTTAATCGCCCCGGCGATGATGCCGATAGAAGCGAAGTTGGCGAAGGAGACCAGGAACACTGATAAGATACCCAGCCCGCGCGGCGTCATGCTGGCAGCGATTTTTTGTAGCTCAATCATGGCGACAAATTCATTGGCCACCAGCTTAGTCGCCATAATACTGCCGGCGCTCAGCGCATCGCTTAGCGGGATACCAATCAGCCACGCCAGCGGATAGAAGACATAGCCGAGTATCTGCTGGAAGCTCAGGCCAAACAGGGTGGCGAAGAGCGCGTTAATGGCGCTAATTAAGGCGATAAAGCCAATCAGCATCGCCAGAATAATCATGGCGACTTTGAATCCGGCCAGAATATATTCACCGAGCATTTCAAAGAAGCTCTGCGATTCATGAAGCTTCTCAAGCTTGATCTCTTCCTCGCTGCCTGGTCGCGTCGGATTAATGATCGACAGCACAATAAAAGTGCTGAACATATTCAGGATCAGCGCGGCAACGACATATTTCGCGTCGAGCATACTCATATAAGCGCCGACAATGGACAGCGAAACCGTCGACATTGCAGTGGCCGACATGGTGAACAGGCGGCGCGAAGAGAGGTCGCCGAGCACGCCCTTATAGGCAATAAAGTTCTCTGATTGCCCGAGGATCAGCGAACTGACCGCGTTGAAAGATTCCAGCTTACCCATACCGTTAACTTTCGATAACAGGGTACCAATCAGGCGAATAAAAATCGGCAGAATACGCCAGTGCTGAAGAATACCGATGAGCGCGGAGATAAAGACAATAGGGCACAGCACGCCAAGGAAAATAAACGCCAGCCCTTTTTCACTCATGCCGCCAAATACAAAGTTGGTGCCTTCGGCAGCGAAGCCGAGCAGTGATTCAAAAAAGGATGCAATATTTTTCACTAGCCACAGGCCGCTTTCGGCGTGGAGAAAAAAGAAAGCCAGCGCAACTTCAATAATAATTAACTGGATAATATAGCGAATGCGGATTTTTTTACGGTCGTAACTGGCAAGCCAGGCGAGCGCGAGGATAACCGCCAGCGCCAGCAGGAAGTGCAGGAATTGAGTCATGTTGTTCATTTCGCAGTAAATAAGGCCGCCATTTAGCCACAGCTCTTCGGCCGGGTAAATATCCGGCGCAAAAAATCCCCTTATCCTGCAGGGATGGCTTAAGGCAGAGAAATAATTCCGTAGCTCATTATTTGTTAGCGATTAATTTACAAATCGTCATCATTCCCTACACATTTCACTTGTGTTTCTGATTATTGTAATGATAATCACTATCAGAAATATTTACCTAACTTTGCATCAATTGACTGCGGTTCACATTTAAGGGTTTTGGTATGTTTGTCCCATTTCTCATCATGTTACGTGAAGGCCTCGAGGCCGCGCTGATTGTCAGCCTGATTGCCAGCTATCTGAAACGCACCCAGCGCGGGAACTGGATTAGCGTTATGTGGATTGGCGTTTTCCTGGCGGCGGCGCTGTGCCTGGGACTGGGGATCTTTATCAACGAAACGACCGGCGAATTCCCGCAACGCGAGCAGGAATTATTCGAAGGCATCGTGGCGGTGGTGGCGGTGTGTATTCTGACCTGGATGGTCTTCTGGATGCGCAAAGTGTCGCGCAACGTCAAACAGCAGCTTGAACAGGCGGTTGATAATGCGCTTCAGCGCGGCAACCACCACGGCTGGGCGCTGGTGATGATGGTGTTTTTCGCCGTCGCTCGCGAAGGTCTGGAGTCCGTATTCTTCCTGCTGGCGGCGTTCCAGCAGGATGTGGGTATCTGGCCGCCCATCGGAGCGATGCTTGGGCTGGGAACGGCAATCGTTTTAGGATTCCTGATCTACTGGGGCGGTATCCGCATGAATCTCGGCGTCTTTTTCAAATGGACCAGCCTGTTTATTTTGCTGGTTGCCGCAGGTCTGGCGGCCGGGGCTATTCGCGCTTTCCATGAAGCCGGATTGTGGAACCATTTTCAGGACGTCGCCTTCGATCTCAGCAACGTGATTTCGACGCATACGCTCTTCGGGACGCTGCTGGAGGGGATTTTCGGCTATCAGGAAACGCCGACTATCAGCGAAGTGGCGGTCTACTTTATCTATTTGGTTCCGGCGCTGGTGCTGTTCGCGCTGCCGTCGGGCAATAACACCACCGCATCCCGAGCCGCGTAGTCGGGCATCGCGAATTCAAATAGTTACAACATACTTATCGAAAGGGATGGTCATCATGATGAATCATTTTCGTCGCACTGCGCTGCAGCTTAGCGTTGCCGCGCTATTCAGCTCTGCAATTTACGCCCAGGCGGCCGATATTCCGCAGGTAAAAGTTACCGTTACTGACAAACAGTGCGAGCCAATGAACGTCACCGTCAAAGCGGGTAAAACTCAGTTCATCATTCAGAACCACAGCCAGAAAGCGCTGGAATGGGAGATCCTGAAAGGCGTGATGGTGGTTGAAGAGCGCGAGAATATCGCCCCCGGCTTTACGCAAAAGCTGACGGCAAACCTGCAGCCGGGTGAATATGATATGACCTGCGGCCTGCTGACTAACCCGAAAGGCAAACTGACGGTGACCGGAGAGGCGATCCAGGGTGCCGCGAAAGCCGATGCGCTGCTTAGCCTCGGCGAAGCGATTACCGCCTACAAAGCCTGGGTTAGCGCCGAGACTGCGCAACTGGTGAGCAGCACCAAAGCCTTTACCGATGCGGTGAAAGCAGGCGATATCGAGAAAGCAAAAGCGCTGTATGCGCCAACGCGTCAGCACTATGAACGTATCGAGCCGATCGCTGAGCTGTTCTCTGACCTTGATGGCAGCATTGACGCCCGCGAGGATGACTACGAGAAAAAAGCCGAAGATCCAAAATTCACCGGTTTCCACCGGCTGGAAAAAGCGCTGTTTGGCGATAACAGCGTCAAAGGCATGGATAAATACGCCGATCAACTACACGCTGACGTTATTGAGCTGCAAAAACGCATCAGCGAGCTGGCGTTCCCGCCGTCAAAAGTGGTTGGCGGCGCAGCCGGTTTGATTGAAGAAGTGGCGGCCAGCAAAATCAGCGGTGAAGAAGATCGCTACAGCCATACCGACCTGTGGGACTTCCAGGCCAACATTGACGGCGCGCAGAAAATCGTCGACCTGCTGCGTCCTCAACTACAAAAAGAGAACAGCACGCTGCTGGCAAAAGTGGATGCCAACTTCAAGAAAGTTGACGCCATTCTCGGTAAATACCGCACCAAAGAGGGTTTTGAGACCTACGACAAGCTGACGGATGCCGATCGTAACGCGCTGAAAGGCCCGATCACCACCCTTGCGGAAGATCTGGCCCAGCTGCGCGGGATCCTCGGTCTGGATTAAGTCGATGGCAGAGCAAAAATACCCTATCAATGAACCGTCGCGTCGGCGGTTACTCAAAGGGATCGGCGCGCTTGGCGGCGCGCTGGCCTTGACCGGTGGCTGCCCGGTGGCGCATGCGGCAAAAGAGAAAAGCTCACCGGGTACGGTCTCCCCCGATGCGCGCATGGAAGCGCAGCCGTTTTATGGTTTGCACCAGGCCGGCGTGCTGACGCCGCAGCAGGCATCGATGATGATCGTCGCATTTGATGTCCTCGCCGGTGATAAAGCGGATCTGGAAAGACTGTTTCGTCTGCTGACCCAGCGGATCGCCTTTCTGACTAAGGGGGGGCCCGCGCCGGAGACGCCGAACCCGCGGCTGCCGCCGATGGACTCGGGCATTCTTGGGCCGTGGATCGCCCCGGATAACCTGACGATAACCGTTTCGGTGGGGCATTCGCTGTTTGACGAACGCTTCGGTCTGGCCAGCCATGCGCCGAAGAAGCTGCAAAAAATGACCCGTTTTCCTAACGACTCGCTGGATGCGGCGCTCTGTCACGGCGATCTGTTGCTGCAAATTTGCGCCAATACTCAGGATACGGTGATTCACGCGCTGCGGGATGTGATTAAACACACGCCGGATTTACTCAGCGTGCGCTGGAAGCGGGAGGGATTCATCTCCGATAGCGCCGCGCGCAGCAAGGGTAAAGAGACGCCGGTGAATCTGCTGGGCTTTAAAGACGGCACCGCGAATCCATTGAGTTCGGATACTGCGTTAATGGACAAGGTGGTGTGGGTAACCGCCGATCAGGGGGAACCGGCATGGGCGACGGGCGGTAGCTACCAGGCGGCGCGGATTATTCAGTTCCACGTTGAGTTTTGGGACCGCACGCCGCTGAAAGAGCAGCAGACCATTTTTGGCCGCGAAAAACTGACCGGAGCGCCGCTGGGGATGGAGCACGAGCACGATGTGCCCGATTACCGTAACGATCCTGACGGCGAAATCATTGCGCTCGACAGTCATATTCGGTTGGCCAACCCGCGCACTCCGGAAACGGCCTCCAGCCTGATGATGCGTCGGGGCTACAGTTATTCGCTGGGGGTCACGAATTCCGGCCAGCTGGATATGGGGCTGCTGTTTGTCTGCTATCAGCACGATCTGGAAAAAGGCTTCCTGACGGTGCAAAAGCGGCTGAACGGAGAAGCCCTGGAAGAGTACGTGAAGCCGATTGGCGGCGGATACTTTTTTGTTCTGCCGGGGGTCGTTGACCCTCAACATTATCTCGGTCAATCGTTAGTCGAAGCCTGACGTACCTGCCCTCCGGGGCAGGGCGTTTTCTGCTGTTTTTCCATTCATTTTTTGTATTTCCTGCCTTGTTTCATTTTTCTGTAATCTTATAGTCGGAAACTCTCCCGAGCCGCCATGAGAATTATTTGTTGTCTGTATGTGAAAAATAAGTTGCGCTTAGAATTATTTCTGATGTACTTATTACAGACGCGGTAGTTCTCGGCAGCAGTATCGTTTCATTATGGAGATCGCGAATGCCCGATTGCTGTAACGGAAAACGTCAAACCCGATACCGTACTCATCAGCACGGAAGCCCCACTTCCGGCCGCGATTTTCTCACCGCCAAATCATCCCCCTCTATCACAGAATATCTGAACCCAGGCAAGGTTATCGGTGCGCGTAGCCGTGACCCTCTGCCAATTCGTCAGGCAAGCAATGGCTTACAAGGAAGCCAAACCTCAATCGTTAGTGCGCATAATCGTGTCGAACGTGACGCGTGTGATGTAAACCAACAACGCAAGGTGCTATCCATGGGAAGACAAAAAGCAGTGACCAGAGCTCGTCGTGAGGCCAAACGTGTGCTGAGACAGGATTCGCGAAGCCATAAGCAGCGCGAAGAAGAATCGGTCACATCGCTTGTGCAAATGAGTGGCGTAGAAGCCATTGGCATGGCGCGGGATAGCCGCGATCTATCGCCAATTGAAGCGCGCAATGAGGCTCAGGCGCATTATTTGAACGCCATCGACAATAAACAGCTGATCTTTGCCACGGGCGAGGCCGGGTGCGGTAAGACCTGGATTAGCGCGGCGAAAGCTGCTGAAGCCCTGATTCATAAAGATGTGGACAGAATTATTGTTACCCGTCCCGTTCTGCAGGCCGACGAAGACCTCGGCTTCTTACCGGGAGATATCGCCGAGAAGTTTGCTCCCTATTTCCGCCCGGTTTATGACGTGCTGGTGAGGAGGCTGGGGGCTTCCTTTATGCAATACTGCCTGCGCCCGGAAATCGGCAAGGTGGAAATCGCGCCGTTCGCCTATATGCGCGGACGTACATTTGAAAATGCGGTGGTGATTCTGGACGAGGCCCAGAACGTGACCGCGGCGCAAATGAAGATGTTTTTGACCCGCCTCGGGGAGAACGTGACGGTTATCGTCAACGGCGACATCACCCAGTGCGATTTACCTTCAGGCGTGCGGTCGGGTCTGGCCGATGCGCTGGCGCGTTTTGAGGAAGATGAAATGGTGGGGATCGTGCGCTTTACGACGGACGATTGCGTGCGTTCAATGCTTTGCCAGCGCGCTTTGAAAGCCTACTACTGATAGTTTCTTAGTCTGCAAAGCCCGGGAAACCGGGCTTTGTTTTTGCTTAATTACAGCAAGGCCTGCAGTGAAGGGCTGGTCATCGTGGCTTCAAAGGGAATGATTTCGGCCTTCGCGACGCCAGATTGCTGAAATGGGTCCAGGCTTAACCGATTTTGCAGCGCAGTCATATCATCGCCTTTAGCCAGAATCACGCCCCCGGACCTGGGGATTTTACGCCCCGACGCGAGAAATATTCCCTCAGCATACCCTTGCTTAAGCCATTCCACGTGTGCGGCAAACTGGGCATCTACTTCTTCAAGCGGTTTAACGTAAGTCAGAACAACAACGGCAATAGTGCTCATATTCCTTCCTGGATAGTGAGTGGTAACGCTTCGGCAGTTTATCATTAGCGTGGATAGTGTTTCAGGCTCTTTTATCACCTTTAGCGGGAGTGCGCTATGAATGAAAATAACAGCGGTTTGCTGAACTATATTGAATTACTTAAGTCGCATGAAGCGGCTTTAAAAAACAAATTACTCGCCGGCGATAAAGGTAAATCTGACCGGTGGCTATTTATCGGGTTAGTGGGGATGGTTCTGGTTTCCTTTGGCGCAATGGGCGGGTATATGCTGATCAAGCCCTCAGGCCGCTGGCTTATTGATTTGTCGATCGTACTCATAGCACTTTCCTATGTAGTGCTGATTCTCATGCCAATCATTAAAATCTACCAGCAGCGAAACACGATAAAATACTTCTTCACCATGCCGCTTAGCGCCAGCGTAGAACAAAATATTAAAAAAGAGGCCTTAACCGACGAGCGTTTTCTTGCGGATTTTGTACGCTTAGGCAAGCCTACCCTGGAGTTGGGGCTGCTCGAGATAAAGCACGAACGTGAGTTTCTGAGTAAAAGAATCAATCTTATTGTCGGCCCCGTCGATAAACTTGGTATTCTGCCAGGGATAATCTCTATGGTTATTACGTTAGCAAAACCTGTAGCAGGTCATGATTGGGTTATGGGGCTGGCATATGGCTATATCGGTCTGGTCGTTCTCTCTTTGTCGTTTATAAATTTATTGGTGAAGTACGACCGCGTCATATCGTTAACCGAGGTTGCTCTTTCGCGCTGCGATGAAGTGAAGGGCGATGTGCAGGGGTGAGGGCGGTCATAAAATGGCCGCGCCGTGACTCTATTTCGGCCCGTCGGGGCTTCTCATCCCCCCGGTGGCGCGCAATAGGCGAAAAAAAAGCCCGTACTTGCGTACGAGCTCTTCTTAAAATATGGCGGTGAGGGGGGGATTCGAACCCCCGATACGTTGCCGTATACACACTTTCCAGGCGTGCTCCTTCAGCCACTCGGACACCTCACCATATTGTTTTGCTGCTCACCTTGGGTGGGCAACGGGGCGCTACTATAGGGAGTTGCGCTAAAACGGTCAAGCAGTATTTATTCTTTTGATATCGTTCGGTTAAGCATTGAACACTGCCCCGTCGTAGCGCGGCGGGGCAGGCGTTTTAACGCTGTGAATCAAGCTGTTCGTTATTCTTCACCACGTCCTGCGCTTTGGCATAGCTCTCGATCAGCAGCTGGTATGCCGGGAAGACTTTAGTATAAACCTCAGCCCATTCTGCGGCGTCCGGTCGATTCCATGTGCGCTGCAGTTCGGAAGCGACCGCGGCGGTATCCATCGGCACGACGCCCGCCTGAACGACCCGGGCGAGAGTGATCTCCTGCGCCATCTTGCTATAGGTGCCGGAGGCATCGATGACGGCAAAAACTCTATAGCCGTCGGCGACGGCGGCAATTGCCGGGAACGCCATGCAAACGCTGGTAATCGTCCCGGCAATAATCAATGTTTTACGGCCGGTGGCCTTTACCGCGGCCACAAATTCCGGATTATCCCAGGCGTTGATCTCCCCCTTACGCGCAATATAGTGCGCATGGGGCGCATTCTCATGGATCTCAGGGATTAGCGGCCCGTTCGGTCCCTGCGGCACCGATGCCGTGGTGATCACCGGAATACCGGCTAACGAGGCCATTTTTGCCAGCGCGGCGGCGCGCGCCCGTAGCTCCGGCATCGGCATATCGCCTACGGTCTGGAAGAGACCGCTCTGGTGGTCGATCAGCAGCATGGCGGTATCATTGACATCAATAACAGGACGAGAACCATTAAAGTTAGCTGGGGTAGACATATTCTTCACCTCATTCAGTATCAGATTTGGCCGAAGCGGCCGCTATTAAAATCACGAACCGCTTCTGCGATTTGCGCTTTGGTATTCATCACAAACGGGCCGTAGCCCACGATCGGCTCCTGCAGCGGCTCGCCGGCCATCAGCAGCACTTTGGCGTGACTATTGGCCGCGAGGTGGAGCGTTTCACCTTTTTGGCTGAGCACCACCAGCTGACCTTCGCGGGCGTTACCCTCGCCGTTCACCACGATTTCACCTTCCAGCACCACCAGCGCCGTGCTCCAGCCAGCGGGCTGATGCAGGGTTACCTCATGACTCTGGTTTAGCTGCAGGTCCCATACGTTAAGCGGCGAAAAGGTATGCGCCGGTCCGACAACATCCTGATAGCGCCCGGCAATCACCCGCATGCGGCCAGCGTTATCCGGCAGCTCGGCGTCAGGGATGGCATCCGCCGTGATGCTTTGATAGCCGGGATGCGTCATCTTGTCTTTAGCCGGAAGATTGACCCACAGCTGAATCATTTTCAGCTCGCCGCCGGAGCGGGTAAATTCCGCCGAGTGGAACTCTTCGTGCAGGATCCCGGCGCCTGCGGTCATCCACTGCACATCGCCCGGTCCAATGACGCCGCCTCTGCCTGTTGAGTCTCGATGTTCAACTTCGCCGGAGTACACCACGGTGACGGTTTCAAATCCGCGATGCGGATGTTCGCCGACGCCGCGTTTCTCGGACCCTGCCGGGAAGTGATGAGGGCCTGCATAGTCAAGTAGCAGGAAGGGGCTTAGCTGTTCGCCGTGCGTCTGATAAGAGAACATTGAGCGAACCGGGAAACCATCGCCTACCCAATGCTGCGCAGGCGCGGTGTAGATTCCGGTAATCTGTTTCATGGCTTTCTCCAGTGCATCTGTTTCTGATGTGAATAAGCTTATATTCACCACTAATACTCCGGTAGATAGCAAAAACGGCCTATACTGTTCCAAAAATGGAACGATGGAGGAAGAATGCAGGATCTCAACGATTTAGCCTGGTTTGTGCAGGTGGTGGATCACGGAGGATTCGCGGCAGCGGGCAGAGCGCTCGATCAGCCTAAATCCAAACTGAGCCGGCGAATCGCCCAGTTAGAAGAACGCCTCGGCGTACGTTTGATTCAACGGACAACTCGTCAGTTTGCGGTAACGGAGGTGGGGCACACCTTCTATCAGCACTGCAAGGCGATGCTGATAGAGGCGGAAGCGGCAGAGCAGGCGGTAGAGACCCTGCGTTCCGAGCCCCGAGGAAGCGTCAAGCTGACCTGTCCGGTGACGCTATTGCATGCGCACGTCGGGCCTATGCTGGCGCGGTTTATGGTGCGCTATCCGGGAGTTAATCTGCAGCTGGAAGCCACAAACCGACGAGTTGATGTCGTTGGAGAGGGCGTTGACATCGCGATCCGCGTACGCCCAAGGCCGATAAAGGATAGCGATCTGGTAATGCGCGTTCTCGCCGATCGTGGTCACCGCCTGGTCGCCAGTCCACAGTTAGTAGAGCAAAAGGGGCAGCCTGTGGCGCCGTCAGAATTAAGCGATTGGCCGGGATTGAGCCTGTGCGCAGGCAAACATCAGCATAAGTGGCAGTTGACCGGCCCGGAGGGCGCACGGGCGGAAGTCTACTTTACACCCCGGCTGGTCACCACGGATATGTTGGCGCTGCGCGAAGCGGCAATCGCTGGCGTTGGGGTGGTACAGCTTCCTTTATTAATGGTGCGCGATCAGCTGGCGGCCGGCGAGCTGGTGGTTGTCCTCGATGAGTGGCAGCCGCGCAGGGAGGTGATTCATGCGGTGTTTGCCTCACGCCGCGGGTTGCTCCCCTCGGTCAGGGCGCTGGTTGATTTCCTGAGCGAAGAGTATCAGCGGATGGAGGAGGATTAGCATTTGCCTGAATCCACAAGGCGCAGGCTGTCGAACAGAGTCTGAAGCCGCAGAAGGGGGCTGTTCCCGGAGGCGGCGCGATGCGCCTGTCCGGGCTACCGGGCGGTGGCGTGCAATAGACGAAAAAAAAGCCCGTACTTGCGTACGAGCTCTTCTTAAAATATGGCGGTGAGGGGGGGATTCGAACCCCCGATACGTTGCCGTATACACACTTTCCAGGCGTGCTCCTTCAGCCACTCGGACACCTCACCATATTGTCTTTCCCGTTATTGTCGGGAACGGGCGCTAATTTAGGGAAATACGTATCGCCCGTCAATCAACTTTTTAAAAAAATCGCGCGTTTAGCCAAACTTCAAGCAACTTGCTCCTTAAACGCGCGAGAATCGTTTTTTTTGTCACCATTCTCTTTTTCACACGCTCCCCGAACGAAATTTGCTATGCTGGCAAACCAATAGAAAACAACGAGTAAAACGCGGCGCTAACCTAACCTGCCTGTAGCGTCGGCTATCAGGAGCCTTTATGGATATCATTTTTTACCACCCGACCTTTGACACCCTTTTCTGGATTGCGGAACTGGAAAAACAGCTCCCCGGCGCGCGAGTTCGCGAGTGGAAATCCGGCGATGAACAACCCGCTGACTATGCGCTGGTCTGGCATCCGCCGGTAGAAATGCTGCAAGGCCGCGATTTAAAAGCCGTCTTTGCCCTTGGCGCCGGCGTCGATTCCATCCTGAGCAAACTGCGTGAGCATCCGGAAATGCTGCCGTTGTCGACGCCACTATTCCGTCTGGAAGACACCGGCATGGGATTACAAATGCAAGAGTATGCGGTGAGCCAGGTGCTACACTGGTTCCGTCGTTTTGATGACTATCAGGATTTAAAGCAAGAAGCGCGCTGGCAGCCGCTGGAGGAGTATCAGCGCGAAGACTTTCCCATCGGGATTATGGGGGCGGGCGTGCTTGGCGCAAAGGTCGCCGAAGCTCTGCAGTACTGGGGATTCCCGCTACGCATCTGGAGCCGCAGCCGCAAATCCTGGCCGCAGGTCACCAGCTTTGCCGGGGAAAAGGAGCTGAACACCTTCCTGAACGGAACACGAGTGCTGATTAACCTGTTGCCCAACACGGCGGAAACCGTGGGAATTATTAACAGCTCGCGCCTGGCGCAGCTGCCGGATAATAGCTATGTGCTGAATCTGGCCCGCGGAGTACATGTGGTTGAAGACGATCTGCTGGACGCGTTGAATAGCGGTAAGTTGAAAGGCGCGATGCTGGATGTTTTCAGCCGTGAACCGCTGCCCGAAGCGAGCCCGCTGTGGCGCCATCCGCGCGTGGCAATGACGCCCCACGTGGCGGCCGTTACCCGGCCTCTGGAAGCCATTGCTTTTATCGCCAAAACCATCGGTCAAATGGAACGGGGTGAAACGGTCAGCGGGCAGGTCGATCGCCAGCTGGGATACTAAGCGTCAGCCCCGCCTGCGCGGGGTTTTTGCTGCTCTCAGGCGCAGATTCCTGCTATTCTTGCCACAAACAGAGAAGGAGATTGTGATGTATCCTGTTGACCTGCACATGCATACCGTCGCCAGCACCCACGCTTACAGTACCCTGCACGACTACATTGCGGAAGCCAAGCGCAAGGGGATCAAACTCTTTGCCATTACCGATCACGGGCCAGATATGGCCGATGCGCCGCACCACTGGCATTTTATCAATATGCGTATCTGGCCGCGTCTGGTGGATGGCGTTGGTATTCTGCGCGGTATTGAAGCCAACATTAAAAATACCCAGGGCGAAATAGACTGTACCGGCCCGATGCTCAATTCGCTGGACCTGATTATTGCTGGCTTTCACGAGCCGGTGTTTCCTCCGCAGGATAAA
The DNA here is from genome assembly GCF_051835185.1 of Klebsiella sp. K5-306. Taxonomy (NCBI): domain Bacteria; kingdom Pseudomonadati; phylum Pseudomonadota; class Gammaproteobacteria; order Enterobacterales; family Enterobacteriaceae; genus Klebsiella; species Klebsiella sp. K5-306. The sequence goes on from NZ_JAIFJY010000015.1 coordinate 63,786, forward strand.
GCCACGAATACTGAGGCCATGATCGCCACCATCGCGAGCGGTACGGTGCATATCATCAGTCATCCGGGGAACCCGAAATTTCCTGTTGATATTCCGGCTATTGCCGCCGCCGCGGCGAAGCACCATGTGGCGCTGGAAATCAATAACTCATCTTTTGTCTCGTCACGCATTGGCAGTGAAGATAATTGCCGTGCCGTCGCGGCGGCCGTACGGGATGCCGGCGGTTGGGTGGCGTTGGGCTCAGATTCTCATACGGCATTCACGCTCGGTGATTTTACCGAATGCCGTAAAATCCTTGATGCCGTAGATTTTCCGCAGGAGCGGATTCTAAACGTGACGCCCCGGCGTCTGCTTAATTTCCTGGAATCGCGTGGGATGCCAGCGATTGCGGAATTTGCTGAACTTTAATTTGAATAACTGGAATAACTGAATGAACGAGTTTTCAATCCTCTGCCGCGTGCTGGGCTCTCTCTATTACCGTCAGCCGCAGGATCCGCTGCTGGTTCCGCTATTTACCCTTATTCGCGAAGGGAAGCTGGCGGCAAGCTGGCCGCTGGAGCAGGATGAACTGCTGGAGCGCCTGCAAAAGAGCTGCGATATGCAGGCTCTGGCTGCTGACTACAACGCGTTGTTTGTCGGTGAAGAGTGCAGCGTAGCGCCATTTCGTCGCGCATGGGTAGAGGGCGCTACGGAAGCTGAAGTGCGAGCTTTCCTCAGCGCGCATGGAGTTCCCACGGGTGAGGGCGCGGCGGATCACTTAGGATCCTTACTGCTGGCCGCATCCTGGCTGGAAGATCACGCGGCAGAAGATGAAAGCGAAGTTCTGGAAACGCTGTTTGCTGAGTATATTCTCCCCTGGTGCGGCGCATTCCTTGGCAAGGTTGAAGCGCATGCGACTACGCCGTTCTGGCGCACGATGGCTCCGCTAACTCGTGAAGCGCTTTCAGCCATGTGGGATGAACTCCAGGAAGAAGGTGAACAATAAATTGTGACTTAAATCACAATTAAAATGCAACGAGTGATTTCTTAATTCATTTAGTGTGTTCCATATCTCATTTGGCCGGCGCGTTTCTGCTATGATACGCGCCATGAACATACTCTTCGCAATCGCATTAACGACGGGCTTACTCTCTGCAATTTGGGGATGGGTAGCGGTCGCACTGGGTCTGCTGAGCTGGGCGGGATTTCTCGGCTGTACGGCTTACTTTGCCTGTCCGCAAGGTGGGTTAAAAGGGCTGGTTATTTCCACCTGTACGGTATTGAGCGGCGTAGCGTGGGCGCTGGTGATTATTCACGGCAGCGCGCTGGCGCCTCAGCTGGAAATAGTGAGCTATATCATGACCGGTATCGTGGCGTTTATGATGTGCATTCAGGCGCGCCAGCTATTACTCTCTTTTGTGCCGGGCACCTTTATCGGCGCCTGTGCGACCTTTGCCGCTAACGGCGACTGGCGTTTGGTTTTACCTTCACTGGCGCTGGGGCTGGTCTTTGGCTATGCCATGAAAAATAGCGGCCTGTGGCTGGCGACGCGGGCGGAAAAGAATAAATCCCTGGCTAACGAAAGTCGTTAACCGCGCTTCGCTCATACTGCTTCTCAACCTTCCCTGTATTCATGTGTTAAAAGAGCCTACGGGCTCTTTTGCTGTTTTTGGCAGAATATCGTCTATAGCCTTCTCCTTCCTTAGTTTATTTTCCTCTATAAATCAGCACGATAAACTGTACTGATAGTCAGTGAATCGATTTTGTAATCATATTTATATAAATGCTGGTTATTTGTTTTTAAAATGTTAATACAATTGGGCTGAGGTAAAAAAATGTAACTCGATGCGCTCATGGATGGCTGTGCTTTATTTAATAGCTAGACCAACAAGCAGAGGGGTTTTACAATGAAAACAATTAGATACATATCACTTGCGGCCCTGTTTTTTTTACCCACGAGTTTCAGCCCGGCGATTGCCGAACAGACAGTCGCCGGTGTTATTCATTTCTATGGAAGAGTTGTGGAAGCGCCCTGTCAGCTCAATGCTATCAAGAATCAGGTGGTGATGGATTGTCCGAGGGCGGAAACGGTGCGGATCTCTGCCCGTCAGCTGGAGAAAGGGGATGTTCACAATGAAAATATCCGTTCCGCGCAGTTGAGATATATTAACCCACAACGGACTCTCGCTATTCTGGACGTTGATTATCGCTAACCTCCGGCGCCCCCATGCTTTCGTCCCGGGGGCGATCGTGCCATATTATCCTCGTTTATCTATTTCAAGACGCATGCCGACAGGAGGAGAAATGGCTGTTCAACCTGAGGTAATTCTCGGCGACATTACCACGCTGGCGGTCGACGTTATCGTCAATGCAGCAAACCCTTCGCTGCTGGGCGGAGGAGGCGTAGATGGCGCAATTCACCGCGCAGCAGGCCCGGATCTGCTGGCTGCCTGCAAAGTTGTGCGCCAGCAGCAGGGGGAGTGTCCGCCGGGCCATGCGGTGATAACGACGGCAGGAAACCTGCCCGCCAGCGCGGTCATTCATGCCGTCGGGCCGATCTGGCACGGTGGTGACAGGCAGGAGGCGGAATTACTGGCGGACGCCTATAAAAATAGCCTGCAGCTGGCCTCGGCAAACAATTACCGCTCTATTGCTTTCCCCGCTATCAGCACCGGCGTTTACGGCTACCCTAAACACGCTGCCGCCGAGATAGCCATTAATACGGTGAATGCATTTCTTACTCGCTACCATCCTCTGGAACGCGTTTGTTTCGTCTGCTTTGATGCCGAAACCGCCAGTATCTATAACCGATTACTGGAGGAGAGTCGGGCACAACTCGGTCGCCATAATAAGTTATGATAGCTTCCTCCGATCGCGGGGATCCATCATGACAGGAGATTTATCGGTGGCTGAAGGGAAGGTTCTACAAAAACAACGGCTTCGCCGGACGGAGATTGTGGTCGCGGCGCAAAAATGCTTTGCTGAAAAGGGCCTGCACGGCGCCTCAGTGGCGGATATCGCGCGGCGGGCTGGTCTGAGCGTCGGCCAGCTTTATCGTGTTTTTGCCAGTAAAGAAGAGATTATCGAAGTCATCGTCAGCGAGATCGTGAATGCCAGAGTTGGCGAGATGGTTGCCGGGAATCATGATTTGGCCCGCATGGCGTCGGTTTTAGCCGGCGCGATCCCGGCGAGCGAGAATACGAAAAATGATAATTATCTGCTAATGGAGATTAACGCCGAAGCCTCCCGAAATCCGCGCCTGCGAGAAATCATGAACCAGGCCGATCGACGCCTGAAAGAAGAGGGGGGAAAACTTACCCGGCACTACCACCCCGAAATGACCGCTGAACAGATTAGCGTCGCCTGCGAATTTATCGCGATATTAACCGAAGGGGCGGCGTATCGCTGCGACCTGGCGACTGCCCCGACGGTGGATAAAGCGGCGATGGAAACGCTTTATCGCGATGTCTTTAACCTGGTGTTCACGCGAAAATAGCGCTGCTGTGCTCAGATAGCGCAGCAGCGTAATTTTTAACCGGCAGAAGTCTGCGGCTTCGCCGTTTTTTGCTGGAATTTTCCGGAAAAAAGAAAGCGCAACAGCGGTATTCGCAGGTGGATTTCATACAGGACCAGCGCAATACCCACCACAAATACCAGCCCGGTAATAAATCCCAGCGTATTGGACTTAATTATCGGCGTGATCCACGCCCCGTAGAGCAGAGTCAATGGATGGTGCACTAAATAGATAAACAGCGATGCGTTGACGAAATAGGTTACCCGCGCGGACTGGAAATTTAGCAGACGGTGGCCAAGCGAAAAGACCACGTTGACCATCCATAGCCCCAGCACCATGGTAATCACGGATTCCGTTTCATACATCCAGCCATCGCCGGAGCCGTACTGCTGATTCAGACGATAGGCGATAAAACCCAGTAGCGCTGCGGTATAGCACCAGGGGGAGGGCGTAGTGAACATGAGCTTCAGGCGTGAATTGATAAACGTCTGCGCGCCGAGAATAAAGAAAGGCAGATAAAACAGCGTCTGCATAACGACGAAATTGAACAGGCCGTTGCTGAGAATGGGCGGGTAAAGAATAAAAAGGGTGCGGCGAATGACCGCATACAGCACGCCCAGGGCAAGAAAAATCATCGATAGCTGACCTAATGTGACGGTGTCACCGAAGGTTGGCGCAGCGGCAGAACGCTGGCGCGTCAGCCATTTAAACATCACCACGCCCAACGAGGTCAGGACCACCAGGACGAGCAGAAACCACAGGTGGGAAATCAGCTCCCAGGCAAGGGTATTGAATTTGTCATAGCCTGAAAGCGTGTGCCAGTTTTCCGCTTTTCCGTTAACGTACTGCAGCATAATAAACTGTGGCAACGTCAAAAGAGGGATGGCAGTTAACATGGGAATGCCTACCCGCTCAACGCGAACTTTCCACCATTTCTTCAGCGGATAGCGTAGAAAAAGCATGTAGGAAAAATAGCCGGAAATAACAAAGAAGACCTGCATGCGAAAGGCATGGATGAAGTCGTTGAACAACGTCAACCACCACGACGGCTCTGCGCTGTTGACGTGCCAGCTGTGGCTGGAGTAAATAAGCGAGATGTGAAAAGGGATCCCCAACAGCATCAGCCAGGCGCGGATGCTATCGAAAAAATATTCACGCTGTACCGGAGTATTATTCATACAATATCACTACATTCTCAGACAAATCGTCTTATCACTCAACGTGATAACGTTTAAATTCTCTGCAACCCTACATGAACTCTGGTTATCTGTCTCCAGGATAAGCACGCAAAGTGCAATCGGGGCAGTGAACTGCGTATTCCCTGTGCCGCCAGGCCGAACAATGCAGGGATTATGTTGTCGGAATGCCTGAGTTTCCATTAAAATAGATCGGATCGATTTAAGCACACAAAGGGGGAAGTGCTTACTTATATGAAACATAAACCACAGATGATGAAAATGCGTTGGTTAAGCGCAGCCGTAATGTTGTCCCTGTGTACTTCATCTGCATGGGCATTCAGCATTGATGACGTCGCAAAAGAGGCACAAACGTTAGCCGGCAAAGGCTTTGAAGCGCCTAAAAGTAACCTGCCCTCTGCCTTCCGCGATATGAAGTATGCGGACTATCAGCAAATTCAGTTTAATCACGACAAAGCTTATTGGAATAATCTGAAAAGCCCATTCAAGCTCGAGTTTTATCACCAGGGGATGTATTTCGATACGCCGGTCACCATTAATGAAGTGACGGCAACCAGCGTACGTAAAATTAAATATAGCCCGGACTATTTTAATTTTGGCAACGTCCAGCACGACAAAGACACGGTTAAAGACCTCGGCTTTGCGGGCTTCAAAGTCCTGTATCCGATCAACAGCAAAGACAAGAATGATGAAATCGTCAGCATGCTCGGAGCCAGCTATTTCCGCGTGCTTGGCCAGGGTCAGGTATACGGTCTTTCCGCTCGTGGGCTGGCGATTGATACCGCGCTGCCTTCCGGCGAAGAGTTCCCGCGTTTTCGTGAGTTCTGGATTGAGCGTCCAAAAGCGACCGATAAACGCCTGACGATTTACGCCCTGCTTGATTCCCCGCGCGCAACTGGCGCCTATCGTTTCGTGATTATGCCCGGCCGCGACACCGTAGTGGACGTGCAGTCTAAGGTCTATCTGCGCGACAAAGTCGGCAAGCTCGGCGTGGCGCCGTTGACCAGTATGTTCCTGTTTGGGCCACATCAGCCGTCGCCGACCACGAACTATCGTCCGGCGCTGCATGACTCCAACGGCCTGTCCATCCTGGCCGGCAACGGCGAGTGGATCTGGCGTCCGCTGAATAATCCAAAACATCTTGCCGTCAGCAGCTATGCGATGGAAAACCCGCAGGGCTTTGGCCTGCTGCAGCGTGGTCGCCAGTTCTCGCGTTTTGAAGATCTTGATGACCGCTACGATCTGCGCCCCAGCGCATGGATTACGCCGAAAGGTGATTGGGGTAAGGGCAAAATCGAACTGGTCGAAATCCCGACCAATGATGAAACTAACGATAACATCGTTACCTACTGGACGCCCGATCAGCTGCCCGAACCCGGCAAAGAGATGAATTTCAAATACACCATCACTTTCAGCCGCGATGAAGACAAGCTGCACGCGCCGGATAACGCATACGTCATGCAGACCCGCCGTTCTACCGGCGACGTCAAGCAATCGAACCTGATTCGCCAGCCTGATGGCACCATTGCCTTTATTGTCGATTTCACCGGCGCCGAGATGAAAAAGCTGCCCGCAGATACGCCAGTGACTGCCCAGGCCAGCATCGGCGATAACGCTGAAATCGTTGAAAACACCGTGCGTTATAACCCAGTGACTAAAGGCTGGCGTATGATCCTGCGCGTCAAAGTGAAAGATCCTAAGAAAACCACGGATATGCGCGCTGCGCTGGTCAATACCGACCAGACGCTGAGCGAAACCTGGAGCTATCAGCTGCCTGCCAATGAATAAGATAACGAAGTACATCGATGCATTGCCGCTGTCGGATGCAGAAAAGCGCGCGTTACCTGACGCGAGTCTGCAGGCCGTACATCAAGCACTGGACGCTGAACATCACGTTTATAAACGGGAAGATGACTCCCCGCTGGGGTCGGTGAAAGCCCGACTGGAGCATAGCTGGCCAGATTCACTGGCCGGTAATCAGCTGGTGAAGGATGATGAAGGGCGCACGCAGCTGAACGCCATGCCGAAAGCAAAACGTTCCTCTATGTTCCCGGACCCATGGCGTACTAACCCGGTCGGGCGCTTCTGGGATCGTCTGCGCGGACGCGATGTGACTCCGCGCTATCTCTCTCGCCTCAGTCAGGAGGAACAGGCGAGCGAGCAGAAATGGCGTACCGTCGGCTCTATTCGTCGCTATATTCTTCTGCTGCTCACCCTGGCGCAGACCGTCGTGGCAACCTGGTACATGAAAACCATTTTGCCTTACCAGGGCTGGGCGCTGATTAACCCGGCGGACATGGTGGGACAGAACCTGTGGATCTCCTTTATGCAGCTGCTGCCGTATGTGCTGCAGTCCGGGATCCTGATTCTTTTCGCCGTGCTTTTTTGTTGGGTTTCTGCGGGTTTCTGGACTGCGCTGATGGGCTTCCTGCAGCTACTTATCGGCCGCGATAAGTACAGTATCTCCGCGTCAACGGTCGGGAATGAGCCGTTGAATCCGGAGCATCGCACCGCGCTTATCATGCCTATCTGTAACGAAGACGTTGACCGCGTATTCGCGGGCCTGCGCGCGACCTGGGAGTCGGTAAAAGCCAGCGGTAATGCCGAGCACTTTGATGTCTATATCCTGAGCGATAGCTACAACCCGGACATCTGTGTGGCGGAGCAAAAAGCGTGGATGGAGCTGATTGCCGAAGTGCAGGGCGAAGGGCAGATCTTCTACCGTCGCCGCCGCCGCCGCGTGAAGCGTAAAAGCGGTAACATTGATGACTTCTGCCGTCGGTGGGGGAGCCAGTACAGCTATATGGTGGTGCTGGATGCCGACTCCGTAATGAGCGGTGAATGTCTGAGCGGCCTGGTGCGCCTGATGGAAGCGAACCCGAATGCCGGGATCATTCAGTCTTCACCCCGCGCGTCGGGTATGGATACGCTTTATGCGCGCTGCCAGCAGTTTGCTACCCGCGTCTACGGCCCGCTGTTTACCGCCGGTTTGCACTTCTGGCAGTTGGGGGAATCCCACTACTGGGGTCACAACGCGATTATCCGGGTGAAACCGTTTATTGAGCACTGCGCGCTGGCGCCGCTGCCGGGCGAGGGCAACTTCGCCGGGTCAATTCTGTCGCACGACTTCGTGGAAGCGGCGCTGATGCGTCGCGCCGGGTGGGGCGTATGGATTGCTTACGATCTTCCCGGCTCTTATGAAGAGCTGCCGCCAAACCTGCTGGACGAGCTGAAGCGCGATCGCCGCTGGTGTCAGGGTAACCTGATGAACTTCCGCCTGTTCCTGGTTAAAGGGATGCATCCGGTTCACCGTGCGGTGTTCCTGACCGGCGTGATGTCATACCTGTCGGCACCGCTGTGGTTTATGTTCCTTGCGCTCTCTACCGCTCTGCAGGTAGTGCATGCCTTGACCGAACCGCAGTACTTCCTGCAGCCGCGGCAGCTGTTCCCGGTCTGGCCGCAGTGGCGCCCGGAGCTGGCTATAGCCCTGTTTGCTTCGACCATGGTGCTGCTGTTCCTGCCGAAGCTGCTGAGCATTATTCTGGTTTGGTGTAAAGGGCCTAAAGAGTACGGTGGCTTTATCCGCGTCACGCTCTCTCTGCTGCTGGAGGTGCTGTTTTCGGTGCTGCTGGCGCCGGTACGTATGCTGTTCCATACCGTCTTTGTGGTCAGCGCGTTTCTCGGCTGGGAAGTGGTGTGGAACTCGCCGCAGCGTGACGATGACTCTACCCCATGGGGTGAAGCGTTTATGCGTCACGGATCGCAGATGCTGTTGGGTCTGGTCTGGGCGGTGGGCATGGCATGGCTGGATCTGCGTTTCCTGTTCTGGCTGGCGCCGATCGTGGTCTCGCTGATTCTGTCGCCGTTCGTGTCGGCTATTTCCAGCCGCGCCACCATTGGCCTGCGCACTAAGCGCTGGAAGCTGTTCCTGATCCCGGAAGAGTACTCTCCGCCGCAGGTGCTAAAAGATACTGACGCTTACCTGACGCTGAACCGCCAGCGTTCTCTGGACGATGGCTTTATGCATGCGGTATTCAATCCGTCGTTTAACGCGCTGGCAACAGCGATGGCTACCGCGCGCCACCGTCACGGGCATATTCTGGATATCGCTCGCGAACGTCACGTTGAACAGGCGCTGAACGAGACGCCGGATAAACTTAACCGCGATCGTCGTCTGGTCTTGCTGAGCGACCCGGTGACCATGTCGCATATGCATTATCGCGTGTGGGCCGCTCCGGAGAAATACTCTTCGTGGGTGGCAGCTTATCAGCAGCTGACGCTGAATCCGCTGGCGTTAAAAACCAAGTAAGCCGTACCTTAAGGAAAATACCGGCAATAGTGCCGGTATTTTTTTGACCTGAGAATAGAGGTTGTTGATGAGAGTTTTGCTGGTTATCGTAATGACGCTGCTGCTGAGCGGCTGCGGGAGTATTATCAGTCGCACGGTGCCAGGGCAGGGCTATGGAAATCAGTACTATCCCGGCGTGCAATGGGATGTTCGTGATTCCTCATGGCGCTATATCACGATCCTCGATCTGCCCTTTTCGCTGGTGTTCGATACGCTTCTGCTGCCGCTTGATGCCAGCCATGGCCCCTACAACTAATTAGCGTTCATCCCATTCATCGGCCGCAGCCTGGCCCTCTTCGGTATCGAGCGAGGGTTCAAGCTGAAATTCACCTTCATCCCATTCATGCAGCGTGTTCTCTTCCAGCCACTCCTGGCGCAGCTCAATCTCATCATAATCACCGTCAAAGACGCTTTGCGCAGCCTGGCCGCTGAGTACGGGCAGGCATTCTCCCTGCTGATCTTCGTCGGCAAAAAATTCTGCCTGCCAGGCAATATCACCGTCCTGAAGCACGTACTTCTGGATATTTAACTGCTCAATGCTGGCGCTTTCTTCGTCGCTGTCCGGATTATTAGCCAGAAACTCCTCGCGGGCTGCATCGATTGCTTCTTCGAGCGTGGCATAGAACATCGAATCCTTTGGCATGGCTAACCTCCTAAGAAGAATAGAAATGAATACGATTCAATCTATAGAAGGCGGTTGGCAATGCGTCAAGGAGGGAGCATTAATTTACCGAATGATTGCCGGAACCCGGATTGTCCGTAGCCCGCTGACGACGAACGCGGCCAAGGGTCAGAGTTGAGTAAACCGCGTTAAACAGCACCACAAATGCGGTCACCAGAAAGACCGCCCGAAAACCGTAGTTGGCGGAAACCGACGCGCCGATCAGCGGTCCAGTGACGTTACCGATATCGCGAAACGACTGGTTATAGCTGAATATTCTGCCCGAGATTTGGCTGGTCGAGTTATACACCAGCAGCGTCTGTACCGCCGGCAGCAGCGCGCCGTCAGCGGCGCCTAGCAGGAAGCGCAGGATCCCCAATTGCAGCGGCGTCTGGACGAACGACATAGGAATCAGGAGCAGGACTGAAATCACCAGCGCGACGATCAGGATCTTCTCCGGACCAATACGATCGCCGAGCTTCCCGAGGCGAGGGGCGCTAAGCAGGGCGGCAATGCCGGGGACTGAAGCTATCATACCGCTGATAAACGCAATATTACTTACGTTGCCGGCAAGATCGCGCACGTAAAGCGTCAGAATCGGAGCGATGGAACCGGTAGCGACCTGGATAATCAGTGATGTTACAAACAGGCTCAGCACCAGCTTTGGACTTTTAAGCGACGAAAAGACGTCTTTCGCGCTGAGCATCTCTTTTTTGCTGACCGCAACAAAATTCTCGCGGATGAGAAACAGGGTAAATAAGAAACAAATAAACAGTACGCTTGCTGTCATAAAGAAGACGGTGCGTAACCCCCAGTGGTCGGCCAGGAAGCCGCCAGCCAGCGGCCCCAGCAGCGCGCCGCTAACGGCCCCCGTAGAGAGGGTCCCCAGCGCCCAGCCGCTCTTATGGCGGGGGATTTGCGTTGCGATCAGCGCATTGGCGTTGGGAATAAATCCGCCGAGCAGGCCTAACAGCGCGCGCAGGATCAGAAATTGCCAGATATTCTGCGCCAGCCCCATGAGCAGCATGACGATAGCCATACCGAGGGCTGAGCGCAGCAGCATTATTTTGCGCCCTTTGCGGTCCGCGAGTCCGCCCCAGAAGGGAGAAGCTACGGCTGAAAATAAAAAGGTAATGCTGAAAACCAGCCCTGACCACATATTCAGGGCACTGTGGCCGGTGACGCCGAGCTGTTCAACGTACAAAGGGAGAAATGGCATCACCAGGCTAAAGGCCGCCCCGGTTAAAAAGCAGCCGAGCCAGGTGACGGTGAGATTACGTTTCCAGTTAATAGGGGTATCAGCAGACGACATAGGATTCCACTGGCCTGCAGCGCAGGTCAAATAATTGAAAATATGAGCATGCTAATTATGCGCCTGAGAAATGACTGCCGCAATGCAGGAGAGCTTTTAAAGCTAAAGGAGGGGACTAAACAAGGCGACATATCCCGCATCCGTGTTCAGATGCGGGATAACCAGGCGGAAAATGGAAAAGATTTAATAACGAGAAGGAACGCCTTCCGGACGCGTTTTAAAGCGGCGGTGCATCCACATATACTGCTCCGGCGCCATTAATATGCATTTCTCAACAACTTTATTCATCCACAGAGCGGTCGTCTCCGCATCGTCCAGCGGCGGATCGCACTCTGGCGGCAGGATGATCAGCTCATAACCTTTACCGTCGGGTTTACGGCGCGGAACGAAGGGGACGATGCAGGCTTTTGACATCTTTGCCAGCATCCAGGTGCCGGAGGTCGTCGCGGCCTGGTCAACGGCGAAAAACGGCACAAACACGCTGGCGGCGGGGCCATAGTCGTGGTCCGGCGCGTACCAGATCACTTCTCCCTTTTTCAATGCGCGGATCATACCCTTGAGATCTTTACGATCGATCATGTCTTTGTTGGAGCGCAGCCGCCCCCAGGTCTGTAGCCAGTCGATAACCGGGTTATCATTAGGGCGATAAACCCCGATACCCGGCTCATTGATGCCGAACATGCGGGCGCCCATTTCCAGGGTCAGAAAATGAATGCCAATAAGCAAAATGCCGCGCTTTTGCGCCTGTACATCGCGGATATGCTCTACGCCGATGGAGTCCGTCCAGCGCGCAATACGCTTCGTCGGCCAGAACCAGGCCATACCGGTTTCCATCAGCCCCATACCGACGGATTCAAAGTTTGCCACGACCATCCGGTGACGCTCTTGCTCGCTTTTATCAGGAAAACAGAGCTCCAGATTGCGATGGGCTATTTTGGCCCGGCGCTTCATTAGCCGCATGGCGATACGGCCAAGACCAGTACCGAGGCGATAAATCAGCGGATAAGGCAGCTGAACTACCAACCACAGCAGGCCGATTCCTAACCAAAGCAACCAGTAACGCGGGTGCAGCAACGCTGCGGAAAATTTAGGTAAATGGGTCATCTCATACCTGTTTAATTAAGCAACGTGTTCTATTATCGCATTTTTTTATGCCTCAGCCAAAATACCGGCCTCAGATGGCATTTAATGTTAATGCAAGCAAATATGGGTGAGAAAAATGTAGCGCAAAATGTAGGGATGTAAATTAAGCGTGTTTGCTATATGATGCCCGCCGTTTATTTTACTCATTGACTATGCCGAGCAGGTACACCATGCCAGTGTTACATAACCGCATTTCAAATGAGACGTTAAAAGCGCAAATGTTGGCTGAAACCGAGCCGCGCACGACGATCTCGTTTTATAAATATTTCTCTATTATTGACCCAAAAGCCACGCGCGATGCGCTGTGGATTGCGCTGACTAAGCTTAATGTCTTTGGCCGAATTTACCTGGCTCATGAAGGGATTAACGCGCAAATCAGCGTCCCGCAAAGCCGGGTCGATGCGCTGCGCGAATTCTTATACGGTTTTGACCCCGCCCTCAATGGGCTCCGCCTGAATATCGCTCTGGACGATGACGGTAAATCATTTTGGGTTCTGCGCCTCAAGGTTCGCGATCGGATCGTGGCGGATGGAATTGACGATCCGACATTTGATGCCACGGACGTGGGGGATTATCTGAAAGCCGCAGAGGTTAACGCGATGCTGGACGATCCCAATGCGGTCTTTATTGATATGCGCAATCACTACGAGTATGAGGTTGGCCATTTCGAGAACGCACTGGAGATCCCGGCGGATACTTTTCGCGACCAGCTACCAAAAGCCGTGGAGATGATGCAGGAACATAAAGATAAGAATATCGTGATGTACTGCACCGGCGGTATCCGTTGTGAAAAAGCCAGCGCCTGGATGAAGCACAACGGATTTACTAAAGTCTCGCATATTGAGGGCGGGATTATCGAGTATGCGAGACGCGCCCGCGAGCAGGGGCTGCCGGTACGCTTTGTCGGTAAAAACTTTGTCTTCGATGAGCGGATGGGGGAGCGTATCTCAGATGACGTTATCGCCCATTGCCATCAGTGCGGCGCTCCGTGCGATAGCCACACCAATTGCCTGAATGATGGTTGCCATCTGCTGTTTATCCAGTGTCCTTCCTGCGCGGAGAAATTCGCCGGCTGCTGTAGCGAAGCCTGCATGGAAGAACATAAGCTGCCGGAAGAGGAGCAGAGAAAACTGCGTGCCGGACGGGAAAATGGCAATAAGATCTTTAATAAATCCCGCGGTCGTCTGAATACTAAGCTGGGGATCCCCGATCCTGAGCCGTCAGAAAAACCATAACCAGATAAGATCGATAAACGCCAGCAGCAGCCACAGCGCCAGGTAGATCATAAAATGTTCGCGGACGTTGTTAACCAGTAATTCAAACAGGCGACGCATCATCTCTCTCAGTTATTAACGGCCTCAAACGAGGCCGTTTCTTTAGCGTAGTTGTGACGTTGGGCAGTTATTTATTAAACCGCGCCAGTGAAAACGCAGATAGATCAAATCCAAAGGGTTCTTCAAGCGCGAACCGTGTGGCCAGTTCGCCTAAAACCGGAGCAAATTTAAAGCCGTGACCGCTCAGGCCGGTGATCAGCAGCGTATCCGGCTGGCCGGGTAGCATATCAATAATAAAGTCTTCGTCAGCAGTATTGTCATAGGTGCAGGATGCGCCGTGCAGGCAGCCGCCGATACCGGGCAACACGTTACGCAAGAAGCTAAAAGATTCTGAACCGTCGGTTGCAACAGAGCCAAACGGCTTGCGCTCCTCCGGAGTGGAAATAAGCTGCCCGCCGTTATGCTTACCGATTTTTAATTCGTTATCTTCTGCCGGGAAACCGTAAAACTGATCGCCATTGGCTAACTCGCCGGTAAACGCCGGGAAGTTATTTTTGCTGCTGTAGCGACCATCGGCCTGAAACCAGGCGAAAATTTTACGTACCGGTTGGACAGGGAGTTCTGGCAACAGACGCGTAACCCAGGTACCGGCGCTGACAAGGAGTTTTTTGCCGCTGTACTCGCCGTCCAGCGTCTCAACGGTTACGCCGTTCGGTTGGTGGTGAATAGCAGAAACCGGGCAGTTGAACAATTGCGCGGCTCCCGCTTCGCGTGCCAGACGGATCCAGGTTTCAACGGCCAGTTCGCTGCGCAGTATCCCGGATGCGGGTTCAAATATCGCCCGGTAATCGTCAGGAATACGAATTTCCGGCCAGCGAGTCATCACTGTCTGCGCATCCATTTCTTCAATATTGAGCTGGAACTCGCGCGCGCTACTGGCCACGTTGCGCAGAAAGTCGGAGTCGGCAGGCCCGAGGTTAATCACCCCTGTACGCTCAAAAACGGCTTCCCCACTGGCGGCGGCAAACTCATCCCATAGCTTCTGCGCGCGTAGTACCAGAGGGACGTATCTTTCGCCTTCGCCGTAAGCATGACGTATCAGACGGGTGCTGCCGTGATGGCTACCTTCCTGATGCGGAGGCTGATAGGCATCAATCATCAGTACGTTAAGTCCTGCCTGGCGAGCATAATAGCCTGCGGCAGCGCCGACGGAGCCGCTACCGATAATGATAAGATCGTATTGCATGGTGAGTTCCGGGTTATTGCTTTATTAGCAGGGTAATTAACAACCTGCTGATATACAAGCCCGAAAATAGTTCAGGCACCCGAAGGTGCCTGTGAGGTGAATATTAAGACATTTTTGCTAAATCTTAATGCCTTCGATACTCATTTTCCTGGTATTCGCCTGATTCAATCTTCGCAATACCTGCTTCCAGAATAGAAATAAACTGACGTGCGACGTCCGTCGTTAGCCATAGCGTCTGGCCAATCTCTGCGTCTCTACTGCTTTCTTGAGCGGGGTTTTGGTAGTGCAGGCGCAACATCAGCGCATCGTAACTATCTACGGTGCTGATGTCCCATCCAACGAGGGGATGGGTCTGGATGACTTCATTATTCTTTTCCATCATAACCCCTTATTCATATGTTAAAAGACAACAGTTCTCGAGGTTTAATGCGTGTTTTTTGAAGCAAGTTAATTATATCAGCAGTCAAGAATAAACTCGAGAAATTAAATGAAAAAGAGATACATACGTTGCTGATTGCTGTTTTTTTACGCAAACACAATTCAGTTATACGTTATTTTTGAAGGCGCTAAGCAAAAGCAATAGGGGGAAGTCTGAGTATCAAAAAAATAAAAAAGCCGGGGCGACCCGGCAAAAAGTTGCACAATGAGGGAGCAAATTTAATTGATTAGTCGCGGACAAACCAGTCGTCAGCGCTTTCCCAGGTTTCTTGCAGGATTTCGCTAATCCGGTCTTTGTCTTCTTTCAGGCCGCCGATAACCGACAGATTGTTATTAGCCGCGTAGCGAACCGTCACCTGGCTTGACGTCGAGGGGAACTGCTGTTCGATACGGCGGGAGAGTTCATTGTTCAGCGCATCTAAAGCGCCGTTGGGTAAGGCTGTCGATTTGGCGATAGAGACTTCAATACGCATAATTGCCCCCTGTGTAATGTACTGTTTATTTATACAGTATGGTTGTCGCATTTACAACAGGGGGAGAGGTATTTATTTCTTCATGCTCCAGCGCACGGTTTCTCCTGCCAGGAACGGCACCAGCGCGTCGCCAGGCAGAGCGATACTCTCTACCACCAGGCTCTCTTCGCGCACCAGCTCAACGTAGCCTTCATTGACCGGCAGACCATAGAAGCGAGGGCCGTTAAGCGAACAAAAGGCTTCAAAGTGCTGCAGGGCGTTCATCTCCTCGAACACCGTTGCGTAGCTGCCCAGGGCGGTCGGGGCGTTAAAACAGCCTGCACATCCGCAGCTGGCTTCCTTACGATGGCGGGCATGCGGAGCGGAATCAGTACCGAGGAAGGCGCGGTCAAAACCGCTGGCCACCAGTTCGCGCAGCGCCTGCTGGTGAATATTGCGTTTAAGGATCGGCAGGCAATATAGATGGGGACGCACGCCGCCAACCAGCATATGATTGCGGTTAAACATCAGGTGCTGCGGGGTGATGGTCGCCGCCAGCAGCTCATTGCCGTCGCGTACGTATTCAGCGGCATCTTTGGTGGTGATGTGTTCGAACACCACTTTCAGACCCGGCAGGCGCCGACGCAGCGGCTCCATGACGGTTTCAATGAACCGCGCTTCTCTGTCAAAAATATCGATGTCCGCGTGAGTGACCTCACCGTGCACCAGCAGGGGCATTCCCAGCTTTTCCATGCGCTCCAGTACCGGCATGATTGCATCAGTGCTGGTGACGCCGTGGCTGGAGTTGGTGGTGGCATTGGCCGGATAAAGTTTGGCGGCGGTGAAAACGCCCTCGTTGAATCCGCGTTCCAGCTCAGCAGGGTCGAGCGTATCCGTCAGATAGCAGGTCATCAGCGGCGTAAAATCGTGGCCCGCCGGAATTGCCGCTATGATGCGCTGGCGATAGGCAAGGGCGGCTTCGACGGTGGTGACAGGGGGTACCAGATTCGGCATCACGATCGCCCGGCCATAAAACTCACTGGTGTAAGGCACGACGGTTTTTAACATATCGTCATCGCGCAGATGGATATGCCAGTCGTCAGGGCGGCGGATTTTCAATACCTGGGATTGTGCTGTCATGGAAGGCTCCGGCTAAATAGGGTCAGTCATCAGGGCTGTTTTTGCCGGGCACTAAGGATAAGCGTAAACGTTTTCCTTTGCATCAACTTCCGTAAAAAAACGGGCGCTTCTGCGCCCGAACCGTTAGTTAGTGAACGGGATAATAATCTCACCCGGCTTAACCTCAATCCCTTTAGCATACTTTTTCGCCAACGCTTCGCCCGCGCTGGCGTCTTCGCGCAGGACGTAGGCAGGCTGCTGATTGAAGTAGCTACGCAGCGACTGATTCAGGTAAGGAATGAGCGTCTGTACCACGGATTGCAGTTTTTCAGGTTGAACCTTTGCGTCCACCACCTCCATCTCCTGCAGGAAAATGGCGCCTTTCTCTTTGTTGAAGGTCGGCAGCGCTTTTAGCTTCAGGTCAATGGTCGCTTTCTGGTTCCCGAATAGTGAATTCAGATCTAAATTAGCTACGCCGCTTAGCGTCACTTTATTGGGTTCTTCACGACCAATCGCGCTGGTCAGGTTTTGTAGTTCAATATGAGCATCCGCAACGCCGGGCAGGCCAATATCCTTGGCGAAGTGGTTACGTTTCTGCAGCGCCTGGTTGATCTCCTGCTCACTCACGGAATATTGCGTAAGCTGATTACAGCCGCTCAGCAGGCCGCTGACGATAAGCGCGGCCGCGATAAACATCTTTTTCATTGGATTCCTTAATGTCATGCCATGGGTTCATCCTGACACAAAGCAGCATGACCCGCCAGCGCAGGAGGTGCTAGCGGAAAAGACTTAAAAAGCGGGGGGAGGCAGCGAAGGACACTACCTTCCGCTGCCCTGAGCTTAAATAGCCATTGAGGAAAGCAGATTGATTTGCGTCTGTTTAGCCATATTGTCGCGATAGGCGGCCACGCGGCTCGGCCAGTTCACCCCGGCAACCAGCGTCAGATTCCGCAGGAGTGGGAAGAGATGAATATCATCTTCAGACAGCTCTCCGTTGACGGCGTTTGGCTGGACGATAAGTTTATCCAACGCGCGCAGATCGTCGCTGATGTTCTTAACCAGACCGGTAGAATGGGCGAGGTGATCGGCAAAGCTACCAATAGCCGCTTCCTTCTTATTCACAAAATAAGCGCGCGCCTCTGGGGTTGAGAATTCATCAAATGCGGATTTGGCGAAACGCGGGATCAACAGACGATTCGCGTAGACGTTGACCTTGCGCAGCCAGGTTTCAATAGCCGGGTTACGCGCTCCGGTCAGTAGCGGTTTTCCATCAAGTTTATCGACATAGTGCACGATATCCATGCTTTCTGGCATATAGCGACTATCGTCTTTTTGCAGGATGGGCGCCATTTTCTGGCCGATCATGCGGGTTGGGGTTGATTCATCATCGTTCAGGAGCGTGATCAGTTCGACAGGGATATTTTTCAGGCCGAAAATCATGCGGGCTTTCAGGCAGAACGGGCAGTGATCGTAGATATATAACTTCACGTTTCTCCTCCATTGTTGCTGAACTTCCTCAATTCAGTATGGAGGAGAAACGACGGTCCGGCAAATCAGGTGCGCGGCTCGAGCATACCGGACGTTGAACGTTTTGGACTGAACTGCCACCACAGAGCAACAAACGTCGCAAGACCGATCGCGCCCAGCATCAGCCACGGCAGCTCCGGCTGACCCGTGGCCTTACCGGCATCGAACAGCCAGCCGCCGCCTGCGTAGCCGAAAGCGCCGCCGAAGGCTAATCCCAGACGGCTAAAGCCCATATAGCTGCCGCGCGCTCTGGCATCCGCCAGCGAAGCGCCAAGCGTCTCGCGCGCAGGCTCGGCGATGATGGACCCGATATAAAACACGCAGATCAGCGTAAACAGCTGCTGCAGATTGCTGCTCAGGCCAATCGGCATCATTGCCAGCGTCATAATCAGCAGTCCGGCCATCAGCCGATGCTCAAGGCGAAACCGTTTTTCACTCCAGCGGGCAATCGGATAAAGCAGCGTCAGTGAAATGGTGGCTTCGATGGCATACATCC
This sequence comes from Klebsiella sp. K5-306, assembly GCF_051835185.1. Classification (NCBI taxonomy): domain Bacteria; kingdom Pseudomonadati; phylum Pseudomonadota; class Gammaproteobacteria; order Enterobacterales; family Enterobacteriaceae; genus Klebsiella; species Klebsiella sp. K5-306. Next base: position 82,491 of record NZ_JAIFJY010000015.1, read on the forward strand.
ATTTTACCGCCGCCGGAGAACCCGCAATATCGTTAACCATAATCGGCAGCATTAACATGACCTGTACTGCCAGCATGTAATATCCGGTTAGCGTCAAGACGTAGGTGACAAATCGTTTGTCACGCAGCACGCGGCCCAGCCCTTCACGAACCGGCGTTTTAACCGTTGACAGCTTCCAGGCCGGGAGATACCAGGCATTGAACGCCGCGCAGGCGATAAACAGGGCCGCTCCAGCGCTGCACACCAGACGAAAATCATACTGCAGCAGCCAGCTACCCAGCAGCGCGCCGATCACCGCCCCGGCGCTGTCCTGCATCATCAGAATGGAGAAGAAACGCCCGCGCTGGTGTGGGCGAACCAGCTTAACCACCAACGCCGCCCGCGGGGGATCGAACAGCGTGCCGCCGAGACCGGAGAGTATGCAGGATAACCACAGGACCCATGGTTCATGGGCGACGGCCATCGCGGCGAAACCGGCAGCTCGCATCAGCATGCCGGTGACGATCATCGGTTTGGCGCCAAAACGGTCGGCAATCGCACCGCCGAATATCCCTAAACCTTGCTGCACCAGTTGACGCAGCCCGAGCGCAATGCCGACCATTAGCGCGGCCCACCCCATCTGATCGACAAAGCGAATAGAGATGAGCGGGAACACGACGAAAAAGCCGAGTACGACCAGCATGTTATCAACTAACAGGAAATATTTACCCAGGCTCCTTGCCTGCGATACGCGGGACATTTCCCCTCCCGGGAAAAATAAGAATAAGCTCTGATATTTTGCGGGGTTAATGGCTATTTTCCCAGCTAACTCGCGACAATATTTTTTTATCAAAATGCAAGAACGATAGAGGCTATTCATCGAAAAGCAGAGATGGTGCAGAAAATGGTATGTTGCTGTTTTCACACATCCCTGCAGGACAGGTATAGTAAAGTCAGCAAGTATTGCGTCAGGGGAACAGGAGAGGGGAATGTTTGGCTATCGCAGTAACGTACCGAAGGTGCGTTTGACGACGGATCGGCTGGTGGTGCGGCTGGTACACGATCGTGACGCCTGGCGTCTGGCCGATTACTACGCGGAAAATAAAGGGTTCTTAAAACCCTGGGAACCAGTGCGCGACGACAGCCACTGTTATCCTTCCGGCTGGCAGGCGCGTTTATCGATGATTTCGGAGTTTCACAAGCAGGGTTCGGCATTCTATTTTGCGCTGCTGGACCCCGAAGAAAAAGAGATTATCGGCGTGGCGAATTTTTCGAACGTGGTGCGCGGATCGTTTCATGCCTGCTATCTCGGTTACTCTATCGGAGAGAAATGGCAAGGGCAGGGGCTAATGTTTGAAGCGCTGACGTCGGCAATTCGCTATATGCAGCGCACGCAACATATCCATCGCATAATGGCAAACTATATGCCGCATAATCAGCGTAGCGGCGATTTGCTGGCGCGTCTGGGTTTTGAAAAAGAGGGTTACGCCAAAGATTACCTGCTCATTGATGGGCAGTGGCGCGATCACGTACTGACGGCGTTGACGACACCGGACTGGACCCCGGGTCGCTAAGGAGACATCATGAAATATCAGTTAACCGCGCATGAGGCGCGAGTCATTGGCTGTCTGCTGGAAAAGCAGGTCACCACGCCGGAGCAGTACCCCCTGTCGGTCAACGCGGTGGTGACCGCCTGTAATCAGAAAACGAACCGTGAACCGGTGATGTCGCTCAGCGAAAATGACGTGCAGGAGCTCCTCGATACGTTAGTTAAGCGTCATTTTTTGCGTACGGTAAGCGGTTTCGGCAATCGGGTGACCAAATATGAACAGCGCTTCTGCAACTCTGAATTTGGCGACCTGAAATTAACTCCAGCGGAAGTGGCAATTATTACCACATTGCTGCTGCGCGGGGCGCAGACGCCCGGAGAACTGCGCGGGCGGGCGCAGAGAATGCATGAATTCAGCGATATGGCAGAGGTGGAAAGCGTCCTCGAAAATTTGGCTACGCGAGACGACGGCCCCTATGTTGCGCGTCTGCCGCGGGAACCCGGGAAGCGTGAAAGCCGCTATATGCACCTGTTCTGCGATGATATGGATTCGCTGATTACCGCCGTTGAAGCCGTTTCGCCGGCGGGTGACGATCTCCAGGCCCGCGTTGAGGCGCTGGAAGCGGACGTCGCTGAACTTAAAGCGCGTCTGGATTCACTGCTGCCTCATTCAGGAGATTAAGCATGTCGGCGAAACTACGCATCGGCGTCGTTGGTTTAGGTAGCATTGCGCAAAAGGCCTGGCTGCCGGTGCTGGGAGCAGCGGATGGCTGGACGCTACAGGCGGCGTGGTCGCCGGGAAAAGAGAAAGCGCTGCGCATCTGTGAAACGTGGCGTATCCCCTATGCGGATACTCTGGAACAGCTGGCGGCGCAGTGTGATGCTGTATTCGTCCATACTTCAACGGTTTCACATTATGAAGTGGTTAGTCGGTTACTCAATGCCGGAGTTCATGTCTGCGTTGATAAACCGCTGGCCGACAAGCTTAGCGATGCGGAGACGTTGGTTGAGCTGGCGGCCCGCCGCCATCTTACTCTTATGGTCGGATTTAATCGCCGCTTCTCCCCTCTCTATCGCGAACTTAAAACTCAGCTCGGTAACGCGGCTTCGCTGCGGATGGATAAACACCGTAGCGACAGCGTGGGCCACGATCTGCGCTTTACGCTGCTGGATGACTATCTGCATGTCGTCGACACCGCGCTATGGCTGGCGGGCGATAAAGCCCGTTTAAACGGCGGTACGCTGCTCACGACGGCCCAGGGTGAAATGCTTTATGCTGAACATCATTTCAGCTGCGGGATGATCCAAATGACCACCAGTATGCACCGCCGCGCTGGAAGCCAGCGGGAGTGGGTGCAGGCGGTAACCGACGGTGGATTATATGAAGTCCGTGATATGCGGGAGTGGCAGGAGGAGCGGGGGCGCGGCGTGATCCAGCGTCCGGTCCCCGGCTGGCAGACCACCCTTGAGCAACGAGGATTCACCGGCTGCGCCCGGCATTTTATCGAATGCGTGCAAAATCAGACGGTTCCTGAAACCTCCGGCGAACAGGCGCTGCTTGCTCAGCGTATCGTGGAGAAACTCTGGCGCGAAGCAATGAGCGAATAACCCGTTGTAACAACTGGCAGTAGTAATTCATTATGAACCCGGTAGACTATCGCCACTTTCCAGCGCCCGCCTGAGCGGGCGTTTTACTCCAGGGTTGTGGAATAACACGTTAATGAATCTTTTAAAATCACTGGCGGCCGTCAGTTCGATGACCATGTTTTCGCGCGTGCTGGGCTTTGCGCGCGATGCGATTGTGGCGCGTATTTTTGGCGCAGGGATGGCCACCGACGCCTTCTTCGTTGCTTTCAAACTTCCGAATCTATTACGGCGTATTTTTGCTGAGGGCGCGTTCTCACAGGCTTTTGTGCCGATTCTGGCGGAATATAAAAGCAAGCAGGGTGAAGATGCGACCCGGGTTTTCGTCGCCTATGTTTCGGGCTTGCTGACGCTGGTGCTGGCGCTGGTGACCATCGCTGGTATGCTGGCGGCACCGTGGGTGATCACCATCACCGCGCCGGGATTTGCCAATACGCCCGAAAAGTTCGCCCTGACCACTCAGCTCTTGCGCATCACTTTTCCCTATATTCTGTTGATCTCCCTGGCTTCACTCGTGGGCGCCATCCTGAATACCTGGAACCGCTTTTCGGTGCCTGCTTTTGCTCCGACTTTCCTGAACGTCAGCATGATTGGTTTTGCGCTGTTTGCCGCGCCCTACTTTAATCCGCCGATGCTGGCCATGGCGTGGGCGGTGACGGTTGGCGGTATTTTGCAGCTTGCCTGGCAGCTGCCGCATTTGAAGAAAATCGGCATGCTGGTGCTGCCGCGAATCAACCTCAAAGATGCCGGCGCGGTGCGGGTGGTGAAACAGATGGGGCCGGCGATCCTCGGCGTCTCGGTTAGCCAGATTTCCCTGATTATCAATACCATTTTTGCCTCGTTCCTCGTCTCCGGCTCGGTGTCATGGATGTACTATGCCGATCGCCTGATGGAGTTTCCGTCCGGCGTGCTGGGCGTGGCGCTGGGGACCATTCTGCTGCCTTCTCTGTCCAAAAGCTTTGCCAGCGGCAATCACGACGAATACTGCCGTTTGATGGACTGGGGATTGCGCCTGTGCTTTCTGCTTGCGCTACCGAGCGCCGTGGCGTTAGGGATACTGGCCAAGCCGCTGACGGTCGCGTTATTCCAGTACGGAAAATTTACCGCCTTTGATGCCGCGATGACTCAGCGCGCGCTGGTCGCTTATTCCGTTGGCCTGATGGGACTCATTGTGGTGAAGGTACTGGCTCCCGGCTTCTATTCGCGTCAGGACATTAAAACGCCGGTGAAAATTGCCATCGTCACGCTGATCATGACGCAGGTTATGAACCTCGCCTTTATTGGTCCGCTAAAGCATGCAGGTCTGTCGTTGTCGATTGGCCTGGCGGCCTGCCTTAACGCCGGGCTGCTCTACTGGCAGCTGAGAAAACAGAAAATTTTCACCCCTCAGCCCGGCTGGTTCCTGTTCCTGCTGCGCCTGGTGATTGCCGTCATCGTGATGTCTGCGGCGCTGCTGGGCGTGATGTACCTGATGCCGGAGTGGTCGCAGGGGACGATGCCGTTCCGCCTGCTGCGTTTGATGGTAGTCGTGGTAGCGGGTGTCGTCGCCTATTTCGCGACGCTGTTGCTGCTGGGCTTCCGCGTCAAAGAGTTTGCTCGCCGCACGGTCTGAGTTCTCTTCCTGACACAAAAGCCGCCCTGTATTGCCAGCAGGGCGGCTTTTTTTTACCTGACGGTTCGTTGCGCCGAAACGACCCTCGCGCTTTCTATCAGGCGGATGCCGAGGGCGATAGCGCCGGTAATGACGGCGAGAGTCACTACACCGCTCCAGCCTGCTATCACATACAGTTTGCTTCCCAGCACTGAGCCGAGCGACATTCCGATAAACACGCCGGTAAACAACAGCGCACTGAGACGACCGCGCGCCTGAGGCTCCAGACCATACACCAGGTTCTGGTGCGCCACGAGGCTGGATTGCAGTCCAAGGTCAAAACCGACGGCCGAGATGGCAATCAGGATCAGCTGGCCATGCGGCGGTAGCGCAGGCAGCAGAAACATCAGGGCAAAAGAAACGGTAACCAGCGCCGCGCCCATTTGCGTGACTTTTTCGGCTCCGAATTTATCGGCCAGGCCGCCAGCCAGCGGGGCGGCGAGCGCCCCGGCAGCGCCTGCAATACCAAAGCCGCCGGCTACCGCGCTGCCCATTTGATAGTGCGCCAGTAACATGACCGCCAGGGTGGACCAGAATGCGCTGAAGGCGATAGAGAGGAACCCCTGGGCGAATGCGGCGCGACGCAGTGCCGGATAGCGTTTCCACAGGTGGGCCATCGATTTCATCAGCTGCGGATAAGTCAGGTTTGAGTGAATTTCAAAGCGCGGCAGCACGCGCCACATCAGCAGACCAATCAGTGCAATACTGACCGCAGCGGCCTGATACATCACCCGCCAGCCGAATAGCGCACCCACCAGCCCGCTCACCGTCCGTGACAGCAGGATCCCCAGCAGCAGGCCAGTCATGACCGTACCCACCATTTTCCCTTGTTTACCCGCAGGAGCCAGAATCGCGGCAGCTGGTACGATATCCTGCGCCATTGTCGCAGCCATCCCGATCAGCAAACTAACCATCAACAGAGAGGTGAGCTGACCGGTAAGGCTGCAGAGCAGCAACAGGACCGCCAGCGCGGCGCTTTTCATCAGGATCAGCTTTCTGCGATCGTGACGGTCGCCAAGCGGTAGAAGGAAAAGTATACCCAGCGCATAGCCCGCCTGAGTCAGGGTCGGAACCAGACCCATACCCTCAACGCTCAAATGCAGGTTTGCTCCCATTAGCGGCAGCAGCGGCTGCGCGTAATAGATAGCGGCAACGCTGAAGCCTGCGCCGAGCGCAAGGATAAATATTACCCAGCCGGCTGCGCGGGAGGTGAGTGGTGTCGGTGTCATGATTGATTCCTCTTAGAAGCGATGGCGCTATTTTTCCCGTAATGAGGCTGGCGCGGTAGATAGCCCGGTGGTAAAACGGTTATACGCTAAACGTATAGGCAGAATAAAAATGAAGAAGCAGGAGCGTATAGATCGTATCGAATTGATGCGTACGTTCATTCGGATTGTCGAAGCCGGGTCTCTCTCCGCTGCGGCGGTCCAGATGAACACGACCCAGGCGACGGTAAGTCGACGACTCCAGTCGCTGGAAGGGCTGCTCGGCGCAAAGCTGATCCTGCGTACCACCCATGCGATGAAGCTGACCGATGACGGCGAGCGCTGTTACCAGCATGCCCGACAGATCGTCGATGCGTGGCTGGCGCTGGAAGACGACCTGCGCATCACCGATGACCGTCCGGTGGGGATATTAAGGGTACGGGCGCCGCATGCGTTTGGTCAGCAGCAACTGCTGGGGCCGCTGGTGGACTTTCTGCAGCGCTATCCCCAGCTATCGGTCGAATGGATGCTGAATGATAAAACCGTGGATTTCCTGAGCGATGGCATCGACTGCGCGATTCGCGTGGGGGCTGAGGTGGATCCGGCTACGGTGTCGGTCCTGCTGGCCGAGGTGCCGCGCAGCGTAGTGGCATCGCCGTCGCTGCTGGCGAACTATCCGCCGTTAACCGAGCCGCAGGAGATGTCGCTGCTGCCCTGGATAGCCATCAGCACATTCTATCAGCATGAGGTGATGCTGCAATCAGAGGTGGATGAGCAGCTTACAACCTTTAGCATTGCTCCGTGCCTGAGTACCGACAGCGTACATGTCGCCCGCAATACCGCGCTGGCGGGGCTGGGCGCGGCGATTGTTTCGAGCTGGGCGGTAGCGGAGGATATTGCCGCCGGGCGGCTGGTGGAGCTATTCCCACAGTGGCGTGCCTCACCGCTGCCGGTACATCTTGTCTATCCCTGGGCACGCTATTATCCGACGCGGTTGCGTAAGTTTCTCGATTTGATGCGCGAGGTTATGCCGCAGATTGCGGGGATGCAGCGACCGGAAGGGGAATAAAAAAAGACCGGCCGCTGGGGCCGGTCTGGTAGGCGTTACTCTACGGGCTGCGGACGGGTAGGCCCGGCAGCGGCTTTATGGGTCGCGCTATGGCCACCAGCAGCGCCCTTACCGTCAAAATCAAAGCTCGGGCGAACCCAGTCGCTTTGACGAGGCGCTTCAGGGACGTAGTCTGGCGCAGGCGCGCGGGTCATCGGCGCGGTGGCGTGACGATTGGCGACCTTAACGACCGGCACAGTCGTGACAACAGGTTGAGTCTTCACTACCGGCTCTGCCGCCGGTGCCGGCTCAATCACCGGTTCGGAGACGACAGGCGCTTCTTCAACAACGGCCGCGGCTTCTTCAACCGCAGCAGGTTCAGCGACCGCTGCTTCCGGCTCGACAGCCTCTTTCGCCACGACGTCGACGGCTTCTGCGACAACCTCTTCGGCGACGGTTTCATCAGCCTCGGCAATCAGCTGCGGCTGTTCATCAACCGGTGCGGCGATAGCTTCCGGGTGCGTGGTTTCGACAACCGGAGCTTCAGGTTCGTTCATCATCGCCACAGGCTCAGAGATGACGACCGGCTCAACAACGCGCTCTTCAACTACCTCCGGGGCAACCACTTCAGAGACAGCCGGTTCAACGGCGGCCGCAGGGGTGATAACGGGGTCAACCGCGGTGGTAGCGAACTCCTGTACCTGCGCTTCTTCTTGCTGCTGGTCCTGCGGGCGAACGACAGGGTAACGGATCCACACTTTACCAGATGCCATTTCCGGCGATGCGCAGGCTACGGTCAGCGGCATCGGGGATTGCGTCGGGTAACGCTCATCACGGTAGCGACGACGGCGTTGGCCGCTTACGCGCAGGTGACGAGGGGAACGGCGCGAACGACGCGGCATACCGTTAGCTTCGCGTGCTTCGCCGGTATCGTCATGTTCCGCAGCGGTTTCAACAACTGCCGGCAGGTCGACTTTCGCCAGTTCCGTGCGCGGAGCTGCGGCTTCGGGTTGGACGGCTGGCGCTTCGATGACCTGAGGCGCGGCTACCGGCTCGACAACCTGCTCAGCGGCAGCAGATTCAATACGTACCTTCTGCGACAGCTGGCGCGGCTTGCGACGCGGCATGGTCTGCACGCGTTCTTCCTGCTCGCTATCCTGTACGACCGGTTCTTCACGAGTTTGCGCTTTAGCTTCCTGCTGAACCTGACGCTTCTCGTCGTTACGACGGCGATTGCGTTCACGGCGCGGCGGTTGATCGTCGCGAGCTTTGCCTTTATCGCTATCTTCTGCCGTTGTCTGGCGGATGTCGCGAGGTTCGACGTTCTGCTGCTTCTCGCGGCGGTTACGACGGTTTTCTTCGCGAGATTCACGAACTTCGCTATTCTCGGCACGATTGTCGCGGTTGTCACGATTATCGCGGTTATCGCGGTTATCGCGGCGGTCGTTGCGATCGCGGCGGTTGTTGGCGCGCGGTTTGCGACGTTCCTGCTGGCGCTCGGATTTCTCCTCCGCTTTTTTCTCAACCTGGACTTCAGCCGGCTTAGTTTCTTCTGCGCCGGAGAAGATATTTTTCAGGGCGCTGAAGAAGCGTGCAACCAGACCCGGCTGCGCTGGCGCTGCCGACTTAGGTGCGGAAGCGGCTGGTGTTCCGACGGCAACCGTAGCTTTAGCAGGCTCTTGCTGAGCCGGCGCTGGTGGGGCATCAGGCATGACAAAAGCGGCCAGCGCCGGTTGCTCCGGAAGTTTACGCTCGGCCGGCTCTTCATCAGAAGGCATAGCCATCTCTTCTTCGTGCAGTTTCGGCAGCAGATAGCTCAGCGTGGAGGTCTCTTCACCCTTACGTACGCGCAGAACGGAGTAGTGCGGCGTTTCCATCTGATCGTTTGGCACGATGATGACGCGTACATCGGCCTGGCGGGTTTCAATGGCGCTTACCGCAGCACGTTTTTCGTTCAGGAGGTACGAAGCAATCGGCACCGGAACGATAGCGTGAACTTCTTTAGTGTTCTCTTTCAGCGCTTCTTCTTCGATCAAGCGCAGAATGGAAAGCGACAGCGATTCGTTATCGCGTACGGTACCCGTTCCGCTACAGCGCGGGCAGACGTGATGGCTGGACTCGCCAAGCGACGGGCTCAGACGCTGACGCGACATCTCCAGCAGGCCAAAGCGTGAAATGTGGCTGATCTGGATGCGCGCTCTGTCCTGGCGTACGGCTTCGCGCAGGCGGTTTTCTACCGCACGCTGGTGACGTACCGGGGTCATATCGATGAAGTCGATAACGATCAGACCGCCGAGGTCGCGCAGGCGCAGCTGGCGAGCAATTTCATCGGCCGCTTCCAGGTTGGTGTTAAACGCCGTTTCTTCGATGTCGCCGCCGCGGGTAGCACGGGCGGAGTTGATATCGATAGCGGTGAGCGCTTCGGTGCTGTCGATTACGATAGAACCGCCGGAAGGCAGGCGCACTTCACGCTGGAAAGCGGATTCAATCTGCGACTCGATTTGGTAGTGGCTGAACAGCGGAATTTCACCGGTGTACAGCTTGATTTTGCTGCTGAAATCCGGACGCCCAAGAGCCGCGATATGCTGGCGCGCCAGCTCAAGCACTTTCGGGTTGTCGATAAGAATTTCGCCGATATCCTGACGCAGATAGTCGCGGAAAGCGCGCACAATCACGTTACTTTCCTGATGGATCAGGAACGGAGCAGGGCGGCTTTCAGCGGCTTTCTGGATGGCTTCCCAGTGCTTCAGGCGGAAGCTTAAGTCCCACTGCAGCGCTTCGGCGGATTTGCCGACGCCAGCGGTGCGAACGATAAGTCCCATGCCATCCGGCAGCTCAAGGCTGGCCAGCGCTTCTTTCAGCTCGGTACGATCGTCACCCTCGATACGGCGTGAAATACCGCCAGCGCGTGGGTTATTCGGCATCAGTACCAGGTAGCTGCCCGCCAGGCTGATAAAGGTGGTCAGCGCGGCGCCTTTATTGCCGCGCTCTTCTTTATCAATCTGCACAATCACTTCCTGACCTTCACGCAGCACGTCCTTGATGTTAGGGCGGCCGTGAGAACTGTAGTTGGCAGGGAAGTATTCGCGGGCAATTTCTTTAAGAGGGAGGAAACCATGACGCTCGGCGCCATAATCAACAAACGCGGCTTCGAGACTAGGTTCAATACGAGTGATTTTGCCTTTGTAGATGTTCGCTTTTTTCTGTTCGTGCCCGGGGCTTTCGATATCCAGGTCGTACAGGCGCTGCCCATCAACAAGGGCGACGCGCAACTCTTCCTGCTGAGTTGCGTTGATTAACATTCTTTTCATCGTAACTTACTCATTATTCTTACATTGACGACTAAGCTACGGGCAGAGTAACGCCTTACCGGGGGAAACCGATGGCCTCGTGTCTGTTTCACGTCGCCAACCTCACGGTTGTCGCGCGCTTAAGAGGCGCAGAGTGTCGGTCGCCTGTATTTCAAACGGAAACACAGCGCAATTATCAGGGGAACTGCCTGGGATGTATCACCAGAGAAGATTCCATTTATACCCATCGTTTTTCAAGCAGCAGGCGTGGCGGCTTAACCTGCTCATTCTAATCATTTGATCGAAATGAGCGCCGGGATATCCCAGTGTGAACGCCTTCCTGCGACGTGAAATCCATAGAGCCTGTACCGGTAAGGACTGCAACCCGCAGCCCGCTAACTGTCTGAAAGATCAATACGTCTTACGCCATTGCTGCGTTGATGATCGGTCAGACAAAATTGGTCATTCCGCTAATTTCTTGTTCTAACAAGTTTCAGCACGGAAAACGGCATCATTATTCCATTGCTAAGCTCGTTATAGCAAGTTGACTTTCACCTTTTATCACCCGGTTACCCACAGTTTTTTCACCCGCGTATACGGATTGTTCTAATAACAAACAAAACGATGATGAAGCATGCGGCGAAAACCGGATGATAATAAATATAAGCATATAAAAATGAGTGGCGCTAATGCGTCGGGCTATTTAGAATCGCGCACCATGAAAACTGAGATCCCAAGCGTAAAAATGGTTGCCATTGCTGATGATGAAGCAGGGCAACGTATCGACAACTTTTTGCGTACGCAGCTGAAGGGCGTACCAAAGAGCATGATTTATCGCATCTTGCGAAAAGGCGAGGTGCGGGTCAATAAAAAGCGCGTCAAGCCTGAGTATAAGCTGGAAGCCGGCGACGAAGTGCGCATTCCGCCGGTCCGCGTCGCGGAGAAAGAAGAAGAGGCGATCTCTCCCCACCTGCAGAAAGTTGCTGCGCTGGCCGATGTGATTTTATATGAAGACGATCATATTCTGGTGCTTAATAAACCTTCCGGGACAGCGGTACACGGCGGCAGCGGGTTGAGCTTCGGCGTGATTGAAGGTCTGCGCGCGCTGCGCCCGGAAGCGCGCTTCCTTGAGCTGGTGCATCGCCTCGATCGCGATACCTCTGGCGTTCTGTTGGTCGCCAAAAAGCGTTCCGCGCTGCGTTCCCTGCACGAGCAGCTGCGCGACAAAGGAATGCAAAAAGACTACCTGGCGCTGGTGCGCGGGCAGTGGCAGTCCCACACTAAAGTGGTGCAGGCTCCGCTGCTGAAGAATATTCTGCAGAGCGGTGAACGCATCGTGCGGGTTAACCAGGAGGGGAAACCGTCGGAAACGCGTTTTAAAGTCGAAGAGCGTTATCCCCATGCGACCCTGGTGCGCTGCAGCCCGGTAACCGGCCGTACCCATCAAATCCGCGTGCATACCCAATATGCCGGTCACCCTATCGCTTTTGACGATCGCTACGGCGACCGGGAATTCGATAAGCAGCTGTCAGGCACCGGCCTTAACCGGCTGTTTCTGCACGCGGCGGCGCTGAAGTTTACGCATCCGGGTACAGGGGAAGTGATGCGTGTTGAAGCGCCTTTAGATAACCAGCTTAAGCGTTGCCTGCAGGTTTTACGTAACGCGAAGTGATACGGACTTGCTCAGGGCTTGAGCCACTTATCAAGCCAGGGGAACACTTCATCCTGCTGTTCTTGATAAAAGACGTGGCCCAGTTCCGGCCACGTTCTGGTCTCCAGCTTATCCTGCGCGTTCTGTGACGCCCATACGTTATGCACCTTAGCGAAGGCGTCATTAACGGCTGCAGCGGGAAACAGCTTATCCTGCCCGCCGCTATAAATCAGCATCGGCCTGGGCGCTGCAATGCTGGCGATGTCGGGAATATCAAGATGTCCGGCCAGGCCCGGATGAAGCATATAAAACGCCGATTGACCGCGCAGAACGTTGTTGCCTGGCTGCATCAGGCCGTTCCAGGTACCAAACCAGGAGATCGCGGCAGTGGCGGCGACTTTGTCAGACAGGGCGGCCAGTTGCCAGGCGCGAAAACCACCCATTGAAAAACCCAGTACCCCAATGCGTTTATTATCAACCTCTTTTAACGTACTGACGAAATTCACGGTTCGCAGATCTTCATAGGCGACTTCCCCTGCCAGCGAGCGCCCAAGGTTAAAATAGTTACTGGCCAGCGCCTGCTGCTGCTCGTAGGTCATGGGGCCGCGATCCCCCCAGCCCGGGCTATCAATGGCGATGACAACATACCCGCGCTGCGCCAGCTCATCGCCGATGAACCGACCGCTGAAAAATTTATCTGCCCATGCCTCGGCGCTGGCCAGGCGTGTGGCATCCCGCAAAGGACGAATCAGTTTCTCCTTGCCTATGTCAAATTTTGAGCCATGGTCGTGCAGCAGGACAATGGCCGGGTGAGGGCCTGCTGATTTGGGCGTTAACATCAGAGCGGCAATCCGGTTTTCATCTGTGACGTTAAATGCCAGTTTCTCGGCGCGATAGGTGCCCCGATCTTCGCTCATCAGCGTTTGTGGGGTGAACGGGCTTGCTGATGTCGGCGTTAGCAGGGATTGCCGAAGCAGCGTGCGGGCGTGCTCTCGCCATTGATCGAAATGACGATAGTTTCCAGAGAGCCACGAGTCCGGATACGTCATCTGCGCTTTCAACTGCTGCCAGGAGGCGGGTAAATTGCCTTCTACGACGCCCTGGCGCTGCCAGTCGTTCGCGTTGACGCTGGCGGCGGCCAGCAGGGTGAGGGTCAAAAGCGTAGCGCGAAAAGGCATAGTGGCTCCATTTTTAAAATAAAACGTTGTTTTATTATTTTAATGGTGCGGCAAAAATAAACTGTGACAGGTAAGGCATTACTGTTGTGGGGGAGTACGCGTTGAACTGCTGCGTGGCGTTAAACAAACTCGACGCGGATGGTTCTGTGACTTAAGTTCTTGATAAACGGCGTTATGGCATCGGGAAAAACACACTCTCTCCGATGCCATGCGTCATTATGTTCAGGTGAGCAGGGGATTGAATCCTTCCCGGCGCAGCATTTGACATAACGCGATGAGCGGTAAACCGACCAGCGCGTTAGGATCGCGGCCCTCGAGTCTCTCGAACAGCGTGATGCCTAATCCTTCGCTTTTGAAACTGCCGGCGCACTGCAGCGGATTTTCTTTGCGGATATAGCTTTCAATTTCCCGATCGCTTAAATGGCGGAAGTGGACGTCAAAGGGTTCACATTCAGTTTGTAGATGACCCCTGGCAGAGTTATATAGCGCGAGGCCGGTGTAGAACGTGACGATGGTGCCGCTGGCCTTTCTCAACTGGCGATGGGCGTTCTCTTCGGTATGCGGTTTGCCGGTAATTTCACCGTCCAGGACACAAACCTGATCGGAGCCTATAATGAGGTGCTGCGGATAGCGTGCGGCGAGGGCCTGCGCTTTTGCCTGCGCCAGACGCATCACCAGCTGGCGGGCGGGCTCGCCGGGCAGCGGGGTTTCATCTACGTCCGGCGCCGCGCATTCAAAAGGCACCGACAGCTTTTCCAGCAGCATTCGCCGCCAGGGCGAGGTTGACGCGAGGATCAGTTCAGACATATTTTTTCATCCACATATAGCGCTTCGCAGAGCATCATTTTAAACTATGCGCCGCAATGTGTGCGAATAAATGGCAAAAGGCAACCTGAGGCTGCCTTTTTCTTTGACTCTATGACGTTACAAAGTTAATATGCGCGCCCTATGCAAAAGGTAAAATTACCCCTGACTCTCGATCCGGTTCGCACGGCTCAAAAGCGCTTAGATTACCAAGGTATCTATACCCGTGATCAGGCTGTGCGCGTCGCTGATTCTGTTGTCAGCGTGGACAGCGATGTGGAATGCAGCATGTCGTTCGCTATTGATAACCAGCGTCTTGCCGTTTTAAGCGGCGATGCGACGGTGTCGGTAACCCTCGAATGTCAGCGTTGCGGGAAACCGTTCCCCCATCATGTTCACACAACGTATTGTTTCAGCCCCGTCAGAAATGACGAACAGGCCGAGGCACTGCCGGAAGCGTATGAGCCGATTGAGGTTAACGAATTCGGTGAAATCGATCTGCTGGCGCTGGTTGAAGATGAAATTATCCTCTCCTTGCCTGTAGTTCCGGTGCATGATTCTGAACACTGTGAAGTGTCCGACGCGGACATGGTCTTTGGTGAACTGCCTGAAGAGGCACAAAAACCAAATCCATTTGCCGTATTAGCCAGCTTAAAGCATAAGTAATTGAGGAGTAAGGTCCATGGCCGTACAACAGAATAAACCAACCCGTTCCAAACGTGGCATGCGTCGTTCCCATGACGCTCTGACCGCAGTCACCAGCCTGTCTGTAGACAAAGCTTCTGGTGAAAAACACCTGCGTCACCACATCACTGCCGACGGTTTCTACCGCGGTCGCAAGGTCATCGCTAAGTAATCACGCATTACTCCATGGATTTCGCGTTGCAAGAAGACGCAAGCGAGAGAAGCGCCGGGAGCATAGCTCACTATGTGACTGGTGTGAACGAGCGCAGTCAACGCACTTGCAGCGCGAAAGACGAAGAGTAAAAGCGTGATGAAGCTTAGTGAGGATCTCCCCGGGTAACTGGGGAATAACCGAACCGAGCAGCGACGATACCTTGACACGTCTAACCCTGGCGTTAGATGTCATGGGCGGGGATTTTGGCCCTTCCGTGACAGTGCCTGCAGCATTGCAGGCACTGAACTCTAATTCACAACTCACACTTCTTTTAGTCGGCGATCCCGACACTATCGCGCCATTACTTGCCAAAGCTGATTTTGAACAACGTTCACGTCTGCAGGTTATCCCTGCGCAGTCAGTTATTGCCAGTGATGCCCGGCCCGCGCAAGCGATTCGCGCCAGTCGCGGTAGCTCAATGCGCATTGCGCTGGAGTTAGTAAAAGAAGGACGGGCGCAGGCCTGCGTCAGCGCGGGTAATACCGGAGCGCTAATGGGGCTGGCGAAGCTGTTGCTCAAACCCATTGAGGGGATTGAGCGCCCTGCGCTGGTTACCATGCTGCCGCACCAGCTGAAGGGCAAAACGGTGGTGCTGGATTTAGGCGCCAACGTGGATTGCGATAGCACTATGCTGGTGCAGTTTGCCGTCATGGGGGCGGTCCTTGCGGAAGAAGTTATTGGTATTAAGGATCCCCGCGTTGCGCTACTGAATATCGGCGAAGAAGAGATGAAAGGTCTCAGCAGCATTCGCGACGCGGCGGCCGTTTTGAAAACTTTGCCAACCCTCAACTATATTGGGTATCTGGAAGCCAACGAGTTGTTGACGGGTAAAACGGATGTGTTGGTTTGTGATGGATTCACGGGCAACGTCACATTAAAAACGATGGAAGGTGTTGTCAGAATGTTCCTTTCACTGTTGAAATCACAGGGAGAGGGGAAGAAAAGGTCGTGGTGGCTGCTTTTATTAAAGCGTTGGTTACAAAAAAGCCTGTCTAGGCGATTCAGTCACCTCAACCCCGACCAGTATAATGGTGCCTGTCTGTTAGGATTACGCGGTTCCGTGATCAAAAGTCATGGGGCTGCCAATCAGCGCGCTTTTTGCGTGGCGATAGAGCAGGCAGTGCAGGCTGTGCAGCGGCAGATTCCTCAGCGAATTGCCGCTCGCCTGGAATCTTTATACCCTGCAGGTTTCGAATTGCCTGAGGACGGCAGAAGCGGGAACGCCAGGCCTCAAAGCCCGGTGACCGGAAACGACTGACGCCTCGCAGTTTGAGTTAACCAGGTATATTACCCAAGAGTGACTGAGCGTACATGTATACGAAGATTATTGGTACCGGCAGCTATCTGCCTGAGCACGTGCGTACGAACGCTGAACTGGAAAATATGGTCGATACGTCAGACGAGTGGATTGTCACTCGTACCGGTATCCGTGAGCGTCGTATTGCCGCGCCGAACGAAACAGTTGCTACCATGGGCCTTGAAGCCGCTAAGCATGCGCTGGATATGGCGGGCGTAAAGCCGGAGCAAATTGGTCTGATTATTGTTGCGACCACCTCCGGTACCCATGCGTTTCCCAGCTCGGCTTGCCAGATTCAATCAATGCTGGGTATTAAAGGTTGCCCGGCCTTCGACGTCGCTGCGGCCTGCGCGGGTTTCACCTACGCGCTCAGCGTTGCCGATCAATACGTGAAAAACGGCGCGGTCGATTACGCGCTGGTGATCGGCGCTGATGTGCTGGCGCGTACCTGCGATCCTGCCGATCGCGGAACCATTATCATTTTCGGCGACGGCGCAGGTGCCGTGGTGCTGGGGGCTTCCGAAGAGCCGGGTATTATCTCTACGCATCTGCATGCGGATGGGAGCTACGGCGAACTGCTGACGCTGCCGAACGCCGATCGCGTCGATCCGGAAAACCCGATCTTCCTGACCATGGCGGGCAACGAAGTCTTTAAAGTGGCCGTGACCGAGCTGGCTCATATCGTCGATGAAACTTTAGCTGCGAATAATCTCGAGCGTTCGTCGCTGGACTGGCTGGTACCACATCAGGCTAACCTGCGTATTATCAGCGCCACGGCGAAGAAGCTGGGCATGTCGATGGACAACGTCGTCGTCACGCTCGACAGGCACGGTAATACTTCAGCCGCTTCTGTGCCTTGTGCGCTGGATGAAGCCGTGCGCGATGGCCGCATTCAACGTGGTCAGCTTATTCTGCTGGAAGCCTTTGGTGGCGGTTTCACCTGGGGTTCCGCGCTGGTTCGTTTTTAGGATAAGGATTTAAACATGACGCAATTTGCTTTTGTTTTCCCGGGACAGGGCTCTCAGAGTGTCGGGATGCTGTCAGATATGGCGGCCGCTTACCCGGTAATCGAAGAGACGTTCCGTGAAGCCTCTGCGGCGTTGGGTTACGATCTGTGGGCGCTTGCACAGCAGGGCCCGGCGGAAGAATTAAATAAAACCTGGCAGACCCAACCGGCGCTGCTGACCGCTTCCGTTGCGCTCTATCGCGTCTGGCAGCAGCAGGGCGGAAAAGCGCCGATGATGCTGGCTGGCCATAGCCTTGGCGAATATTCAGCGCTGGTATGCGCGGGCGTTATCAATTTTTCCGACGCCGTTCGCCTTGTTGAATTGCGCGGTAAGTTCATGCAGGAAGCGGTTCCGGAAGGTACCGGGGCGATGTCTGCGATCATCGGTCTTGACGATGCTGCGATTGCGAAAGCCTGCGAAGAGTCTGCCGAAGGGCAGGTGGTTTCTCCGGTGAACTTTAACTCGCCGGGTCAGGTCGTTATTGCCGGTAATAAAGAGGCCGTAGAACGCGCAGGGGCGGCCTGTAAGGCTGCAGGCGCTAAACGTGCTCTGCCGCTGCCGGTCAGCGTCCCATCCCACTGCGCGCTGATGAAGCCCGCAGCGGAGAAACTGGCCGTTGAGCTGCAAAAAATAACCTTCAACGCGCCAGCTATTCCAGTCGTGAATAACGTTGACGTGAAAAGTGAAACGACGCCTGAAGCTATTCGCGATGCCCTTGTCCGTCAGCTGTATAGCCCGGTTCAGTGGACCAAAACCGTTGAATTTATGGCATCACAGGGCGTAGAGCATCTGTATGAAGTTGGCCCGGGTAAAGTCCTCACCGGTCTGACTAAACGTATTGTTGACACCCTGACCGCTTCCGCGCTTAACGAGCCGGCAGCTATGTCTGCGGCGCTTGAGCAATAAAAGAGGAAAACCATGAGTTTTGAAGGAAAAATCGCGCTGGTTACCGGTGCAAGTCGCGGGATTGGCCGCGCAATCGCTGAGACGCTCGTTGCCCGTGGGGCAAAAGTTATCGGTACTGCGACCAGCGAAAGCGGCGCGCAGGCGATTAGCGATTATTTAGGTGCTAACGGGAAAGGCATGCTGCTGAATGTGACCGATCCTGCATCTATCGAATCTGTTCTGGGAAATATTCGCGCAGAATTTGGTGAAGTTGATATCCTGGTGAACAATGCCGGGATTACTCGTGATAACCTGTTAATGCGCATGAAAGATGACGAGTGGAACGATATTATCGAAACCAACCTGTCATCTGTTTTCCGTCTGTCAAAAGCGGTAATGCGCGCTATGATGAAAAAGCGTCATGGACGTATTATCACTATCGGTTCTGTGGTTGGTACCATGGGAAATGCGGGTCAGGCCAACTACGCTGCGGCGAAAGCGGGTCTGATTGGCTTCAGTAAATCACTGGCTCGCGAAGTTGCGTCCCGCGGTATTACTGTAAACGTTGTTGCTCCGGGCTTTATTGAAACGGACATGACGCGTGCGCTGACCGATGAGCAGCGTGCGGGTACGCTGGCGGCAGTTCCTGCGGGGCGCCTTGGCTCTCCAAATGAAATCGCCAGCGCGGTGGCATTTTTAGCCTCTGACGAGGCGAGTTACATCACTGGTGAAACTCTGCACGTCAACGGCGGAATGTACATGGTCTGACCGAGATTTGCGCAAAACGTTCAGGAACCGCGCAGTCCGTGCGGTTCTCTGTAATGTTTTGTACAAAATCATTTGCGTTATGAGGGCAAACAGCCGCAAAATAGCGTAAAATCGTGGTAAGACCTGCCGGGATTTAGTTGCAAATTTTTCAACATTTTATACACTACGAAAACCATCGCGAAAGCGAGTTTTGATAGGAAATTTAAGAGTATGAGCACTATCGAAGAACGCGTTAAGAAAATTATCGGCGAACAGCTGGGCGTTAAGCAGGAAGAAGTTACCAACAATGCTTCCTTCGTTGAAGACCTGGGCGCTGATTCTCTTGACACCGTTGAGCTGGTAATGGCTCTGGAAGAAGAGTTTGATACTGAGATTCCGGACGAAGAAGCTGAGAAAATCACTACTGTTCAGGCTGCCATTGATTACATCAACGGCCACCAGGCGTAAGTGAACATCTCCAGGCGGTCACTCGACCGCCTGAGTTTTATCCATATTTTGTCCCACAAGAATCTATTTTCCCTCCCTGGAGGACAACCGTGTCTAAGCGTCGTGTAGTTGTGACCGGACTGGGCATGTTGTCTCCTGTCGGCAATACCGTAGAGTCTACCTGGAAAGCTCTCCTTGCCGGTCAGAGTGGCATCAGCCTGATCGACCATTTCGATACTAGCGCCTATGCAACGAAATTTGCTGGCTTAGTAAAGGATTTTAACTGTGATGACTTCATCTCGCGTAAAGAACAGCGCAAGATGGACGCCTTCATTCAATATGGAATTGTCGCTGGCATTCAGGCCATGCAGGATTCTGGCCTTGAAGTGACGGAAGAGAATGCTACCCGCATCGGTGCCGCTATTGGTTCCGGTATTGGCGGACTTGGCCTGATCGAAGAAAACCACAGTTCGCTGGTAAAAGGCGGACCGCGTAAGATCAGCCCGTTCTTTGTTCCTTCCACAATCGTTAACATGGTGGCCGGGCATCTGACCATCATGTTTGGTCTGCGTGGACCAAGCATTTCCATCGCGACCGCTTGCACCTCTGGCGTTCACAATATTGGTCACGCAGCGCGCGTTATCGCTTATGGCGATGCTGACGCAATGGTTGCCGGTGGCGCAGAAAAAGCCAGTACCCCTCTGGGCGTAGGCGGCTTTGGTGCAGCACGAGCGCTCTCCACGCGCAATGACAACCCACAGGCGGCAAGCCGTCCATGGGATAAAGAGCGTGATGGTTTCGTACTGGGCGACGGCGCAGGCATGGTCGTGCTGGAAGAGTACGAACACGCGAAAAAACGCGGCGCGAAAATCTATGCGGAAATCGTCGGTTTTGGTATGAGCAGCGATGCCTACCATATGACTTCACCGCCGGAAGATGGCGCTGGCGCAGCGCTGGCGATGGTTAACGCTATTCGCGACGCGGGCATTGAAGCAAGCCAGATTGGCTACGTCAACGCTCACGGGACTTCTACGCCGGCAGGCGATAAAGCAGAAGCGCAGGCGGTGAAATCCGTCTTTGGCGACGCTGCCAGCCGCGTAATGGTCAGCTCGACTAAATCCATGACCGGCCACCTGCTGGGCGCGGCGGGCGCAGTAGAGTCTATCTACTCCATCCTCGCGCTGCGCGATCAGGCCGTTCCGCCAACCATTAACCTGGATAACCCGGATGAAGGTTGCGACCTGGACTTCGTTCCGCACGAAGCGCGCCAGGTTAGCGGAATGGAGTATACCCTGTGTAACTCCTTTGGCTTCGGTGGTACCAACGGCTCGCTGATTTTCAAGCGCGTCTAGCGGTCGATGCAGTCAATAAAAAACGGCACGTTTATACGTGCCGTTTTTTTATGTCTGACGTTAGAGGGCAGAGGCATTCGCTATCAAGGCGTCAGCATAATGTTATTTGTAGGTCACAGTAAGTAACAGGGTTGAATGAAAACTCCCTCCGGTGACACGATCGGAGGTGGCAATCATTCGAGAGGACAACTCTATGGTCCTTCCTGTTTCATAAGCAGTTCCAGTCATTCCACCAAAGCAATTTTGCAAATAACCACCATCTTTGCCAAAGGCCGATTGCAGTGCAATACCTGTGGCACTTCCGTCATTTTTTGCCAGACATTTATTGGATGGATCTGGCGTACCGGAGAAGTTAACAATTATGTCCGTTGTTGACGGTGGGCAAGAGGTGAATACGATGGTGTAATTCTGCCACTCGCTGGCATCCCCTGCCCTGGTAAAATCAGATGTCTTTGAATCCGGGAATGTAATGGTCTGATTGAGCGAATGTGCAGTATCTACCGTGCAGGCAGAGGCGACCACCGTCCCCGTCAGATTAATGTCTGTCGCAAATGCCGGAACGGCGGTCATCATTATCCCGAGCGCAGCCGTAAGGCATGAAATAACCTCTATTATTCGCAGTCTCATTATTTATATCCGGTCTCTTAAGTTATCCTACGGATAGGTGATGGTGGCCTGGACTTGAGCTGAAATGGTGCCCGGCAGAGGATTCCATTTAGAGACGGCACGGGCGCGCAAGTTGATTATGTAGACTCCTCCTACTTCGAGATTTTCCAGCGTGGTCCCATTTTTGTAAGCGGTTTCTGACAGGGTATTGGTTAATTCAACCATGACGCGTTGAGCGGTACCGGTATTTTTGTAATAAGCCGGATCGTCATCATCGCTAGTACCCGTGAAGGTCACATTAAAGAACCTGGCCGAAGGGGGGCAAACAAGCTCAAGATCTGCGCTTTTCCATTCACTGCCGCTGCCTGGTTCAAAAATATCTCCGGCCCGAATAGAATCTCCCAGATCAATGGAGAGGGTTTCATTACCGCCATTGACCTCGCAAGGAGAGGCGATAACTTTTCCCGTGATATCGATATTGACCGCGTGGCTTAAAGGCGTGAATAATCCGCAGCTGGCGGTAACTAAGGTTGCCAAAAGTCCTTGTTTAATTTTCATTTCCTTTCCTTGTTTAGTTATAGGTTAATTTGAGTTCGATAGCGGATTTCACTTCGCCAACCGTCACGCTTGCAGTATTCTCAATATAATAAGCAACTTTAAATTCAGGGATTTCATATTCACCTGAACCTGCGTAATCACTGAGTGCTATTGAGCTATTAACCGTATGGGGTGTTCCGTCGGCATTCTGGACCTGAATGTAAACGTTTTGCGCGTAGCCATCGCCATTAACGGCGTTGAGTATTCCATTTGAGGCATCGTGCGCGCCGTAAACGGCACTAAAGTTATAAGAAATACCGTCAATCGCGCCGGGACAGTTGATTAATTTGATGGTCGGAGCTTCAGTAATAGTTTGCGCACCATTTTTCAGCTTATTACCGTAAAGCGCAGGAAGCTTTATTTCCGTCGGTGCGTTTACCGTGCAGGAAGTTGTTTTAGGTTGCGACGCAATCGTTGAGCTATAAATACCGTGAGTGAATACAGCGGTACCCCTTCCATCTGGGTTGTAAAAAGTGGCAGTTACCTGCGGTGCGCTGGTAATTTTACCGGCAGGGATCTTATTTGTCAGCCTGACAAGTCGGTATTTTACGTGGACATAAGTGCTTATATCTGCAGCGACCTGCTGCCCTAAATTGAAGCGACTATTCGGAGTCGATTCTGTGCCTCCACCCGCATCAGTCAGTGTATCCACGCTCGTTTTATATTGAATGCCAATACCCGGATTGCTGGTCGCGAAGATATTGTCACCGACCAGGGGTCCGTTAATTGAAAGGGCAATATAAGAGCCGGTTGTATCACTCCTCGATACCGTTGTCGGCAGCGATCCCGCTTCCTCCCAATAGGTCGTTTCTCCAGGGTTAGCTGGCAGCGTGAAATCACCAAATTTATAGTTCATTACGCTTCCCCTGACCGCATCAAAATAGTCTGCATGCGCGGGGAAGAGGGCAAAGAAAGTGATTGCCGCGATGGGTAAATAGAGTTTTGCTTTCATCTCGTGGCGCCTTTTCCTTTCTATTGGCAGGAGGATGTTAGTTCAGCGACCCCGCTTGCGGGGTCGACGTCAGGTAGCTGCCAGAGAAACTCGCACTGTTCTGACGCTGTTTGCCCCCATTTTGCCGTGGCGGTACCGTTAGTCGGCATGCCGGTAAGATAAACTTGCCCGCCGTCGCCGACGATAGAACCGGACGGCTTGTCGACGCCGTTGATTGAGACCATTGCGCCAAAGGGGACAACGTCACCGCTGCGGCGAATGAGCGTCATTAACACTCGTTTGCCGACGTGAGCCGCAAAGTGGGTGCGGACGATGGCTCCACGAGTGGGCGTAACGGTTTGTGAGGTCAGCTCTACGTCGGCATTATCCGGTAGCGTCGCCGTATCCAGGGAAATCACGCTTTCACGATAGGGGGAGACATACGGAACAATGGTATAGCCGCGATAATCGGTTTTTACCCCTGTTTGATTCATTACCGTCACGCCATCTGCACCGGGCGCTTCGACCAGGGCTGCAGTTTCGCCTAACTCCTGACTGAGCGTCAGGCCGTGAGCGTGGGCGACGATTCCGCCGTCGATACCATAGTTGACGCGGCGCTGATCCCGGTCATAGCTGTACGCCGAATTGACCCGGGCATAGGTGCCCTGATAGTCAAGACTGGCATAACCACCATTGCCTTCACCGTGATTTGTCTGGCTTTGCTGGATGTTCCAGTTCAGATTGTTGTCTGCCAGCGTAGAGCCATTCATCCCCAGATTATGGCTGGTGCTACCGTGCTTACTGGTGTTCAGACTGTAGGTAGCGTAGTTATTACCTGACCAGAGATCGAAAGGAACGTTGATGTTAAATGAGAAGATCTGATCTTTGTCATAAACTTTTTTATGGTCGGTATCGGTGGTGTTTTCGTTATAGCTATAGTTGAGGTTGTAAGTTACTCCTGCCCAGTTGTTACTATATCCCACGCTGATGGAGCGCATTTTACGCTCGCTATTCCAGTAATCCTCACTCATCATGTTGAGGGTGAGCGAACCCAGGTTTTGGCTGATATTCTGGTTAAGCTGAAGCTCGGCGCGATTGCGGCGGCGATCGTTTTGACTTTTCCAGTCGTTATCGCGCCACGTGTCCAGTACCTCTGACAGGCTATAGTAGCCCGAGGTTGAGTATCGATAGCCCGCAATTGAGAAATTGGTTCCCGTTTCAATAATGTTCTTACTGTAGCGTATGCGCCATGATTGACCGCTTTCTTTGCTTTCGTCCTGTTTTCTTGACCATGCCTGCGCGCTGTCTATCGATAGCGCTCCCAGCATTCCTAAATTTTTACCTGCACCCAGAAGGACGGACTGGTAATGTTGAGAGAACTGACCGCCGCTATAAACGGTAAAGCCTGCCGGTAGACCGTAAATGAAGGTCCCTTGCGTAAACGTGTCTTTATTAATATCGCTGTCATAAGGGCGGTACTGGCCGCTGGTCAGACTATATTTCAACCGGCCTTCACGCTGCAGTACGGGAAGGGAGGCAAAGGCGATTTTCTGATGTTGTTCGCTGCCGTCAGCTTCTTTAATCGTGACGTCAAAATCGCCGCTGCTGCCGGTGGGGTACATGTCAGCGATCTCAAACGCTCCCGGAGATACATAGCTCTGATAGATGGTATAGCCGTTCTGTTTAACGATCACCTGAGCGTTAGTGCGTGCAATACCGCGAATTACTGGCGCATAGCCGCGGAGGCTATCGGGAAGCATATCGTCATCGGAGGCGAGCTGCGCACCGCGGAAGGGGACGCTGTCAAAGATGTCCGAAGGCGCGGTGCTGTCGCCAATTGTGAGCTGGCTTTTCAGGGCGATGATATTGCGCTGTGCATAGGTATAGAGTGAATCCCAGCTCTCCTGTGCTTGCCCACCGCTGCTGTTACGGTTCCAGGTCGTGTAGTTGCGGATTCGCCAGGGGCCGATATTAAAACCGGGTCTTAAGTTCAGATAATAGCTGTTCGAGTCTTCTGCGCCGCGTTGACGAGCTTCGGTATTGGCGCCGCTAAAGTTGTAGTTCAGCAGTAGCGCATTAATTCCTTCGTCTAGCCGCTCCGGAGCCACATAGCCGCGGGCATGGTTGTTTAATGCAGCTTGTGGAATAGAGAGGCGTAGCTGCTGGCGATCGAAGACAAATTCCGCATTGGCCTGTGGAATAACCTGTAAGTTGGCGCAATCTTTACCGTCAGCAAGCAGGGGAAATGACTGTGTACGGATACCAAATTTTTGTAATGCCTCAAGGCTAAGACAGGGCTGGAGCGTAGCGTTGCCCTGGCTATCTTTTTGCATTACAAAGTCAATATCATATAGACCGACTGATGTTTTATTGACGATAACGTCAACATGATAGTTTCCCGGTATCTGGCCGATGCCTTCTTCAAAAGCAGAGAGGTCGGTCAGATCCTTTCCCGGCCCATCGATCCCGAGAAAGGCCGGATTAAAATACTCGCGAGCTAATGCGGTATTATGAATAGATAAAGCACACTGCAAGGCAATAAAGCAGGCGATACGACTGAGCGTTATTTTCTTTTTGTAGGCGTCTACATTCATCCCGATATCCTTTCGGTGCTAACACTGGTTAGCGTTATAAACGTGCTCGATGCTCTTTTCCGACGGAGCCATAATCAGTAATCAGCGTCCATACCACATCGCCGCTCGCGCCGGCAGGAATGGCAAAGCTAACCGAGCTCTTCGGTGCAACCCAGGCGGCATTTTTTACCGAAGTATTGCCCATTTTGATGGTACTGAAGTTCATGTAGTACGCTGTAGGATTGCTAACGATCAGAGTATTACCGTTACGCTGCCAGGTTAATTTTTCGGCAATATCTTCCGGCATTTTGATAAGCGCCTGGGGGCGATATATTAACTTGA
This sequence comes from Klebsiella sp. K5-306, assembly GCF_051835185.1. NCBI lineage: Bacteria > Pseudomonadati > Pseudomonadota > Gammaproteobacteria > Enterobacterales > Enterobacteriaceae > Klebsiella > Klebsiella sp. K5-306. The sequence continues at coordinate 108,172 of NZ_JAIFJY010000015.1, forward strand.
TGCGCGTTTTTATGGCTATTTGCAGGCTATTTACATTATCCTGCTTCTCCGTCGAAGGAATAGATTTAATATTCATCCAGTACAGAGACTCCCGGTCCTGAGGTAAGTTACCGCCGGTGCGAATTATTCTTAGCGTGTTCTCTTGTCCAGGCCCGAGACGAAAGAGCGGTGGAGTAACCATAAAGGGTGATTTATCGTTGTTTTTTTCGCCGCTATCGCTCCAGGATTGTATCAGATATGATGATTTGTCAGGATTTTTTACGCTAATTGAAGTCTCCTTTTTATCACCGTTATAAATAACGCGCGTTCCACCGATAATAACGCCGGCTTGAGCTGATACTGTCATCATTAATAGCGTTGTGGCAATTAATACTAAGCTTTTTTTCATTGGCAATATCCCGAAAAATAAAGCCGGGTTTCCGGCCTTATTTTTATATGGTTGTGATAAATAAAGAAAGGGGCGATCAGTTGTAGGTCAGCGTGAAGTTTACGGTACCATTAGCATCACCGGCTTTCACTGTATCTGTGGTTGCGATATAGCGAGCGAAGAAGTTAAGAGTGGTTTCTTCAGCTGCATTGTTGCTAATAGTTACCGGTCTGGAAGACGTGCCCAGCGGCAGCGCCGAGGTATCGTCGTTGAGTAACTGAATCGCCACGCCTTCAGCAACATTTTCACTACCCGCACCGGTCAACTGTAAATAATCGGTATTGATGCTATCCGGAGTACCGTCATATTTAACGCTAATCGGCTTACCCAACAGGTCTTCCGGGCATTCCGTCAATACCAGCGAGAAGCGAGTGGTCGCCGCCGTGTCGCCAGCAGCCGGCAGTGCGGTTTTAGAGACTTCACCGAGCTTCACATCCTGCGCGCTGGTGACTCCGCCATTAATTTTACAACCGGTTTCTGTTATTTTACCGGTAAAATTAATCTGGCCATCCTGTGCTGATGCAGAAGAGGCAATCCCCATGGTGGCAACAAAAGCGATAGTAGCTAATTTTAATTTCATTGATGAGTCCTTGATAAAGATAAGTGACGATGATTTTTCCATTTCATCGATAGGGAAATAATAATCGTACAGAATTTAATATTAATTTCGGGCAATTTGATTATAGGTATTCTTAGTGATGTGGGTAGCTATGTTTTCTAAAACTGGATTGTAGATTTTTTTAAAAATCAATATTTATTATGTGATTTTTCATGTGAATAGTATTACTTGATGTGTATCCTTATTATTTCTCTGAATGCTTTGATGGAAGGTAAAATCAGTTTTTGTGGATTATGAATTCACTAATTATGGCAACTAAACAAGTAGGCATAGAAGGGTTTATTGATTTGTACAGATGGTTGCATAATGCGTCCTCTGAAGGCACTCTTATCGTTATTAATAATGAGGGGGGTGAATGTATCTACTGAATGGCGCATGGGCGAATGTGTTACCGGTGAACGATCGCGGCGTGCAGTTTGGCGATGGCTGTTTTACCACCGCGCGAATTGTGGCGGGACAGGTTCAGTTCCTCAACGCACACCTGACTCGGCTACAAACGACCTGCAAAAAGCTCTTTATCCCCTTTAACGACTGGGAATTGTTGGCAGGGGAGATGGCACGCCTTGCGCAGCCCCATTCTGATGGCGTGCTGAAAGCGATCATCACGCGCGGAGTGGGCGGTCGAGGCTATAGCGCCGCAGGCTGCGTAAATCCCAGCCGCATCCTCAGCGTATCGCCTTACCCGGCTCACTACCACCGCTGGCGTAAAGAAGGGATCTCCGTCTCGCTGAGCCCGGTTCAGCTGGGATGCAACCCTTTACTTGCCGGACTCAAACACCTTAATCGCCTTGAGCAGGTGCTGATTCGCTCTCATCTTGAGCAGACGGATGCCGATGAGGCGCTGGTCCTTGACAGCGAAGGGTGGCTTACGGAATGCTGTGCCGCGAACATATTCTGGCGTACAGGCTTTGACGTCTTTACCCCGCGCCTCGATCGGGCGGGAGTCAACGGCATTATGCGTCAACACATTCTCGCTAAGCTGGCACCATCGCCGTTTCGCGTTGTCGAAGTCACCATGCGCCCCGATGCGTTACGCGAAGCCGACGAGGTCGTTGTCTGTAACGCATTGATGCCGCTGGTGCCGGTTCGCCGCTGGGACGATAAATGCTGGTCCGCGCGCGAGCTTTACCATTTTTTAGCCCCCTTGTGTGAGCTGTCTGATTAGTCATGAAGAAAATGTTACGTTTCATCCTGCTATTGGTGGTGGTGCTGGGCATCGCCGCCGGCGTCGGTATGTGGAAAGTTCGCCAGCTGGCGGACAGCAAATTACTGATTAAAGAAGAAACCATCTTTACCCTCGAGACCGGCACAGGTCGCCTGGCGCTTGGGCAGCAGCTCTACAGCGATAAAGTGATCAACCGACCTCGGGTGTTTCAGTGGCTGCTGCGCATTGAGCCTGAGCTATCCCACTTTAAAGCCGGAACCTATCGCTTCACGCCTGAGATGACGGTACGTCAAATGCTGCAGCTGTTAGCCAGCGGCAAAGAGGCCCAGTTTCCGCTACGCTTCGTGGAAGGGATGCGGGTGAGCGACTACCTGCGCCAGCTGCGCGATGCGCCCTACGTAAAGCATACGCTGGCGGACGATCGCTATGAAACCGTCGCAAAGGCTCTCGATCTGGAGCATCCCGATTGGGTCGAAGGATGGTTCTGGCCGGATACCTGGATGTATACCGCCAACACCAGCGATGTGGCGATCCTTAAGCGCGCGCATCAGAAGATGGTTGCCGCGGTCGATAAAGCCTGGGAAGGGCGGATGGATAATCTGCCGTACAAAGATAAAAATCAGCTGCTGACCATGGCCTCGATCATTGAGAAAGAGACCGCAGTGGCCGAAGAGCGTGACCGCGTAGCCTCGGTGTTTATCAACCGCTTACGTATCGGCATGCGTCTGCAAACCGATCCAACCGTGATTTACGGCATGGGTGAGGGTTATAATGGTAAGTTGACGCGTAAAGACCTGGAAACCCCAACCGCTTACAACACCTATGTCATTAACGGCATGCCGCCCGGCCCGATAGCCGCGCCGGGGGAAGCCTCGCTCAACGCCGCCGCGCATCCGGCAAAAACGCCGTACCTCTATTTTGTCGCGGACGGGAAGGGCGGACATACGTTTAATACCAACCTGATCGGCCATAACCGCTCGGTTCAGGACTATCTGAAAGTACTTAAGGAAAAAAATGCGCAGTAACTATATCGTCATCGAGGGCCTGGAGGGCGCAGGGAAAACCACCGCACGTAATCTTGTGGTAGAGACGCTAAAACAGCTGGGCATTAGCGACATGGTGTTTACCCGCGAGCCGGGTGGCACTATCCTGGCCGAGAAGCTGCGCAGCCTGGTGCTGGATATACAGTCCACCGGCGATGAAGTTATCAATGATAAAGCCGAAGTACTGATGTTTTACGCGGCGCGCGTGCAGCTGGTTGAGACGGTCATTAAACCCGCGCTGGCCCGCGGCCAGTGGGTCATTGGCGATCGTCACGATCTCTCGACCCAGGCCTATCAGGGCGGCGGCCGCGGTATCGACCAAACGATGCTGGCAACCCTGCGCGATGCGGTACTGGGCGATTTTCGTCCCAATCTGACGCTCTACCTGGATGTGACTCCCGAGGTAGGGCTGAAGCGCGCCCGCGCTCGCGGCGAACTCGACCGTATCGAACAGGAGTCGCTCGATTTCTTTAACCGCACGCGCGCGCGCTACCTTGAGCTGGCAGCGCAGGACGACACCATACGCACCGTTGACGCCACCCAGCCGCTTGAGGCCGTTGAGCGCGATATCCGCGCGGTGGTGAATCAGTGGGTCGCGGAGCAGCGCGCATGAAATGGTATCCGTGGTTACGTCCCTCTTTTGAACAGCTAGTTTCCGGCTATCAGGCGGGACGGGGTCACCATGCGCTACTGGTTCAGGCGCTGCCGGGTATGGGAAGCGACGCGTTGATTTACGCGCTGTGTCGTTTTCTGATGTGCCGGCAGCCGGAGGGGCATAAAAGCTGCGGTCGATGCCATAGCTGTCAGCTGATGCAAGCCGGGACGCATCCGGATTATTATGCGTTGATCCCGGAAAAGGGGAAGAGCTCGCTCGGGATTGACGCCGTGCGTGAAGTGAGCGAAAAACTCTATGAACGAGCCCGTCTGGGCGGCGCGAAGGTCGTCTGGATAGACGATGCCGCTCTGCTGACCGACGCGGCGGCCAACGCCCTGCTGAAAACGCTGGAGGAGCCGCCGGAAAACACATGGTTCTTCCTTGCCTGTCAGGAGCCCGCACGCCTGCTGGCCACGTTGCGCAGCCGCTGCCGGTTACATCATCTTGCTCCGCCTTCTGAACAGTATGCGCTGGCGTGGTTAGAGCGAGAAGTGACAATGTCACAAGATGCATTGCTCGCGGCGCTGCGGCTTAGCGCCAATGCCCCGGCGGCGGCGCTGGATCTGCTGCAGGACGCTCACTGGAGCGTGCGGCTGCAGCTTTGCCAGTCCCTGGGCGCTGTTTTAACCCACGGCGACTGGCTGTCTCTGCTGCCGGTATTGAATCATGAGCAGGCCGCGATTCGTCTGCATTGGCTGGCATCACTGCTGGTCGATGCACAAAAAAGGCAGCAGGGAATAACGCTTATCAGCAATCCCGATACCTGGCCTCTGGTGAATCAACTGGCCGCTGCGCTGCCGGCCGCGCGTTTACAGGCGATCGCGCGCGACGTTAGCGCCTGCCGCGAGCAGTTGCTGAGCGTTGTCGGTATCAATCGCGAACTGCTGCTTACCGAGCGCCTTCTGCGCTGGGAACATTACCTGCAACCTGGGGCGGTCCTTCCCGTATCCCACCTCTGAGAGAGACATTATGTTTTTAGTCGACTCCCATTGCCATCTCGATGGCCTGGATTATCAAACGCTGCATAAAAACGTGGACGATGTGCTGGCTAAAGCCGCCGCACGCGATGTGAAATTTTGCCTGGCGGTGGCCACAACCCTGCCGGGATATCGCGGTATGCGCGAGCTGGTGGGCCAGCGTAACGACGTCGTTTTCTCCTGCGGCGTGCATCCGTTGAACCAGGATGAAGAGTACGACGTTGAGGCGCTGCGCCAGCTCGCCGCAGAGGATGGCGTGGTGGCGATGGGTGAAACCGGACTGGATTATTTCTACACGCCGGAAACCAAAGCGCGCCAGCAGACGTCGTTTCGCGACCATATCCGGATAGGCCGGGAGCTGAATAAGCCGGTTATCGTGCATACCCGAGATGCCCGCGCCGATACGCTGGAAATTTTACGCGAAGAAAAAGTGACGGATTGCGGTGGCGTACTACACTGTTTCACTGAGGATAGAGAGACAGCGGGTAAGCTGCTGGATATGGGGTTCTACATCTCGTTTTCCGGCATTGTGACGTTCCGTAATGCGGAGCAGCTTCGCGATGCAGCGCGCTATGTACCTCTCGATCGCCTGTTGGTAGAGACCGATTCGCCCTATCTGGCTCCGGTACCGCATCGTGGTAAAGAGAACCAACCGGCATTGGTCAGGGATGTCGCCGAGTATATGGCGGTTCTTAAAGGCGTATCGCTGGAGCAACTGGCACAACAGACCACGGAAAATTTCGCGACGCTTTTTCATATCGACCCCTCCCGGCTGCAACCTCTCTGATATTCCTTATTATTTTAAGGCTCGTAATTAATAGCTAAAGCGAGTAAAGTTCACCGCCACAAATGGGGCGGTGAAGGTTTTTTGGCAACATTCAGACACGAGTTATGTAAACCAGTGTAAGTTTTTAGCTCGTGTCTGATTGAAACGTGATAGCCGTCAAACAATCATCCCGGTAATTATTTTACTCTGTGTAATAAATAAAGGGCGCTTAGATGTCCTGTCCACGGCGCGGTTCTCCCCCCGGGCCAATGCGTGAAAGCGTAAAAAAGCACCAAATACTCAGGAGCACTCTCAATTATGTTTAAGAATGCATTTGCTAACCTGCAGAAGGTCGGTAAATCGCTGATGCTGCCGGTATCCGTACTGCCTATCGCAGGTATCCTGCTGGGCGTCGGTTCCGCAAACTTCAGCTGGCTGCCAGCCGTAGTTTCCCACGTCATGGCAGAAGCGGGCGGTTCAGTCTTCGCTAACATGCCGCTGATTTTTGCTATCGGTGTCGCACTTGGCTTCACCAATAACGACGGCGTATCCGCTCTGGCATCGGTCGTCGCTTACGGCATCATGGTGAAAACCATGTCCGTGGTTGCGCCTCTGGTTCTGCATTTACCTGCTGAAGAGATTGCGGCTAAACACCTTGCAGACACCGGCGTACTCGGCGGTATCATCTCGGGTGCCATCGCAGCGTACATGTTCAACCGCTTCTATCGCATCAAGCTGCCTGAATATCTGGGCTTCTTTGCGGGCAAGCGTTTTGTGCCAATTATCTCCGGTCTGGCAGCGATTTTCACGGGCGTGATCCTGTCCTTTATCTGGCCGCCGATCGGTACTGCCATCCAGACGTTCTCCCAGTGGGCTGCTTACCAGAACCCGGTTGTCGCGTTCGGTATCTACGGCTTCATTGAACGTTGCCTGGTGCCGTTTGGTCTGCACCATATCTGGAACGTACCTTTCCAGATGCAGATTGGCGAATACACCAACGCAGCAGGTCAGGTCTTCCACGGCGATATTCCGCGCTACATGGCAGGCGACCCAACGGCGGGCAAACTGTCCGGCGGCTTCCTGTTCAAAATGTACGGTCTGCCGGCTGCCGCTATCGCTATCTGGCACTCTGCTAAGCCAGAAAACCGCGCGAAAGTGGGCGGTATCATGATCTCCGCAGCGCTGACCTCGTTCCTGACCGGTATCACCGAGCCGATCGAGTTCTCTTTCATGTTCGTTGCGCCGATCCTGTACATTATCCACGCGATTCTGGCGGGCCTGGCCTTCCCGATCTGTATCCTGCTGGGTATGCGTGACGGGACGTCGTTCTCTCACGGCCTGATCGACTTTATCGTTCTCTCCGGCAACAGCAGCAAGCTGTGGCTGTTCCCGATCGTCGGTATCTGCTACGCGATCGTGTACTACGTGGTCTTCCGCGTGCTGATTAAAGCGCTGGATCTGAAAACCCCGGGTCGCGAAGATGCAACCGAAGACAGCAAAGCTGGCGCGACCAGCGAAATGGCTCCGGCACTGATCGCTGCTTTCGGCGGTAAAGAGAACATTACTAACCTTGACGCATGTATCACTCGTCTGCGCGTGAGCGTGGCGGATGTGGCGAAAGTTGATCAGGCTGGCCTAAAAAAACTGGGCGCCGCAGGCGTGGTTGTTGCAGGTTCGGGCGTTCAGGCTATTTTCGGTACTAAATCCGATAACCTGAAAACTGAAATGGATGAATACATCCGCAACAGCTAAGTTGTGATATGGGGAGACTAAGGCAGCCAACTGGCTGCCTTTTTTAATGGCCGCAGGCGTTAAAAGCGCGCCCGCGGATTTTGTCACGTTAACCAGAGATCAGAACTGATAGCTGGCGGTAATGCTGAAGTTGCGCGGTTCGCCGTAGACAATTGAACCATCGATGTTGGTGTCGTAGGTTTTATCGAACAGGTTATTGACGTTACCCTGCAAAGCAAAATTTTTAGTGACCTGGTAGCGAGTGAACAAATCAACCAGCGCATAGCTGCCCTGTTCCGCACGGAAGGTGCCGTATGGCGTCGCGGTATCTTTATATACCCGGTTCTGCCAGTTAACGCCGCCGCCAACGGTCAGTTCAGGCATTACCGGCAGACGGTAGCTGGTAAACAGTTTGACGCTGGTTCGCGGCAGGTTGGGATTCACCGCATTGCCTTCATTATCTTCAGCGACAAAACGCGTCGCCCCAAAGGTCATCTGCCAGTTATCGGTAATCGCACCGTTGATTTCGAACTCCACCCCTTTGCTCACGGTTCCATCGACGGTTTTATAGGCTGCTTCGCCGTTGCTACCGGGGATTTGCCCGCCGGTCGCCTGGCCGAGATTATCCTGCTCGATGCGGAATATCGCGAGAGTCGTGGTTAATCGGCTGTCCATCCAGTCCGACTTCAGGCCCACTTCATAGTTATTCCCGGTAATCGGCGTCAGATACTTACCCGAGCTATCGCGCTTGTTCTGCGGCTGGAAGACCGAGGTATAGCTGGTGTAGGCCGACCAATTGTCGTTTATGTCGTAAACCAGCCCGGCGTATGGGGTGGTATGATTTTTCTCCATGTTGTAGGTCAGCGTCTCAATGCTCCAGTTGTTATAGCGGACGCCAAGGATCAGATGCAGCGGATCAAGCAGGGAAATACGCGTCGCGGCATACAGTGATTTCATGCGCGTGGTATCGTCCTGCGCCAGACTCTGCGGGCCCCAGCTGGTTTCCGGGAACCCAGCGCTATTGAAGCTGTAGAAGCTGCCAATCTCATTGGGGAAGACGTTTGCCCACGAGCTGAAATAGCGGTTATTTTGCTTGCTGTAGCTGCCGCCTATCATCAGATTATGCTGGCGGCCGAACAGGTCGTAGCCGCCGTCGGTGAACAGATCCACGGCGTCGACTTTACGCTTTCCGCTATTCCAGCCGGTACCGCCTACGTAGTCATAGCCCGGACCGTAGCTGCTATAAGGCCCCTCCAGCATCCCGGTCGCTTTATTGACGTAAGCATCTACGTACATCATTTTGCTGTCGAACTTGACCTCGGAGTGAGTGGCGTTCAGCGTTGCCTGCCAGGTATCAGCAAAGCGTTGTTTCAGCGTAACGAAGACTTTATTGATCTCTTTGTCGTTATAGGCCCAGTCTGGAGCGGTGCTGTGGGCGCGATCGTAACGGTTTGTGCTGCCATCGGTATTCCAGCGCGGCAGACCGCCCCATGTCGGGCTATTGACGTTGATACGCTGATACTCGTAGCCGGCGGATAAACTGGTCGACGTCGCGAGATCCGCATCCACAATCCCCGAGAAGAACGTTTTTTCGCTGTTGTAACGATCGAGCCATGAGTCATTATTTTGATAACCAGCGATAATGCGCGCCCGCACGTTGCCATCTTCGGTTAGCGGACTTTGCATATCGGCAACGTAGCGCTGCTTGTTCCAGCTGCCGTACTCCGCAGAGACATTTCCCTTGAACTCGCGGCTGGTCGCATGCTTACGGATCATATTGATCGACGCGGCGGGATTACCGGTGCCGGTCAGCAGACCATTCGCGCCGCGGACGACCTCCACCCGTTCGAAAAGAGCCATATCGGAAAGCGCGTCGCCCAGATTCCAGCGGGATTCAAACCAGGTCGGAATGCCATCGACCATATAGTTATCGATCTCAAAACCACGAGAGTAGTAGCTGGTGCGGTCAGAATCTGCCTGGCTGCTTCTGATCCCCATGGTGTGCTCCATCACATCACCCAGCGTTTGCAACTGCTGATCGCGCATCCGTTGTTCGGTGATGATACTGACCGATTGCGGGATATCGCGCTGGGCCATCTCCATTTTTGTCCCTGCGGAGGTAGTTTTGACGCTGTAATCCTGTTCTTGCGTATCCGAAGCGCTATCTGCGGAACCTTCTACAATAATAGTGTCTTCGGAGTGACTGGCAGCCTGGCTAAGGTTTGGGGAGAGCGCCAGCGCTATGCCCATCGCAAGCAGGGATGGAGCGTTTCGCCCATCCCGGGAGTGAGTGGAGAGAGACATCATAAACCCTTGATCATGAGATAATTGTTATTCGCTACGGCTCTCTGGCCGCGGTCGATCGTAAGCGCACTGCATTCATTTTGAATACAAATGAGAAATATACGCATTAATATTTAAGCTGTAAATAAGGGTAAGCATGAAGGTCATAAAGGCGTTATTTCTGCCGTTGCATCGTTTCCAGGTAATAAACGATTAATCCGTCGGCAGCCAGGCGCTTTGTGGCGTAAGAAAAAACGCATTCAGGTTGAAAGAGGGGGAGTAACTCGCTCATACTCTTAGAGGAATTCCGTGCGTCCGCGTTTACCTGCAGGGGCAGGCCAGTGCACGGTATAAAAATGATTAAGGAATCAGTCATGGCAGAAGAAACGATTTTCAGCAAAATCATTCGCCGGGAGATCCCGTCGGATGTGGTTTATCAGGATGAGCTCGTTACCGCTTTTCGCGATATCTCTCCGCAGGCGCCGACCCATATTCTGATCGTTCCCAATATCCTGATTCCCACCGTCAATGATGTGACCGCAGAGCATGAGCTGGCTCTGGGGCGCATGATGACCGTAGCGGCGAAAATCGCCCGCGATGAGGGGCTCGCCGACGATGGCTATCGCCTGATCGTTAACTGCAATCGCCACGGCGGCCAGGAGGTCTATCATATCCATATGCACCTGCTGGGCGGCCGTCCGTTAGGCCCGATGCTGGCTCATAAAGGTTAAACTCCATGCGTGCAGCCCATTTCTGCGCATTACTGGCCGTGACATTACTGGCCGGGTGCAGTTCGCATCCGGAAATACCGGTCAGCGATCAGCAAAGTCTGGTGATGGAATCAAACGTACTGGCAGCAGGAATCAGCGCTGAAGTACCAACGGTAACCGCATCCGAGATTCAGGCGACGGCAACCACCAGATTGTTCAATGAACGCCAGGTTCCGGTGACCGTGCATTATCGCTTTTTCTGGTATGACGCCAGGGGACTGGAAATGCATCCGCTGGAGTCTGCACGCAGCATAACGGTTCCTGCGCACTCTTCCGTTACGCTTTATGGCAGCGCCAATATTCTGGGGGCGCACAAGGCCCGACTTTATCTTTATCTGTAAGAGGTAATCGTAATGATTAAACTATGTCGCTATGCATTAGTTACCGCACTGGCGATATTCCTTGCCGGATGCGTGGGTCAACGTCAGGAACCCGCTCCCGTTGAGGAAGCGCAGCCGAAGCCGCAGCAGCCTGTTCAGCCGCAGCCGACTGTGCCGACTATTCCCGTGATACCGACCCAGCCGGGTCCGATTGAACACGGCGAGCAGCCTGCGCAGCCGGCGCCGCGCGTGCGTCATTTTGACTGGCACTCCGCGGTGCAGCCGATGATTGGTCAGATGCTGCAGGCCAGCGGCGTAAATGCGGGCAGCATTTTGCTGGTCGACAGCGTCAACAACCGCACTAACGGCACGTTGAATGCGGGTGAAGCCACCACGGCGCTGCGTAATGCGCTTGAGGGTAACGGAAAATTCACTCTGGTTTCCCAGCAGCAGCTGGGCGTGGCCAAACAGCAGCTTGGCCTGTCGCCACAGGATAGCCTTGGTAGTCGCAGCAAAGCGATGGGCATTGCGCGCACCGTTGGCGCACAGTATGTGCTCTATTCCAACGCAACCGGCAACGTCAATTCACCTGAGCTGAAAATGCAGCTGATGCTGGTACAAACCGGCGAAATTATCTGGTCAGGTAAAGGTGCTGTTCAGCAACAATAAGCTCACGCGCGACGAAGTGCTGTCGCGCTTTTTCCCCCGCTATACGCCTGTCGCCGCGCTGTCCGAAACCGGGCTGAGCGGCGGCAGCTGTATTCTCAGCGATGGCCGGCGAAATCGGGTGCTGCGTCAGCCGCACGACCCGCATGCGCCGTCCTGCGACTTCCGCCGCCAGTACCGTGTGCTGTCCCGCCTTCCCAATACCTTAGCGCCTGCGCCGGTTTTTTATTCTCCCGCATGGATGGTGGTGGAATATTGCTCTGGCGACGTGGTCAACGCATTACCGGAGTGTCCGGCGCTCGCAGGGTTGCTGTATCATCTGCACCGGCAGCCACGCTTTGGCTGGCGTATCGCGCTGCGGCCGCTGCTTGAGCGTTACTGGCAGCAGTGCAGTCCTGCGCGCCGTACACCGCTGTGGCTACGGTGGCATAAGCGGCTGCTTCGCCGGGGCGAACCGCAGCCGTTACGTCTGGCGCCCTTACATATGGATGTCCATGCGGGCAACATTGTTCGCGGCGAGGCGGGACTGCGGCTGATTGACTGGGAATATGCGGGCGATGGCGATATCGCGCTGGAACTGGCGGCGGTGTGGATCGACCCCGTTGCGCATCGCCAGCTTACCGCAGAGTATGCGCGACAGGCGCACATTGATGAGCTTCAGCTCTGGCGGCAAATTCAGCGCTGGCGCCCTTGGGTGCGGCTGCTGATGGCGGGCTGGTATGAACGACGCTGGCAGCAAACCGGCGACCGGCAGTTTATCACGCTGGCCGATGAGATATGGCGTCAGTTAGACAAAAAATAAAAGGATAAGAGAGGTGGCTGTGGGCCCGGTAATGTTGGATGTCGAAGGTTTTGAACTGGATGCGGAAGAGCGTGAGATTCTGGCGCATCCTTTGGTTGGCGGGCTGATCCTGTTTACCCGCAACTATCACGATCCGGCGCAGCTGCGTGAGCTGGTTCGCCAGATCCGCGAGGCTTCGCGCAACCATCTGGTGGTGGCGGTCGATCAAGAAGGCGGTCGCGTGCAGCGTTTCCGCGAGGGCTTTACCCGTCTTCCTGCAGCGCAATCTTTCGCCGCCCTGCTAGGCATGGAAGAGGGCGGCCGGCTGGCCGCAGAAGCCGGTTGGCTGATGGCCAGCGAAATGATCGCTATGGATATTGATATCAGCTTTGCGCCGGTGCTGGATGTCGGACATATCAGCGCCGCTATTGGCGAGCGCTCTTATCATCAGGACCCCGACAAGGCGCTGGCGATAGCTCGCCATTTCATCGATGGCATGCACGGCGCGGGTATGAAAACCACCGGCAAGCACTTCCCGGGGCATGGGGCGGTGACGGCAGACTCTCACAAAGAGACGCCGCGCGATCCGCGTGCGGAAGCGGAAATTCGCGCGAAAGATATGGCCGTGTTCCGCACGCTGATCGGCGAGCAGCGTCTGGATGCTATTATGCCCGCCCACGTTATTTACAGCGACGTTGACCCCCGTCCCGCCAGCGGCTCCGCGCACTGGCTGAAAACGGTCCTGCGCGGCGAGCTGGGATTTGACGGCGTAATATTCTCTGACGATCTGTCAATGGAAGGCGCGGCGATTATGGGCAGCTATGCCGAACGCGGCCAGGCGTCCCTGGATGCGGGTTGCGATATGATCCTTGTCTGCAATAATCGTAAGGGTGCGGTCAGCGTGCTGGATAACCTGTCGCCGATCAAAGCAGAGCGTGTTACGAAATTGTATCATAAAGGTTCCATTAGCCGTCAGGCGTTAAGGGATTCCGCCCGCTGGAAGACAATAAGCGCGCAGCTGGAGCAGCTTCACGCGCGCTGGCAAGAGGCGAAGTCCGCGTAATATACCTGAAAGGCGTTGTTGTCTGGTGAGGATGCGATGATTATCTATTTACATGGTTTTGACTCAAACAGCCCCGGTAACCATGAGAAGGTGCTACAGCTTCAGTTTATTGACCCCGATGTCCGGTTGATTAGCTACAGCACGCGGCATCCTAAACATGATATGCAGCATTTGTTAAAAGAAGTCGATAAAATGCTGCAGCTAAGCGCCGACGATCGACCCCTCATTTGCGGCGTGGGTCTCGGTGGTTTCTGGGCGGAGAGAATTGGCTTTCTTTGCGATATTCGCCAGGCCGTTTTCAACCCCAACCTGTTTCCTGATGAAAACATGGAAGGCAAGATTGACCGGCCGGAAGAGTATGCGGATATCGCCACCAAGTGCGTGAATAATTTCCGTGAAAAAAACCGCGACCGCTGCCTGGTGGTGCTGTCACGACAGGATGAAGCGCTGGATAGCCAGCGTTCTGCGGACCTGCTGCACCACTACTATGAGATCATCTGGGATGAAGAACAGACCCACAAGTTTAAAAATATCTCCCCGCATCTCCAGCGAATAAAAGCCTTCAAAACCCTCGGCTGATCGCTCCCGGCCCGCAATGTGAAAACAATGCGGGCTTTTTTTATCCATTTCTGCGATTGCGCGCTCAAAAAATATGCAGTAAAACTTGATGCATATCAATTTTGGTATGACCAATGCACCGTTCATGTTATTCTCGATCTCGCTGAATGGTTTCAATGCCGTAACCTGTTGTTAATTAAAGGCTATATCAATAACTTTTAATTAACAATTGGTTAATAATTTTAGGGGGTCGCGTGACTACACCATTGAAAAAAATAGTGATTGTGGGTGGTGGTGCCGGTGGGCTGGAGCTGGCTACCCAGCTGGGTAAAAAGCTGGGCCGCAATAAGAAAGCCAAAATTACGCTGGTCGATCGTAACCACAGCCACCTGTGGAAACCGCTGCTACATGAAGTAGCGACCGGTTCACTTGATGAAGGTGTAGACGCGCTGAGCTACCTGGCCCACGCCCGTAACCACGGCTTCCAGTTCCAGCTGGGGTCAGTGGTGGATATTAACCGCGAGACCAAAACGATCGCCCTTGCTGAACTGCGTAACGAAAAGGGTGAGCTGCTGGTACCTGAGCGTAAGCTGCCTTACGACACGCTGGTGATGGCGCTGGGAAGTACCTCTAACGACTTCAATACGCCAGGGGTTAAAGAAAACTGCATTTTCCTCGACAACCCGCATCAGGCGCGTCGTTTCCATCAGGAAATGCTGGATCTGTTCCTCAAGTACTCGGCGAATCTTGGGGCGGACGGTAAGGTGAATATCGCCATCGTAGGCGGCGGCGCAACCGGCGTTGAGCTGTCGGCCGAGCTGCATAACGCGGTGAAGCAGCTGCACAGCTACGGCTATAAAGGTCTGACTAACGAAGCTCTGAACGTGACGCTGGTTGAAGCCGGCGAGCGTATTCTGCCGGCACTGCCGCCACGTATCTCCGGCGCGGCGCACAACGAGCTGACCAAGCTGGGCGTTCGCGTTTTGACCAAAACCATGGTCACCAGCGCCGATGCTAACGGTCTGCACACGAAAGAAGGCGAATTTATTAACGCGGATCTGATGGTCTGGGCGGCCGGCATTAAAGCGCCGGACTTCATGAAAGAGATTGGCGGCCTGGAAACCAACCGCATTAACCAGCTGGTGGTTGAGCCGACGCTGCAAACCACTCGCGACGAGGATATCTACGCCATCGGCGACTGCGCCTCCTGCGCCCGTCCTGAAGGCGGTTTTGTCCCACCGCGCGCTCAGGCTGCGCACCAGATGGCGACCTGCGCTCTGCACAACATTCTGGCGCAGATGAAAGGTAAACCCCTTAAAGCCTATACCTATAAGGATCACGGTTCGCTGGTGTCGCTCTCCAACTATTCCACCGTGGGCAGCCTGATGGGCAACCTGATGCGCGGTTCAATGATGATCGAAGGGCGCATTGCGCGTTTCGTCTATATCTCTCTGTATCGTATGCACCAGATTGCGCTGCACGGTTACTTCAAAACCGGCCTGATGATGCTGGTAGGGCGTATCAACCGTATTATTCGCCCGCGTCTGAAGCTGCATTAATGTTGTTCGGGCGGCAGAGCCAAAAGGTGCTGTCGCCCGGATCCCTCCGCTAAGCTTTCCCCCGGAAATATCCAGAATATCCTCCTGTCTTTTCCGTAAAACCCCCTCAGATTTCTCCGAATCACCTTGATTTGCCGTACGTTCACGCACTTTTCATCCGCTTTCTTATTTGCAAGGCTTATGGCTGAGCGTCAAACTTAGCGGTAATAGCAACAAAGGAGGATGTCCCGTGAATAAATCTATGTTGGCGGGTATAGGGATTGGCGTGGCTGCCGCGCTGGGCGTTGCAGCCGTTGCCGGTCTTAACGTGTTAGATCGCGGACCGCAGTATGCGCAGGTGGTGTCCAGTACGCCGATAAAAGAGAGCATTAAAACCCCGCGTAAAGAGTGCCGAAACGTCACCGTCACTCATCGTCGCCCGGTGCAGGATGAAAACCGTATTGCCGGTTCAGTCTTAGGCGCAGTGGCCGGCGGGGTGATTGGTCATCAGTTCGGCGGCGGCCGCGGCCGCGACGTTGCCACCGTCGTGGGCGCGCTGGGCGGCGGCTATGCTGGTAACCAGATTCAGGGCTCAATGCAGGAAGGGGACACCTACACAACCACGCAGCAGCGCTGTAAAACGGTGTATGACAAATCGGAAAAAATGCTCGGCTATGACGTCACTTACAAAATCGGCGACCAGCAGGGCAAAATCCGTATGGATCGCGACCCCGGCGCGCAAATCCCGCTGGACAGCAATGGTCAACTGATTCTGACTAACAAAGCGTAAAAAAGATGTTTATCTCTATTAGCCCCTCAGTCGCTCAGGCCGAGGGGCTTTTTTTATCAGAAGCTCAGTGCGTAGTTCAGGCCAAAGGTACGGCCGCGACCTTTATATTCGTACAGAGAGCTGCTGCCGTAGGTTGGGCTGTAGAGCAGCGGCGCGCGCTGGCCCCAGACGGTGACATAATCTTCATTAAGCAGGTTCTCGATACTGAAGGTCAGTTTGCCAAGAGGTAGCGCGTAGCTGCCGATAAAGTCCACGGTATTATAACCATCAAGCTTATTGCCGCTGGCATCGCTGAGATCGAATACCTGTTGGCTCTGTACCCGCAGCGACCACGGTTCGGGCGCCCAGCCAACCCAGGCGGTGGCTTTTGCCGGCGAGGCGAGCGTCACGTCCCACTTCTGCCAGCTACCGTCACTCTTCACCTGAGATTTCAGCACGTTAAAGTTAGCTCCGGCGCTCCAGTCGCTATTCGGGAAGAAGTAATCTACGGCCCCTTCAAGGCCGTAAATACGGCGTTTATCGGACTGCACGTCGATGGTCATGTCGGTACGGTTAACGACAATCGTCTTATCGGAGGTCGAATAGTATGCCGCCAGCTGGGTGCGCAGGTTATCACCGGTATAGCGCCAGCCCAGTTCGTAAGAGTTGACTTTGATCCCCTGCAGCGGCGAGTCGCCGACGTTAACGCTGGAGAGAAGCGGGAGATGGCCGTTGACCGCCGCGCCGTACTTGCCGATGCCGTAGTATTTCCCCGGGTCCGGTAGCTCAACGCCCTGAGAGAAGTTAAACCAGGTTTGCTGGCGGTCGGTGAGATGAGCAACGATCCCGGCGTTAAACAGGAAGTTATCGTAATCGGTTTTTCCGCCCGGAATGGCATCCGCCGAGCTGACCTTACCGCCGGCGACATCCTGCTGCTGGGCATAGCCAACAAAGTCATCGACCCGGTTTTCCGTCCACTGGTAACGTACGCCGCCGCTGAGGGTGAAAATATCGTTCAGATCGTAGCTGGACTGCAGGAACGGCGCCAGGTTGGTAATGCTGTAGCCGGGATAACGGCCAGTGGTATAGATTGCCTGGTTATTCAGGCCCCCGGAAGACATTGATCGATTCAGATCGAAGAACATCTGATTGGCGTTGAACGTTTCGTGGTCCGCATCCAGCCCCCAGGTCAGGTCCCATCCGTCCAGCGGCTGGCTGTTAAGGGTGACTTTCGCCCCGTATTGATCGGTATCCTGTTTTGAGGATGAGAAGCTGCTAACCTGGCCTTTGCTCAGCGTAGGGAAGGGATAAAAGGACAAGGATTCATCGCGATAATAAACCTGACTGACGAGGTTCTGGCCAAGGAAATCGGCATCGGAATACTGCAGGCTAATGAGGTGACGCTCGGTGCCGGGTACGCGGTCCGAGTTCAGACCATCGGTGGTAAAGGCCTTGCCGTCGCCGGTCACCGCCGACATATTTTTCCCCAGGTACAGGCCATAATCGTCGCCCTGGCTTTTATAATACTGCGTAACCAGCTGCAGCTGACGGTTATCGTCAATTTCAATGGTTCCCGTCCCCATGACGTCGAGGCGATCGGAATGCTGCAGGCCGGTCTGGGTATTATCCAGGATTAGCGCATCGTGGTTACCGTCATACCAGCCGCCGAAGCGCTGATAAGCGACCGACAAACGACCGGAAGCGTGGTCGGTACCGCCGCTGACCGCTGCCGCCACGCGTTCATCGCGATCGTTGCTATTAGCAAAGCCGGATTTGCCTCCCAGTTCCAGATCGACCTGACGCTCTTGTTGTCCCTTTTTGGTGACGATATTGATAAGACCACCGGTACTGCCGCCGCCGTAGAGCGAGGTGGCGCCGGAGATCACCTCAATGTGTTCAATGTTAAACGGATCGATTGAATCCAGCTGGCGACTGTCGGTACGGGAGGAGTTAAGGCGAACGCCATCGATCAGGACGACGATCGCGCGGCCGCGCATGTTCATGCCGTAGTTGGTGCGTCCCTGGCTGCTGACGTCGATGCCAGGGATCAGCTGCGCAAGCACATCTTTAAATTCTTTACCGCCCTGTACCTGCTGTTCAATCTCCTGGCCTTCAATGACCCAGGTGGTCTGCGCCATTTCAGCGACGGTGCGATGCGTTCGGTTAGCGCTGACGATCATATTGTCATCAGCGGCCCAGGCGGGCAGGGCGGTTGCCAGCAGCAGTGGGTTGAGTACCCAGAGACGCTTGTTCATGCTCATTCCTTTTATGAGTTTATGCCCGTCATTCTTCAAGTCGCAGGTGTTGGCTTTGGATTACTCGGCCCATCCATGGCGCTGGCCCCTACGGGGCCAGCACTAGCGCAGATCAAGGCACAAGTACCTTGTCCTGCAACTCGAATTAGTTAGGGCTAACGATATCGTTGTTTTAATTTTCCGGTACGGGTGCACCGGTTGTTACAGGGTGAAATAAACAGAAATGTTTAAGGCTGAATTCTGCCCGTATTGATTATTGTTATCAATATCATTCTCGAGAAAAAAAGAAATAAACGACTGAAAACATGACGTAATGTGTGGGTAAGGCGGGGTGAAACCGGTGGTGCGCCCACCGGTAAAGGAGAAATTAGCGCTGAAGAACCTGGGGCCACAACCGCAGCGTGGTTTCGGCAATTTGCATGATTTTAGTGAAATCGGCGCCTTCGCGGGCGCTGATGGACATCCCCTGCAGTATACAGTTCAGGAACTGCGCCAACTGATGAACATCGCCGTCTGGCGGCAGTTCGCCGCGCAGCTGCCGCTGCTGGAGAAAATGAGTGAGCGTCTGTTCCTGCATCGCGTGCCGCGACTTCACGGTATTGGCGATATCGGTTGAGGAGGCCGCCAGCGCCGCAGAGGTATTGATCATAAAACAGCCTGCCGGCGTCTCTTTGCTGGTGAAGCAGGTCGCGACGGCGGTGAAATAATCGCGCAAGGCCCGATCGACGGTTTTCTCGTCGTCAAACAAAAGCGCCTCATGCCTGGCGGCAAAACGCGAGATGTAGCGATCCAGCACCGCCCGAAACAACCCCTCTTTATTCACGAATTCGGCATAAAGCGTTGGCGCTTTTGCGCCCGTCGCTTCGACCAGATCGGCGAGAGAGGTGGCTTCATAGCCGTGCTGCCAGAAGAGTGTCATGGCCTTATCCAGCGCCGCTTCCCTGTCGAACACTTTAGGTCGGCCACGGCTTTTTTTCGTGCAACTTTGAACGTCAGTTGTCATGGTGCCGCTGTACCTGTGTTGGTGTGTTGAAGAAGCATTATAAAAATAAAGCTGATGGGCTGCCAGCGATGCAGGCCTAAAAATAAATAATTCATATATGTATGAATTTTAAGCTGTTTGTAAATAGTTAAACGAACGTTATAAAAATAGTTTGACGTGTGATGTGGATCACATTATTATTTACCTATCGATCGTTAAGTAAATGCGTTCGTCCCTACAAAAATATTCATCTGCACAGGTTTAATAATCATGAAAAATGTTAAAACATTGGCCATCGCCGCTGTTCTCAGCTCGCTCTCTTTCGCCAGCTTTGCCGCTGTTGAAGTTCAATCCACTCCGGCAGGCCAGCATAAAATCGGTACCGTTTCCGCCTCTGCTGGCACCAACCTGGGTTCTCTGGAAGATCAGCTGGCGCAAAAAGCGGAAGAGATGGGTGCAACCTCTTACCGTATCACTTCAGTAACCGGTCCAAATACCCTTCACGGAACCGCGGTTATCTATAAATAATTTAGCACCACCCCTGTTTTGCCACTGACCACGCGCGGTTCTGACCCCCTTCAGTTGACCGCGCGAAGTAAGAAGTAAGTTATTCCCTGCTGAGATGCGGCGCCCACCCCTTTATGGCGCCGCGAAACGCAGTAAAGCTGTACTCTGTTTGATTATTGCCATAAAAAAACCGCCTCAGTGAACTGAAGGCGGTTTTTTTACGTCCGTTAGCGGATGAACTATAGCGACTGTTCGCTGGCCCGGGGGTGACGGGTCACATCAACCGGCATACCGGAGCGCAGCATCATTGCACGTTCCATCACTTCGGTATCGGTCAACTGCGCCTGTTTGAAAGCCTGCATGCTGTCAGTGAGCGTAATCGGCAGGGTCTGCGGATCGTCGTCAATATGCTTTGACAGCGGCTGGTGCACTTCTACCAGACGGGTACCGTTCGGCTCAACGGATACCTTAATGGGCGTATTGATTATCGTCACTCGGGTGCCCGGGCTAATTTCATTGTACAACGCTTTGATATCATCATCGCGCAGACGAATACAGCCGGAGCTTACGCGCATGCCGATACCGAAATCGGCGTTGGTGCCGTGTAGCAGGTAGACGCCGCCGTACGCTGCCAGACGAATGGCGTGGTGGCCCATCGGATTATCCGGCCCGGCGGGCATAACGGCAGGCAGGTCAATGCCCATCGCCTTATAGCGGGCGCGAATATTGGCCGTAGGCGTCCAGGTTGGGTTGGCGCGTTTGTCGGATACGGTGGTGACCATCGTTGGGGTGATGGTATCACCGCCGAGCTGGCCGATGCCGATAGGGTACACGGTCACTTCATTTTTGCCCGGCGGATAGTAATAGAGACGAAGTTCGGCCAGGTTAAGGACTAACCCTTCCCGCGTCGCGTCGGGCAACAGCGTTTGCAGCGGGATGGTCAGTACGCTACCGGCTCGCGGAACGTAAGGATCCACGCCGGGGTTCGCCTGAAGCAGGGCCAGAAAACCGACGTTGTACTTCTTAGCGATCGCTTCCAGCGAGCCGCCATTATTCTCGACCACGTGGAACTGGTTCTGCCCGACCAGACGGCTGCCCGGAGGCGGCAGGGGCCAGGTATTGGCGCGAGCGGGCAGCGCCAGCGCGGCGGCGATAGCCATCATCCCCAGCCAGAAAGAAAGTCGCGAAAAGCTCTTCATCACCTTAATTCCATATCAAGTAAGTGGTTATTTTTATACGAAAAGTCCCTGAGATTATGGTCGAACGAGTGTGTGGAAGTGCAGAGGGATTGCAAAATGTTTGTAAATTTTGCCGAATATGAGGGGGCCGGGATACGACGCGCGGATCGTATCCCGGGGCACCGTTAAGCGGTGGCGTTCTCTTCCAGCTGAAGCATAAACTGGCGCACCCAGTCCATCCGCGTTTTACGCTCGGCGAGGTCCTGCGTAAATTTGAGGCGCGTCGGGCCATCCAGTCGATAGTGCTGCGGCTGCTTCTGCAGCAGGCCAATCAGCCACATCGGATTAACGTTATTCTTCTCGTTAAACTCAATGGTGCCGCCTTTTTCGTTGCTCTCAAGCTTGCGGATCCCCAGCTTCTGCGCCTGCTGGCGCAGCCGGGCGATATCGAGCAGATTGCGGGCCGGATCCGGCAGCAGGCCAAAGCGATCGATAAGTTCGACTTTGATCTCCTCCAGCTCATTCTCACTCTTCGCGCTGGCAATGCGTTTGTAGAACGACAGGCGAGTATTCACATCCGGGATAAAGTCGTCTGGCAGCAGCGACGGCATCCGTAGCTCAACTTCGGTTTGCTGGCTGGTGAGATCTTCCAGCGAGGGCTCGCGCCCGGCCTTCAGCGCGTCAACGGCGTTTTCCAGTAGCTCCATATAGAGGGAGAAGCCGATGGTTTCCATAGAACCGCTCTGATCTTCGCCCAGCAGCTCGCCCGCGCCGCGAATTTCGAGGTCATGGGTCGCCAGCGCAAAGCCAGCGCCGAGATCTTCCAGCGATGCAATAGCCTCAAGGCGTTTTTGCGCATCGGGGGTCATCGCTTTCGGATGCGGCGTCAGCAGCCAGGCATAGGCCTGATGGTGCGACCGGCCAACGCGTCCGCGTAGCTGATGCAGCTGAGCCAGGCCGAAGTGATCGGCACGCTCAATAATAATGGTGTTCGCCGTGGGTATGTCGATCCCGGTTTCGATAATGGTGGTACAGACCAGCACGTTAAAACGCTGGTGATGGAAATCGTTCATCACCCGCTCGAGCTCGCGCTCGCGCATCTGTCCATGACCGATGGTAATGCGCGCTTCCGGCACCAGCTCCGCCAGCCTCTCGGCGGCTTTCTGGATGTTTTCCACGTCATTATAGAGGTAGTAAACCTGGCCGCCGCGCAGCACCTCACGCAGGATCGCCTCGCGTACCACCAGCGCGTCATATTCGCGCACGAAGGTTTTGACCGCCAGACGGCGGGCGGGCGGCGTGGCGATGATCGAAAGATCGCGCATACCGCTCATCGCCATATTCAGCGTGCGCGGAATAGGCGTCGCGGTCAGGGTCAGGATATCGACGTCGGCGCGCATTGCCTTGATGCGCTCTTTGTGACGCACGCCAAAGCGGTGCTCTTCATCAACAATCAGGAGACCGAGATCGCGCAGCTTAACGTCCGGCTGCAGCAGTTTATGGGTGCCGATAAGAATATCGATTTTTCCTTCCGCGACTTGCTCAAGGATCTGCGCCTGCTCTTTGGCGCTGCGAAAGCGCGAAAGCATCTCAATACGCACCGGCCAGTTAGCAAAGCGATCGCGGAAGTTATCGAAGTGCTGCTGGGCGAGCAGGGTGGTTGGCACCAGCACCGCCACCTGCTTATGGTTTTCGACCGCCAGGAAAGCGGCGCGCATCGCCACTTCCGTTTTGCCGAAGCCAACATCGCCGCACACCAGACGGTCCATCGCCAGAGGCTGGCACATATCGCTCAGGACGGCGTTAATAGCCTGCGCCTGGTCGGGCGTGGTCTCGAACGGGAAGCTGTCGCAAAACAGCTGATACTGCTGTTTATCATGTTTAAACGCATAGCCGGCTTTCGCCGCGCGCTGGGCATAGATATCCAGCAGCTCGGCGGCCACGTCGCGCACTTTCTCGGCCGCTTTCTGCCGCGCTCGCGCCCAGACGTCGCCGCCCAGTTTATGCAGCGGCGCATTCTCTTCCGCCCCGCCCGCATAGCGGCTAATCAGATGCAGTGAGGATACCGGGACGTACAGTTTGGCGTCGTTGGCGTAGGTCAGCATCAGGTATTCGCCATTAATGCCGCCCGCTTCAAGGGTCGTCATTCCGGCATAGCGCCCAACTCCATGCTCAAGATGCACCACCGGCTGACCGATATGCAGCTCCGCCAGGTTACGAATCAACGTATCCGGATTGATGGTGCGGCGTGAATCCTGACGACGGCGGGCAACGCGCTCGCCCAGCAGGTCGCTTTCGCAAATCAGCGCCAGGTTGCGCTGGCTATCAATAAAGCCATGCTCGGCGGCGCCGATCATCAAATAGCGGCCGTTACCCGTCGCCTCTTCAAGACGCAAAATATGCTTTGGCGCGATCTTGATGCGGGCCAGCATTTCACCGAGTGCTTCGCGGCGTCCCTCGCTCTCAACCGAGAAAATCACCGGCCCGCTAAAGGATTCGAGGAATCGGCGCAGGTTATCCAGCGGCGCTTTGTTCTGCGCCTGAATCGCCAGCTCGGGTAATTTTTGATAGCCGAGATTGGTATTAGCGGCCTTCTCCGCCAGGCGTTCGGTTTTGAGCTGCACGCGCGGCCATTTTTTCAGCTCGCTGAACAGTTCATCGCTGCGCAGCCACAGCTGCTCCGGCGGCAAAAGCGGACGCATCGGATCAACGCCGCGATTTTCAAAGCGAGCGCGGGTTTCATTCTGGAAGCGTTCGGCGCTGGCTTCGAGATCGCCGGTGTTGACGATCAGCGTTTTCGCCGGGAAATAGCTGAACAGCGGCGGCAGCGGTTCGTTAAAGAACAGAGGCTGCCAGTATTCGATCCCCGCAGGCAGCGTGCCTTTACTGACCTGCTGATAAACATGCTCGGCGTCGCGCTTAACCTCGAAGCGGTCGCGCCACTGGCTGCGAAACAGCTCGATAGCGGCCTGGTCGGTCGGAAATTCGTGCGCCGGAAGCAGGTTGATACTGGCGACTTCCTCCAGCGTTCGCTGGCTGTCGACGTCGAACAGACGCAGGCTATCGATCTCATCATCAAAAAAATCGAGACGGTAGGGCTGCTCGCTGCCCATCGGGAACAGATCAAGCAATGCGCCGCGCGTGGCGTACTCGCCGTGCTCCATGACCTGATCGACGTGACGATAGCCGGCGCTATCCAGCTGCGAGCGCAGCGCATCCCGCGACAGCCGCTGGCCTTTTTTCATCACCAGCGCGTGGCCGTGGAGGAAATTATGCGGACAGACGCGCTGCATGAGAGTGCTGACCGGGACGATCAGCACGCCGCGTTCCATGGTCGGGAGCTGGTACAGGGTGGCGAGACGTGAAGAGATAATATCCTGGTGCGGAGAGAAGCTATCGTAGGGGAGCGTTTCCCAGTCCGCCAGGCCTGCTACCATGCTGTCGGTAAACTGCCTGATTTCATCATTCAGACGCAGGGCGTTCTGCATATCGGGGGCTATCAGTACCACCGGGCCGCCGTGGCGCTCGGCCATTTCAGCCACCAGAGTGGCGCAGGCCGCGCCGGTCAGTTCGCCAAGCTGGCGCTGATCGCCGGCTTTAACCGGCAGAGAGTATCGGTATTGTTCAGGCATAGACGGTATCATGATCTCTTGAGGATTCGCTCTGCCGATATGGAGGGCAACTCGCTGATATTCAATAGTCTGATTATCAGCGATCGACCAGGATTCGCCAACCCGTATCGCAAATGTCATGTTACGGACGAAAATGTAACGAACTCCGATAAGCGTAAAGTTAAATAACGACTTATGTTTCTATGTTGTTGTTTATATTGATTTTTTACTGATTTTGCCAATAAAATCTACAGGTTTCAGTCATTTACGCTGCTCATAATCGCTTATATACTCGGACATCGGCTATCAGCAATCAGATGGATTACATGTATCAACCTGCCGCACTTTTTATCGGCCTTCGCTATATGCGCGGGCGCGCAGCCGACCGCTTCGGTCGTTTCGTCTCCTGGCTTTCCACTATTGGCATTACGCTTGGCGTGATGGCGCTGGTGACCGTTCTTTCGGTGATGAACGGCTTTGAGCGCGAGCTGCAAAACAACATCCTGGGGCTGATGCCGCAGGCCATTCTCAGCGCACAGCAGGGGTCTATAAACCCGCAAAAACTGCCGGAAAGCACAGCCAGACTACAGGGCGTCACCCGCGTGGCGCCGCTGACCACCGGCGATGTGGTGCTGCAAAGCGCCCGCAGCGTAGCGGTTGGCGTGATGCTCGGCATCGACCCGGCGCAAAAAGATCCATTGACCCCTTATCTGGTTAACGTGAAGCAGAGCGATCTGCAGGCCGGAAAATATAACGTCATCCTGGGTGAGCAGTTGGCAGGGCAGTTGGGGGTCAACCGCGGCGATCGGATCCGCGTGATGGTGCCTTCCGCCAGCCAGTTTACCCCGATGGGGCGGCTTCCCAGCCAGCGCCTGTTCAACGTGATCGGTACCTTTGCCGCCAGCAGCGAAGTCGATGGCTATCAGATGTTGACCAATATCGACGATGCTTCTCGCCTGATGCGTTACCCCCAGGGGAACATTACCGGCTGGCGTCTGTGGCTGAATCAGCCTCTGCAGGTCGACACGCTCAGCCAGCAGAAACTGCCGGAAGGCACCAAATGGCAGGACTGGCGAGAGCGAAAAGGCGAACTGTTCCAGGCCGTGCGGATGGAAAAAAATATGATGGGCCTGCTGCTGAGCCTGATTATCGCCGTGGCCGCCTTTAACATCATTACTTCTCTGGGCATGATGGTGATGGAAAAACAGGGTGAAGTGGCGATCCTGCAGACCCTCGGCCTGACGCCGCGGCAGATCATGCTGGTATTTATGGTCCAGGGGGCCAGCGCCGGGATCGTCGGTGCGCTGCTCGGCGCCGGGCTGGGCGCGCTGCTTGCCAGCCAGCTCAATAATTTGATGCCGATTATCGGCGCGTTCCTCGACGGCGCCGCGCTGCCGGTGGCTATTGAGCCGCTGCAGGTCATCGTCATTGCCCTCGTGGCCATGGCGCTGGCATTACTCTCTACGTTGTATCCTTCATGGCGCGCTGCCGCCACTCAACCCGCTGAGGCTTTACGTTATGAATAAGATCCTGCTGCAATGCGACAACCTGTGCAAACGCTATCAGGAAGGCACCGTGCAGACCGACGTGTTGCACGATGTCAGCTTCAGCATTGAAGAGGGCGAGATGATGGCGATTGTCGGTACCTCCGGTTCCGGCAAAAGTACGCTGCTGCATCTGCTGGGCGGCCTGGACACGCCAACCTCCGGTGACGTTATCTTTTCCGGCCAGCCAATGAGCCGGCTCTCCGCCGCCGCCCGCGCCGATCTGCGCAATCGCGAACTGGGCTTTATCTATCAGTTTCACCATCTGCTGCCGGATTTCACTGCCCTGGAAAACGTAGCGATGCCGCTGCTGATTGGTAAACAGAAGGCGGCGGATATCGAGCGTCAGGCGAAAGCGATGCTGCGCTCCGTTGGGCTTGAGCACCGTAGCGATCACCGTCCGTCGGAGCTCTCCGGCGGCGAGCGTCAGCGCGTCGCGATTGCTCGTGCGTTGGTTAATAAACCGCGTCTGGTGCTGGCGGACGAACCCACCGGTAACCTTGACGCCCGCAACGCCGACAGCATTTTTCAGCTGCTTGGCGAGCTGAACGTCGCCCAGCGTACCGCCTTCCTGGTGGTGACGCACGACCTCCAGCTGGCAAAACGCATGAGCCGCCAGCTGGAGATGCGCGACGGGCGCCTGACAGCCGAACTCTCCCTGATGGGGGCTGAGTAATGGCTTCTCCGTTATCGTTATTGATTGCCCTGCGCTTTAGCCGTGGACGGCGGCGCGGTGGGATGGTGTCGCTGATTTCGGTTATTTCGACGATCGGTATCGCGCTGGGCGTGGCGGTGTTGATCGTTGGCCTGAGCGCGATGAACGGCTTCGAACGCGAGCTCAATAACCGCATTCTGGCGGTGGTACCGCACGGTGAAATTGAGCCGGTAAACCAGCCGTGGAACAACTGGAACGAGGCGCTGGCGAAGGTTGAAAAGGTCAAAGGTATCGTTGCCGCGGCGCCTTATATTAACTTCACCGGGTTGGTGGAGAGCGGCAGCAACATGCGCGCAATTCAGGTGAAAGGCGTCGACCCGCAGCAGGAAAGCCGTCTCAGTTCGTTACCCAACTTTGTGCAGAACAATGCGTGGGCCAGCTTTAAAGCCGGCGAGCAGCAGGTGATCCTCGGTAAAGGCGTTGCCGATGCGCTGCACGTCAAGCAGGGCGACTGGGTGTCGATCATGATCCCTAACTCCGATGCCGAGCACCAGCTGCTGCAGCCAAAGCGCGTCAGGCTTCATGTTACCGGCATTTTGCAGCTCAGCGGCCAGCTCGATCATAGTTTTGCCATGATTCCCATGCAGGATGCGCAGCAGTACCTGGATATGGGCAGCAGCGTGACGGGGATCGCTATCAAAGTGACCGACGTGTTTCATGCCAATACGCTGGTACGCGATGCGGGCGAAGTGACCAACAGCTACGTTTACATCAAAAGCTGGATCGGTACCTACGGCTATATGTACCGGGATATTCAGATGATTCGCGCCATTATGTATCTGGCGATGGTGCTGGTGATTGGCGTGGCCTGCTTTAACATCGTCTCGACCCTGGTGATGGCGGTGAAAGATAAAAGCGGCGATATTGCGGTGCTGCGCACGCTTGGCGCAAAAGACGGGCTGATCCGCGCGATTTTCGTATGGTATGGTTTACTTGCCGGTTCGGTAGGTAGCCTGATTGGCGTGGCTATTGGCGTTATCTGCGCATTTAAGCTGACCGCAATCATTAACGGTATTGAGGATCTGATCGGGCATAAATTCCTCTCCGGCGACATCTATTTTATTGACTTCCTGCCGTCTGAACTGCACTGGCTGGACGTCGTTTACGTGCTGGTGACGGCACTGTTGCTGAGTTTGCTGGCCAGCTGGTATCCCGCCCGCCGCGCCAGCCGCATTGACCCGGCGAGGGTGCTGAGTGGCCAGTAATTTATCGTCATGGTCGGCGTTGCCGATCGGTAAAGAGGAATGGCTGAAATGTACTATGGATTTGACATTGGCGGCAGCAAAATAGCGCTGGGCGTATTTGATAACGCGCGGCGGCTGCAGTGGGAAAAACGCGTCGCCACGCCAAAAGAGAGCTATGAAGATTTTTTGCAAGCGGTAGAAGCGCTGGTGGCGGAGGCCGACCAGCGCTTCGGCTGTCAGGGTTCGGTGGGCATCGGTATTCCCGGCATGCCGGAGACGGAAGACGGTACGCTCTATGCCGCCAACGTCCCTGCCGCCAGCGGCAGACGGCTGCGGGCCGATCTGAGCAAGCGGCTGGGGCGCGATGTGCGGCTTGATAACGATGCCAACTGTTTTGCCCTCTCCGAAGCGTGGGACGACGAATTTACCCAATACCCGCTGGTGATGGGGATGATCCTCGGCACCGGCGTTGGCGGCGGGCTGGTGCTCAACGGTAAATCGATTACCGGGCATCGCTATATAACCGGCGAATTCGGCCATATCCGCCTGCCGGTGGATGCGCTGGAAGTCGTAGGGCGCGATTTCCCGCTTACGCGCTGCGGCTGCGGCCAACTGGGCTGCATTGAAAACTACCTTTCCGGACGCGGCTTTGCCTGGCTGTACCACCATTTTTACCAACAATCCTTAACCTCACCCGAGATCGTCGCGCTCTGGCAGCAGGGCGACGCGAAGGCGCGCGAGCACGTTGAGCGCTATCTCGATCTGCTGGCGGTGTGCCTGGGCAATATTTTAACGATTGTCGACCCGGATCTGCTGGTGTTGGGCGGGGGATTGTCTAACTTTACAGCAATAACCGAAGGGCTGGCGCAGCGCCTGCCGCGACATCTGCTCCCCGTTGCCAGCGTGCCGCGCATCGAACGCGCGCGTCATGGCGATGCGGGAGGTATGCGCGGTGCGGCCTTCCTTCATCTGACTCATTAACGACAGAGGTAGCTATGCAGTCGCGCCGCTTACATCGATTAAGCCGATTTCGCCGCAATAAGCGTCGGTTACGAGACCGTCTGCGTCAGCGGATTTTCTTCGGCGAAGATAAGGAGACACCTGAAACGATGGAAAAACCAAGAGTCGTGGTGCTAACCGGCGCGGGTATTTCGGCGGAGTCGGGAATTAAAACCTTCCGCGCCGCCGACGGCCTGTGGGAGGAGCATCGGGTAGAAGACGTCGCAACGCCGGAAGGGTTCGCCCGCGACCCGGCGCTGGTGCAGGCGTTTTACAACGATCGCCGTCGTCAGCTGCAAAGCCCGGACATTGCGCCCAATGCGGCGCATCAGGCGCTGGCGCGGCTGGAAGAGAGACTGGGTGACCATTTTCTACTGGTGACCCAGAATATCGATAATCTGCACGAGCGCGCGGGCAACCGTCGGGTGATCCATATGCACGGCGAGCTGCTGAAGGTGCGCTGTTCGTGGAGCGGCCAGGTGGTGGCGTGGACCGGTGATGTGACGACGGAAGATAAGTGTCACTGCTGCCAGTTTCCCGCGCCGCTGCGCCCGCACGTGGTGTGGTTCGGCGAGATGCCGCTGGATATGGATGAAATCTACCTGGCGCTGGCGGAGGCGGATATCTTTATCGCCATCGGTACTTCCGGGCACGTTTATCCGGCGGCAGGGTTTGTCCATGAAGCGCGGCTGCAGGGCGCCCACACGGTTGAACTAAATCTCGAACCAAGCCAGGTAGGCAGCGAATTTGCCGAGAAACACTATGGCCCGGCAAGCGAAGAAGTGCCGCGCTTTGTGGAAAAGCTGCTGAAACAGCTGGCCGGGTAGACGCAACCTCACCAATACCGCGTTACGGAAAACAGGAGTGGCTATGGATAGCCCATTAGCACTATCTGCTGCGATATTTTTGGCCGCAGTGGGGGTTGGTCTGTGGAGTCAGTATGGCCTGCCTCGTCTTTCTGATAGCAGAAATATTCTGTTCATCCTCTCTCTTATTCTCGGCGTCGTATCCGCGGCTTCCTGCCTGTTTCATCTGCTGTATCTGCTGATTGAGGGCCAGAGCGCGCAGGGCGATTCGGCGTGGTTCGGGCCGCTTATCGTGCTGGGCGCGTTGTGGAAGCCGCTGAATGATATTGCGG
Organism: Klebsiella sp. K5-306; assembly: GCF_051835185.1. Classification (NCBI taxonomy): domain Bacteria; kingdom Pseudomonadati; phylum Pseudomonadota; class Gammaproteobacteria; order Enterobacterales; family Enterobacteriaceae; genus Klebsiella; species Klebsiella sp. K5-306. Next base: position 138,416 of record NZ_JAIFJY010000015.1, read on the forward strand.
GCAAGCTTGATGCTGTCTTAACGAAAAATCAGGGCAAGAAATAATCCCGGCTTTTGCCACCGCCCGGAAAAAGCGTACGGCAATCGCCTGGGCAGGCCGCTCATGAAATTCAGGACGCCTCGGCGCCCTTTATTCATAGCGCCTTCTGCATATTGATCACCGCCCGGGCATTAGATGCGCTGGTGGCCAGCACATCAATTACGCCGGTGCGCAGCGCGCCGAGGATCGCCGTTGCCTTGGTGCTTTCCGAAGCAATGGCGATCACGCACGGGATGGCGCGAAGCTGTTCAAGGCTCAGGCCGATAACCCGATCGTTCATCACCGTATCAACCGGTTTACCCTGAATATTGAAAAAACTATAGCCAGCGAGATCGCCCACTACGCCCTGTTCCTGGCGCGCGGTCGCAATTTCCTGTGGGGAGAACCAGCCGAGCTGCACCATAAAGCTATTTTCGTTCATATCGCCAAGGCCAATGATGGCTACATCCGCCTTGCTTGCCTGTTCGAGCGTGGCTTTAATCAGCCGGTTTTGCATAAACGCTGAGCGCAGTTCCGGCGTTTCGACATAGGCCGGGGCGTACAGCGTTTCGCTAAAACCGTTGAATTTACGCGCCAGGTTTCGACTGATGTGATCGGCATCGATCAGCTGGTTGTCGCGCTTGGTGCCGCCGATACCGCAAATAAAGCGACAGTTGCGCTCTGGAAAGATCCCCACGTGGTTGGCCACGGCGGCGACGTTGCGACCCTGCCCGACGGTCACGGTCATATCGCTTTTGAGGATCCCGGCGAGATAGTTGCTGACCAGCGCCGCGACCTGCTGGCGCTGTTCATCCTCGTCGTGATGGTCCAGGGCGATAAGCGCGCGCTTGATGCCGAAATGGGAGATAAACTGCTGCTCAATCTGGGAGCTGAAGACCGGGTGGTATTTCACGCTGATCTCGACAATCCCTTCGTGGCGAGCTTTTTTCAGCAACCGACCGACCTTAATGCGTGAGATCCCAAAGCGTTTTGCAATCTCTTCCTGGGTTTGCTCCTGATCGTAATAGGCCACGGCAATTTCTGTCAGCAGCGCATAATCTGAGTCTTGTTCAGTCATAGTTATCGCCTGGTGTTTCCATCTTTGATGTCTCCCTAATACTACTGCGCCTGAAGAATAAATTCCTCTGTAACGCGTTGAACAATGTCGCAATAGCCGTTGGCATCCCATGCCGCGCGGCCAATAAACAGTCCGTTAATGTCATCCTGCTGAAGCAGTTCTACGGCATTTTGCCGATTGACGCTACCGCCGTACAGCAGGGGAATGCGCCGTCCGATTTCTTCGCCGAAGGTCTCGCATAACGCCTGACGCAGCGCCCGGTGGATCTCTGCGGCCTGCTCCGGCGTCGCCGGCGTGCCGTGTTCGCCGATAGCCCATATGGGCTCATAGGCAACCAGAGTGTGTAAAACCTGCTGTTCATTCAGGCCATAAAGCGCGATTTTCATCTGCCGCACTACCGTTTCCCGTGAGACCTGCCAGCGTTTTTCATCGGCGCTGTCGCCGATACAGATCAGAGGTCGAAGGCCGTGACGCAGGGCGCGATGCACTTTTTGGTTAATGGCGGCGTCGGATTCATTGAACGCGCCGCGACGCTCGGAGTGACCAAGCTCGACCAGGGAGGCGCCGGTTTCAGCCAGCATGGCGGCGGAAATTTCACCGGTCCAGGCGCCGTTTTCCGCTTCATGCATATTCTGCGCGCCGGTCAGGCAGGGGATCTGATGCTGCTGTAGATACTGGCTGACGGGATAAATGGCGGTGAAAGGGGGAATAATAAACGGCTGGATTTTCGGATGCCTCACCTGCGGTAACCGCTGCGCCAGCGTTTCACAAAAGGCCATGGCTTGCGATAACGGTTTATTCATTTTCCAGCTGGTTCCTAACCAGATTTGTTCCATCTTGTTCTCCATAATAGGTAAATCAATAGCTTGTCGTGAAATGGCTTTCGCTTATGAGAGAGATTGAACTTTTTATCACCCAATGAACATATGTTAGATCACATTTTTTTATAAAATAAATCTATGGATTTTTTTATGTGATCTAAATCACCAATAACCTCTCAATCATCAGGTAATGTTTTGAGCATATGATTCACTATTGAACATATGAACAAACCGAACTTCACTACGAGAGGTCCACGATGTCACAAGAGAAAAAGCCCGTTGTCGCACTTACCATTGGCGATCCTGCCGGGATTGGTCCGGAGATTTCAGTCGCGACGATGATGGAGAAAAGCGTCTACGACGAGTGCAAACCTTTTTTGATTGGCTCAGCGCCGATTATCGCCAGAGCAATGAAAATCATGGGCTGTGATTTTCCGATTAACAAAATTAGCCATCCGCAGGAAGCTCGCTTCAGCTGGGGTACGGTGGACGTGCTGGAAACCGGTGAGTATGACTGCGAGAGCATTGAATGGGGCAAAGTGCAGAAGCTGGCGGGGCAGATGTCGCTGGACTATGTGCTGAAATCTATCGAACTGGGGAAAGCCGGCCTGATCGATGTGGTCTCTACCGCGCCGATTCATAAAGAAGCAATCAAGCTGGCGGGGTGTAAACTGCCGGGTCATACCGAGATCTATCAGGTTGAAACGCAATCCGATTATGGCCTGACCATGTTCCACGTTCATAACCTACGGGTCTTCTTCGTGAGCCGTCATATGGCGCTTAAAGACGCCTGCGATTACGCCAATAAAGAGCGCGTTCTGGCCTGCGTGCAGCAGATCCACCATGAGTTTACCGCGCTGAATATCAAAAATCCGCGCATTGCGGTAGCCGCGCTGAATCCGCATGGTTCAGACAACGGCCTGTTTGGCCACGAAGAAGCCGATAACCTCATCCCGGCAGTCAAAGCGGCGCAGGAAATGGGGATTAACGCCATCGGCCCGGTGCCGGCAGATTCCGTCTTCCATCTGGGTAAACAGGGGCGCTATGACGCCATCCTCTCGCTTTACCACGATCAGGGGCATATCGCCTGTAAAACCCTCGATTTTGAGCGTTCCGTGACCATTACCTTTGGCCTGCCGTTTATGCGTAGCTCGGTAGACCACGGCACGGCGTTTGATATTGCCGGCACCGGTAAAGCGGGCACCGTCAGTATGCTGGAGTCCACAATGGCCGCGGTGAGCTACTGGAAAATGAAAAACCACTAATCGCTGAGGTTAATGCGAAGCAAAAGGGCAGAGAAATGGAAAAACATCTGTTAATTAGCAAAGGCTGTAAGGGCTGGGGCGGGCCGCTGACCATTAATATTAGCCAGGCGAAAAAGATTGCTTATATCACCGGGGGGATTTGTCCCCCGGTTGTTGAGCGCCTGAGCGAACTGACCGGCTGGCCTTCCGTCGACGTATTTAAAAACGGCGAGCCGCCGGAAGAGGAGATCGGTCTGATGGTTATCGACTGCGGCGGCACGCTACGCTGCGGTCTCTATCCCAAACGCGGTATTCCGACGATTAACCTCCATCCCACCGGTAAAAGTGGTCCGCTGGCGGAGTTTATTCATGAAGGGATCTACGTCTCCGGCGTGACGCCCGCCTGTATTGAAATGATCTGGCCGCAGGGGGAAGGCGGTAAGCTGGGGATCGTGGCCGACGATCTGACCGGTGCGACCACCGTCGGGGTGCTGCTGGCGCGTAGCGGGTTAAAAACCGCCGCGTTCTTCGATACTGAATCCTTCGCCCGCAATGAGGTGGAGTATCCGGCGATGGTCGTCAGCAGCGACAGCCGTCCTTTGCCGAAAGCGGAAGCCCAGCAGCAGGTCAGCGCCGCGGTGAAGCAGCTGCAGGCGCGCGGCGCGCACTACTTTACCAAGCGTATTGATACCACGCTGCGCGGCGGCATCGGCTTTGAAATTGATGCCATGCTGGAACAATTGCCGCTGGAAACGGTTGCCGTCGTCGTGCCGGCGATGCCGCAGTCGCGGCGAATTCTGGTTGGCGGCTATTCGGTAATTGACTCCGTCGCGCTTTCGCGAACCGATGTCGCACGCGATGTGCGTACTCCGGTTACCGAATCCTGGGTGCCGGGATTGCTGGCGGCGCAGACCCATCATCAGGTCGGGCATATCGCGCTGGCGTCGGTAATGAAAGGCGAGGAGCAACTGCAGCGGGATCTCCAGGAACAGCAGCAGCGCGGCGTGCGGGTGATCGTCGTCGATGCGATTACCGTTGACGATGTCGATGCGATTGCCGGGGCGGTGGTGGCGCTGAACTGGAACGTGCTGGCGGTCGACCCGGGGCCTTTTACCGAGCGGCTTGCGGTCCGTCGTGGCCTGATGCGGGAAGCGCGCAGCAGCGCAACAGCGTCGTCAGGGGCGGAAAACCCGCGCGGTTCGATTCTGGTGGTTGCCGGTAGCGCCACGCCGGTGACCAAAAAGCAGCTTCAGTACCTGATCGCTAATGATGAAAGAGTGTGTCACATCCCTGTTGATGCCGAACTGCTGGTTGACAGGAAAAACGCCGCTGAAATCGAAGTGAATCGCGTGGTGCAGCATGCCCGGCAGTGCGTGCCGGCGCAGCAGAACGCTATCTTCGTTTTTGAATCCGCGTTAACCGGGCGGCTGCTGAATCTTCAGGAAGAAGAGCAGCGCTTTGGGCTGGTCCACGGACAGGCTGCGGAAAATATTAACCAGGGACTGGGGAATATTGTTCGTGAAGTGCTTAACTGCGCAGCCGGAGAAATTAAAGGCCTGTATATGACCGGCGGCGATACGATGGTGAATGTTCTTAAAGAGCTTGGCGCGACCGGGATTGAAATGATCGACTACGTGATACCGCAAACCGATATGGTGCGTATTATCGGCGGCGATTATGCGGGGTTGATTTGCGTCGGCAAAGGCGGTTTAACCGGACCAGAAGATATTATTAGTACAATTGTTGAAAGAATTTATAAAGAAGCGCAGCTATAACCCACAGGTCATATAAATAAAAAGCGACGTAATGGTCGTCCGGGTAGTATTGCGTCGTTATCTCTGTTGAATCATAATTTATGAGTTACCCTATGAACATAAATATATTAGAGAAGATGAATAAGGTGCCAGGCGGTTTAATTATTATTCCGTTGCTCGTGGCGATTCTTATTAATACCTTTGCTCCAGAAGTCCTGGGCATCGGCGGCCCGACGACCGCATTATTCAAAGTCGGTTCCAGCGCAATGATGGGGATTTTTCTGCTGATTTGTGGTACCTCGATCAATATCCGCCAGGCCGGCCTGCCGCTCTATAAAGGCGCGGTGCTGTTGTTGCTGAAATGCCTCGCCGGCGCGCTGGCCGTATGGGTGGCCGGGGCGATGTTTGGCCCCAACGGTTTCCTCGGTATTTCGACCCTGGCGCTGATTGCCTGTTTAACCAGCTCCAACAGCTCGCTATATATCGCGCTGTGCAGCAACTACGGCGATGCCAGCGATGCCGGGGCGATCTCCGTCTTCTGCGTCAAGGATGGGCCCTTTGTTACCATGATGGTGCTGGGGGTCAGCGGCCTGGCCAATATTCCTTTCGCCGCGCTGCTATCGATGCTTATCCCGCTGCTGATTGGTATGCTGTGGGGCAACCTTGATGAGCGTTTCAAACAGCTGTGCGCCGCCGCTCAGCCGCTGATTATCATTATTATGTCGTTTGCCATCGGCGCCAATTCCAGCATTAACACGGTCTTTACCGCCGGACTGTCCGGGATCCTGCTTGGCATTATCTCTGCGCTAACCGGCATTGTGTTCTATTTTATCTACAACCTGTTCCTGAAGAAGAAAACCGCGCTGGGCGCCGCGCTGGGGACAACCGCCGCCAGCTCTGCGCTGACGCCGGCAATGGTGGCTCAGGCCGATCCCTCGCTGGCGATGTACGTGGATGCCGCGACCGCGCAGCTGGCGACGGCGAGCATCATCACCATGATTACCGCGCCGATACTGGTGGCCTGGTTTGATAAGCGTCTGAAAAAGCGCGCGCCGAGGATTGAACCGGTAAAAGAAGAAACCAGTGAAGAGAAAGTGACGTTATCTTCGCCTGCCACCAAAGGGAACAAATAATATGACTGCGCCGTTGTATTCATTACTTATCACGGCTGTCGGGAAATATGTCAAAGACTATCTACAGGAGCATCAGCTGATTTTATTTTCTGAATCCGTTCCTGACGATATTGCGATGTATTGCGCCGTACATCAGAGCAGTGAGCTGACAGCTGAATTGGCACCCGGGCAGATAATGAAAATAAATGAGACTATTTATCGAGTCACGGCGGTAGGTGGTGTTGCAACGGCAAATTTAAAACAGCTTGGCCATATCACTTTAAAATTTGATGGCGCTGCCACCGCTGAATTACCGGGGATGGTGCATCTCAATGGTGACGTCCCCCAGAATATTCAGTGTGGCGACCAAATCTTTTTCTATCCGGAACTAAATTAAGACGTACAGCTAAATTAAGGAAATTATCATGAAAACAATCGCTATTGGTGCGGATGATGCCGCCTATGCTTTTCGCGACGCTATCGTCGCTTATCTGAATGGGCAGGGAATTAAGGTCGCGGATTACAGCAGCGATAAACGCCAGGGCAGCATGGTCTACCCGGATGTTGCCCACGCGGTGGCAATGTCAATAAAGCAGGGCGAGCACGATCGCGGCATCCTGATTTGCGGCACCGGTATTGGAATGAGCATTGTGGCGAATAAAGTGCCGGGGATACGAGCCGCCCAATGCCACGATACTTTCTCCGCCGAGCGGGCGCGCAAAAGTAATAACGCGCAGATTATCACTCTTGGCGCGCGCGTGATTGGCCCGGAGCTGGGCAAAAAAATTATTCAGGCCTGGCTTGAATCCGAATATGAAGGCGGCGGCTCCGCGTCAAAAGTGGAGCGTATCGACTATTACGAACACCAGCATGCCAGAGATTAATATCCGCAGTCGTAATATAAGGAACAGACTATGAGCCAGTTAGACGAACTGAAAAAATACACCACGGTGGTTGCCGACACCGGCGATATCGAATCGATTAAAAAATTTGCCCCGCAGGATGCGACTACCAACCCTTCACTGGTGCTGAAGGCCGCGCAGCTCCCGCAGTATCAGGCACTCATTGCCGACGCCATCGGCAAGGCGCGTCGGCAGGGCGGCAGCCCGGAAACGCAGCTGATAAACGCCTGCGATCAGGTGGCGGTGGATATCGGTACCGAGGTGCTGCGTCATGTGCCCGGGCGTATTTCTACCGAAGTCGATGCCCGTTTTGCCTGGGATCGCGGGATGTGCGTGTCGAAGGCGCGCAAGCTTATTCAGATGTATGAAAAGAACGGCGTCGGGCCGGAACGCATCCTCATCAAACTTGCCGCCACCTGGGAGGGGATTCGCGCCGCAGAGGAGCTGGAACAAAGCGGTATCAACTGTAACCTGACCCTGCTGTTCTCCTTTGCCCAGGCGCGGGCCTGCGCCGAAGCCGGCGTCTTTTTAATCTCGCCGTTCGTAGGGCGTATTTACGACTGGTATCAGAAAAACCAACCGCAGTCGGAGTATCAGGTCGACAGCGATCCGGGCGTGGTTTCCGTGCGCCAGATTTATCAGTACTACAAATCGCACGGCTACGACACCGTGGTGATGGGGGCCAGCTTCCGCCGTATCGAGCAGATCCAGGCGCTGGCAGGTTGCGATCGCCTGACTATCTCCCCGGCGCTGCTTGATGAACTGGCCGCCAGTGAAGGGACGCTGAGTCGCCAGCTGGCGCCCGGCTGCGTGACGGAAACCCGCCCCAGCCCGATGACTCAGGCGGAGTTCCTCTGGCAACATCATCAGGATCCGATGGCGGTGGAAAAACTGGCGGAAGGTATCCGCCTGTTCGCGGTCGATCAGGTCAAACTGGAAAATCAGATTCAGCAGATGCTGTAAGGGCAGGAAAAGAGACTTATGAATACCACAAAAACCACCCGCAGCCTGTGCGCCAACGCGCTGCGAGCCCTGAGCATGGACGCAGTACAGAAAGCCAAATCCGGCCACCCGGGTGCCCCGATGGGTATGGCTGACATTGCCGAAGTCCTGTGGCGTGATTTCCTGAACCATAACCCGCAGAACCCGTCCTGGGCCGATCGCGACCGCTTCGTGCTGTCCAACGGTCACGGCTCGATGCTGATCTACAGCCTGCTGCACCTCACCGGCTACGATCTGCCAATCGAAGAGCTGAAGAACTTCC